>JBBQYB010000099.1:0-12679 GCA_038209095.1 Rhodobacterales bacterium
AGACCGCCAAGCTCAACCGCATCGACCCGCAGGCCTGGCTCGCCGATACCCTCGCATGCATTCCCGACCACAAGATCACCCGCGTCGATGACTTCCTGCCGTGGAAGGTCGCCAGGTAGAGCGGTCAGGCCGGACGCTTACCTCCTCCATTGCCGAGATGCTGAGCGACTACGCCGTGTTGGGCGACTAGTGGATTGATTCCAACATTTGGAACCCTCGGTTTCTGGCGGCGATATTGTTTCGGGATCGGCTTTCCAGATGAAGGGTTTCGGGTCGTCGGCATTGTATTCCCGGACGAAGCGGTTGATGGCGGCCTGAAGGTCGACGACGGAATGGAAGACCCCGTGTTTGAGCCTGCGCCGGGTGAGCTTGGCGAAGAAGCCTTAGACGGCATTGGGCCATCAGCAGTAGGTTGGCGTGAAGTGGAAGGTCCAGCGCGGATGGCGGGCGAACCAGGCGCGCACTTTGTCCTTCTTGTGCGCGGCGTAGTTGTCGAGGACCACTTGGATGGCCTTTTCGGCCGGGACCTCGCGCTCGATGCGGTTGTGGAAGCGGATGAACTCCTCATGGCGGTGGCGCTGCATGTTCTGCCCGATTACCGTGCCGTCCAGCACGTTGAGCGCCGCGAAGAGGGTCGTCGTGCCGTTCCGCTTGTGGTCGTGGGTCATCGTGCCGGCGCGGCCTTTCTTCATCCGCAGGCCGGGCTGAGTGCGGTCGAGGGCCTGGATCTGCGATTTCTCGTCGACCGAAAGCACCACGGCATGGGCCGGCGGATCGACGTACAAGCCGACGATGTCCGTGAGTTTCTCGGTGAAGGCCGGGTAGTTCGACAGCTTGAACTGCCGCCAGCGGTGCGGGCTGAGGCCGTGGGCCTTCCAGATCGCCTGCACCGTCGACGCCGCGATGCCGCAGACCTTCGCCATCGCGCGCAACGTCCAGTGGGTCGCTTTGAAGGGTGGCGGCTCCTACGTCAGGCGGACGATCTCGGCGACTTGCTCCGGCGGAACCCGCGCCTTGCCGGGCGGACGCGACTTGTCGCACAGCAGGCCGTCGACGCCTTCGTGCATGAACCGTTCCTGCCACCGCCATACGCAGGTTTTGGACTTGCCTGTCCCGGTCATGATCGCCGAGGTCCCGGCGCCCTCGTCGCTCAGAAGGATGATCCGCGCCCGTCAGACATGCTTCTGGGCGCTGGTCGAGGCCGCGACGATCGCAGTCAGGCGATGACGGTCGTCGGTCGAGACGGTGAAGCTGATCCCTGTGCGCATGCGCCAGACTCGCATGGCCATACCCGGAGCGGAATCCCCAAATCGGACTCTTTCGATCCGATCAAGCCACTAGGCGCGAAGCTGCTGAGCTCCAAAATCGAAATCGGTATGCGCCTCGCATCTTCGCGGATCTTCAACGTGTGGAAAGGCCTGACCGCGACGAAGCACTGGATTTGTCTCCCGGCAATTTGATGGACGCCTGAAACCCCGAAGCAGCGCCTGGACGCGGTGATCTCAGAACCAGAGGGCTTTCGATGCGATCCGCGATGGCGGCGACAATCGCGAGGCCCAGCCCGCTGCCATCTGCACTTGCGCCCGCGCGCTCGAAGCGGGCTGTGAGACGGTCCAGAGTTTCAGGTCGCAGGACGGGCCCGTCATTCGTGACAATCAACTGGCCATCCCGCGTCAAGGTCACGTCGACCGGGGCCTCGTCCGCGCCATGACGCAAAGCGTTTTCCACGAGGTTTCGACACAGGATACCGAAGGCGTCGGGATCGAGGTCCGACATCACCGGTGCCTCTGGCAGCGTCAACACGATGCGGCCAGGCGATCCAGTCCGGGCGACATCCTCGACCACCAGTCGCGCAGCGATCCTGAGACCGGAGCATCGATCGAGGCGAAGCTGTCCGCCTTCGGCCCGCGCGAGTTGCATCAGGCGTTCGGACAGCCGGGTCAGTCGCTTGAGAGTGGCTTCTATTTCGGCCGCCCGCGCCCTGGCGGCCGTGTCGCCAGTTTCCGACTGCAGGCGCTGAGCCTGCGCGATGGCGCCGGCCAAGGGCGTGCGAAGCTCATGCGCGGCGTTCGCGGCAAAGCTTCGTTCGGCATCAAAGGCGGCCTTCAGCCGGTCGAGCAGTCTGTTGAGGGTGGCTGCCACAGGAGCGATTTCGGATGGAATGTCACCGCCTGGAACGGGTGACAGGTCCCGGGCATTGCGCGCATCCAGTCGTTCGCCGAAGCGCCGAAGGGGCGCGAGGCTCGCCTTCACGGCGAAGACGATGGACAGCAACGCCAGGGGCACCACGATCAGCAGGGGCAGCCCCAGACCCATCCGTATCTCGCGCGCGACGGCGGCGCGGTGTTCCAGGGGTTCGGCGACCGTAATCCTGACCGTCCCCTGCAGCGCATCTTCGTTGTAGATCCGGTGGGTTGCGGTCTGGCGGAAGCCCGGACCGTCATAGTCCTGAAAAACCGCCACGTCGGCCGCGTGCGACTGAAGCAGGATGTGACCGCCGGCATCACGCACGACGTAGGTGAAGAACTCGTCATGCGCGCGGATTGCGCCAAGCCGCTGCGTCACTCCATCCTCTTCGCGTCCGACGATATCCACGACCGCCAGCGGCAGCAGGCGCTGCGCGGTCTCCTGCAGCGCGGAGTCGAAGACCTCGTCCATCTCGCCCCGCAGGATCAAGGCCGTCACGGAGGCGGCAGCGAGCCACAGCACGGTCAACAGAATGCCAAGGAACAGTCCGAGCCGGGCCTGCAGGCTTGCGGGCCACCTCATGGCCTGCCCAATCGGTAGCCCATGCCACGCTCGGTCTCGATGAATTGCGGCCCGAGCTTCTTGCGCAGGCGACTGACATGGACCTCGATGGTATTGCTCTCCACCTCGACGTCGAAGGCGTAGAGTTTCTCTTCCAGCTGCGCCTTCGACAGGAGCTGCCCAGGGCGGGACAGGAGCGCCTCGAACAGCGCCCATTCGCGTGCGGTCAGCGCAACCGCCTTGCCATCAAGGGATATGCTGCGCGCCGCAAGGTCGATCTCCAGCACGCCATGGCTGATGATCGGGTTCGGATTGCCGCTGTAGCGCCGGGCGACCGAGCCGATGCGCGCCGACAGTTCCGACAGGTCGAAGGGCTTCACGAGGTAGTCGTCGGCCCCGGCATTCAATCCTTTGATCCGGTCCGACACCTGGTCGAGCGCGGTCAGGATGATCACGGGCGTGACGTCGCCTCGCACGCGCAGCGCCTTCAGAAAGCCGATGCCACGGCCATCGGGCAGCATGAGGTCGATCAGCACGAGATCGTAGGCGGCGCCGGCCATGGCGTCTCCCGCCGCATCCAGCCGCGTGACCCAATCGACCGACTGCCCGTCGCCTGCGATCTGGTCGCGCACGGCGGCACCCAGAACCGTGTCGTCCTCGATCAGCAGGATGCGCATGTTGGTCCCGTTCCTTTCCCGATATCCGATCCTGACGTGTCTGGCTGACGCACAGCTGACACCGCCGTGCTTCGAGCTTCAGGCTCCCGTCAGCTTTGCCGCGCATGCATTGCATCAAGAGGCGTGCCACAAGGAGTTTGCCCAATGAAAAAGACATTGACAATTCTCGGCTTTCTCGCGGCCTTCCCGGCTGGGGTAGCGCTTGCCGACGACGACTGCTTCGTGCCCATGGCGGACTGGCAGCCGAGGGATGCCGTTCAGCGCCTCGCCGAAGACAACGGCTGGACGGTGCGCCGCATCAAGATCGACGACGGCTGCTACGAGATCGACGGCCGGGATGCCGAGGGGCGCCGGATCGAGGCGACGGTTCATCCCGCCACGTTGGAAATTATCGAGGTCGAATACGAGGACGACGAGGACGAAGGCGATCGCCCCCGCAGGGACCGGGAGGAGCGAAAGAGTGACTGATCTGGCGCAGCTCGCAAATCATGCCAGCTTGGCGCCGGTCCGGCCGTCCATCCCTTGGCACACGGCTTTTGGCAAGGTCCTTCGTCTGTCTGGCCCGTTGCTGGTCGCCTTGCTGTGCATTCTGGCGGGGATGCTCGGCTTCAGAACGTATGCGTCCCACGGTTCGGATGCAGCCATCGGGATTGCCGTCGGGGCCGCGGCGGTGGTCGCCATGAGCCAGACCCTGATCCTCGCCGCACGACCGCGTCTGCTGGAGCCGTTGTTCGGTGGCCTCGACCGCATGTACAGGGTCCACAAGTGGCTGGGTATCTCCGCGATGGTCCTGATGATCCTGCACCAGCAGATCGAGCCGGATTTCGAGCGGACGGTGCGCGAGACCGGGCTGGGGGATCTGGCCGAGGAGGCAGGGGAGTTCGCCTTCAATGCGCTGCTCGTGCTGATCGCGATCAGCTGGTTCCGGCGGTTGCCATTCACCCCACTGGAGATTCCCTATCAGATCTGGCGGTTCAGCCATCGGTTCATGGGCGTTCTTTTCGCCGTCATCGTGTTCCATCAGTTCTTCGTCGATATGCCGACCGGGGTCGATCCGTCGCTGTCGGTGATGCTGAACACCTTCGGTCTCGGTGGAGTGATTGCCTGGGTGCATACCGAATTCGTCGCACCGCGCCTGCGGCGCAGGGAGTACACGGTCAGCGACATCAGCCGACACGGCGACACCACTGCGTTGACGCTCAGCCCCAAAGGGCGGGCCATGCGCTGGCGACCTGGGCAGTTCGCCTTCTTCCGCGCGCCCGAAGCGGGTTTTTCCGAACCGCACCCGTTCACGATCGCCAGCGCCCCACGCCCTGACGGCGCGCTGACGCTGTCAATCAAGGGGCTGGGTGGCTGGACCCGGCGCTTGCCTGACGCCCTTCGGACCGGGATGAGCGTGCAGGTCGAGGGGCCCTATGGCCGGTTCGACTTCCGCAAGGGTGGCGCGCGCCAGATCTGGCTTGCGGGCGGCATCGGCATCACGCCGTTCCTTGCATGGGCGGAAAGCCTGACCGAGGCGGAGCGGCGAAACATTCACCTCGTTCATTGTGTCCGCACTCCCGAAGAGGCGATCGGGGGGGAGATTCTTCAATCGGCGGCGGCGCGCAACCCTTGGTTCAGCTTTCAGGTGGTCACAACCGCGCGTGATGGACGCCTGACGGCCGAGCGTCTGACCGAATTGGCGCCCTTCGCTGTCCGGGATGCCGATCTGTGGTTCTGTGGCCCGAAGGGCTTGAAAGACGGGATCCTGAAAGGTCTGAAGGCACTTGGCCAGACGCCGCGACAGGTTCGCTTCGAGCATTTTGAGTTTGCCTGACAAGCAGAACATCGATTCGGCGCACTTACCAGGCGATCGCGCCTCAGCTTCCCGTCCCGCCATATCGGCGGGGCATTTCTCTTCCTGACGGCAAGCTGAAGCGGGAATCGCAGGGCCGTCAGGAAAGCCTCAGGTCGGGTCTGCATATCGGTCTCATCAAACGAAAAGGAGACCCTACGATGCGAAAGACCCTCACCCTTCTTGTCGCCTCCACCGCGCTGACCGCCGTGATCGGCACCACCGGCTGGAGTGCGATGAGCGCCGCCCCCGACGGGAGCCCTCGGCCCTTCGCGGCGATCTTCGAGGACGCGGCACAGACGATACCCCTCGTTCTCACCAGCGACGACGATGACGACCGCAACTGGCGGGACGGCTCCCGGCGCGGTGACGACGACGATGATGACGATGATGACTGCGAAGACGATAAAGACGATGACGATTGCCGCGGTGGCGCAAGAAATCCCGCGCCCGCTGGAACGGTTGCACCCCCGCAGAATGGTCTCTTCGGAAACGGCGCCCCGCCGCAGGTCCAGGTGAACTGAGCCACTTCGCCGCAACTCTCCGAACAAGGACCGATCCGATGACACTGAAATCTCTTCTCGCAACGCTCGCGCTCACCACCGCGCTGACGCTTCCCGGCCTCGCCATGGCAAAGCCGGTGACGCTCACCACGACCCTCAACAATTATGGCGGCGACGGCGCCTATCTTGCGCTGTACGTCACCGACGCCTCTGGTGCCTACGTGGGCAGCCTGTGGATGGCCGGCGGCAAGTCCAAGTACTACGAGCATCTGAGCGACTGGTACCGCGCCACCGGCGGCGACACTGCTCAGGTCAACGGCATCACCGGCGCCAGCGTCGGCGCGGGCCGCACGCTCGAGATCACGCTCGATCTGGCCGACGCGCTGTTCGATGCGGGCTACACGCTACACATCAACGCGGCGGTCGAGGACATGCGCGACAGCCCGAACGAGGTGGCGGTGCCCCTGACGACCGACGGTGCGGGCACATCTGTGGCGGGTCGCCGCTACGTCGCCAGCTTCGCCTACGACATGTGAGGGTTGATGGCCATGATCCGTGCACTCCATCGCTGGCCGGGACTCTTGGCTCTGGCTCTCGTCACCGTCCTCTCCCTCAGCGGCGCGGCACTGTCGGTCTTCCCTGCGGCCGAGCGCATTGCCGCGCCGCAGGCCGAGGCGGGTATGACGGTGGCCACCCTCGCGGATCGCATCCAGGGCGCCTATCTGGGCGTCGAGCAAATCCGCCGCGCGCCCTCGGGGCGGATCACCGTTTACTGGTTCGATCAGGGTATGCCCGGCACCGCCGTGACCGGCCCTGCGACCGGGCAGGGCGTGGCCTCCGCCGACCCGAACCAGATGCAACGCTGGCTGACCAACCTCCATCGGTCGCTGTTTCTGGGGGATGGCGGGCGCATTGCCACTGCTGTCGGCGCTGTGGCGATGCTGATCCTTTCGCTCAGCGGCATGATGCTGGTCGCGCGGCGCGCAGGCGGTTGGCGGCACTGGTTCGCACCCCTGCGCGGGCCGCTTGCCGGACGGCTGCACGTCGAGATCGCGCGGATCGCGGTCGTGGGACTTGTCCTGTCGTCTACCACCGCCCTGTGGATGACGGCTTCCACATTCGATCTGCTTCCCGGTGGCGGCGTGCCAGCCATGCCGGTTGAGGTGAGCGGCGAGGCGGCGTTCGCACCTGGTCAGATGCCCCTTCTGGTGGAGACGCCCGTCGACGAACTGCGGGAATTGAGCTTTCCCTATCCCGGCGATGCGACGGACGTATTCACGCTGAAGACCGACCGGGGTACCGGGTATCTCGATCAGGGCACCGGTGCCCTGCTGGCCTGGACTGACCTGACCGGATGGGAACGTGTTTCGGAAACCATCTACATGCTGCACACCGGACAGGGCGCGGCGACGCTTGGCCTTGTTCTGGGCCTGATGGCGCTCGGCGTCCCGGCCATGGGCGGGACTGGCGTTGTCGTCTGGCTCGCCGGTCGGCGCGGTCGTCCGCGCATTCGGGGCAATCAGGCTGCCAGTCGGGCCGGGACGATCCTGCTTGTCGGTAGCGAGGGTGGCAGCACCTGGGGCTTCGCCGCGACGCTTCATGCCGCGCTGAGCCGCGCCGGGCAGAGCGTGCACGCAGCACCCATGTCGGCCTTCTCGCCGGACCGCTACGCCAGCGCGAGGCGGATCATTGTCCTCACGGCGACCCATGGCGACGGCGATGCACCGGCCTCGGCCAAGGGTTTCCTGAGCCGCCTTGCGACCTTCGACTATGCCCCCGAGGCCCCCATGGCCGTTCTCGGCTTCGGCGATCGCAGCTTCCCGGCCTATTGCGCCTTCGCCGAGGCCGTGACCGGCGCTGCCCGCGCGAAAGGCTGGTCCGAGCTTCTGCCCCTGGACACCATCGACCGCCAGTCACCGCAGGACTTCGCGCGCTGGGGACGCACCCTTGGGCAAGTGCTGGGGACCCCTCTTGAACTCGCCCATCAGCCGGTTCTGCCTGCCACCGAGACGCTCACGCTGATCTCGCGCCGCAACTACGGAAACGAGGTTCAGGCCCCGACAGCGATCCTGCGCTTCGCTCTGCCGAAGGCGACTCTATGGCAACGTCTGACTGGAGCGGCCTTCGCGCGCTTCACCGCGGGCGACCTGATCGGCATCCTGCCCGAGGGATCGCCCGTGCCGCGTCTCTACTCGCTCGCCTCCGCGCGCCGCGACGGTTTCATCGAGATTGTGGTCAAGAAGCATCCCGGAGGCCTCGCCTCTGGCCAGTTGACCGCCCTCGAACCCGGCGACAAAGTCACCGCCTTCCTCCGCCGCAATCCCGGCTTCCGCACGGGGCGGGGCCGCACCCCGCTGATCCTGATCGGTGCCGGTACTGGGATCGGACCTCTGGCGGGCTTCGTGCGCGGCAATGCGCGGCAGCGGCCCGTCCACCTGTTCTTCGGCATGCGTCATCCGGACAGCGACTTCTTCTACGGCGAGGAGCTGCGCGCCTGGCAGAAAGAGAGCCGTCTGACCCGTCTGGTCATGGCTGTCTCGCGCGGGACAAAACCCCACTACGTGCAGGATGCGCTGCGCGGGGACGCGGCGCTGGTCGCTCAGCTCATCGGCGACGGGGCCCGTGTGATGGTCTGCGGTGGACGCGATCTGGCGGCGGGCGTGGCGGATGCGCTGGCAGAGATCCTTGCACCGACCGGGCTCACCCCAGCGGTACTGAAGACGGAGGGGCGGTATGTCGAAGATGTCTACTGAGAGGGTGCGCTTTGCCCTGAACGGCCCAACCATGGGCACGCGCTGGTCGACGCTCTTCTTCGCGCCGGATGGCTTCGATCCGGTGCCGGTCCAGGCGGCGCTGCAGGCGGCCACGGGCGAGGTCGACGCGCAGATGTCCACATGGAACGCGGGCAGCGATCTGATGCGCCTGAACGCAGCGCCTGTTGGCGCTCGGGTCATGGTACCAGGTCGGCTGAGCGAGGTTCTTCGTCTTGGTTTGGAGATCGGTCTTGCCTCGGGCGGGGCCTTCGACATCGGCATGGGCGACGCGGTGACGGCCTGGGGGTTCGGGCTCGAGGCAGCGGCGCCCGAGCGCATCCGCAGCGCCATGACTGCCAAACGTGTGCCTACCAATCAGGCGCTCGAGATCGACGGGACAACAGGTCTCGTCCGCAAGACTTCGCCGCTGGCGCTGGACCTCAACGGAATCGCCAAGGGGTATGGCGTCGACCGGCTGGCCGAGACGCTGACGGCGCATGAGATCGGTGACGCGCTTGTCGGCATCGACGGGGAGATGCGTGCGCTCGGGCTCCGGCCTGACGGGGAAGCATGGACCATCGCCGTGGAAGCACCTGACCCCGCTCGCCGCACGCCCCATACCATCCTCGCGCTGCAGGACGCCGCCGTGGCGACCTCGGGGGACTATCGGCACTGGGTCGAGGTGCAGGGCCGCCGCCTGTCGCACACCATGGACCCCGGGCGCGGTGCGCCCCTGATTGCGTCGCCCGCCTCGGTGACGGTCGTCGCCCGGACGTGCGCCGAGGCGGATGCCTGGGCGACGGCGCTGATGGTAAAAGGAAGCTTGGAGGGCGCGATGTTGGCGTTTAGATGTAACTTGAACGCTCTCTTTATTGATCGTGAGGGCGATCATCTTCGCGAAACGAGAGTTGGACGGCTGTTCGAGACCCGTCCAGATCCCGAACGCGTGAACTGATGCCGGGACATGCACCACATGACACCATTGTTTCATGATCGCATGAACGTCGCCTTGATGGGGCTGGCACTTATTGGCCTGATCTCCGGCCTTGGCCTTTGGTTGTCCGGGCAGCCAGGACTTGCCGGCATTGCGTGGACGGCGGGCGTGCTTCCGGTTCTAGCGGCCCTCGTGGTCGAGATCATCCGGAGCCTGGGCCAAGGCGAGGTCGGGCTCGACATCGTGGCGGCGCTGTCGATGTCGGCCGCCCTCGTCTTCGGCGAGACGCTCGCGGCGGCCGTTGTCGCGCTGATGTATTCGGGCGGCACCTTTCTTGAGAGTTTCGCGCAGGGTCGAGCGCGGCGCGAGATGAGCGATCTTCTGTCCCGCGTGCCCCGGACCGCCACGCGGCATCGCAATGGCGCTCTGAATGAAGTCCCGCTCGACGACATTGCGCCGGGCGATCTGCTGCTGATCCGGCAGGGCGACCTCGCCCCCGTGGACGGGACGGTCGAGAGCGCCGGCGCGATGCTCGACCAGTCCGCGCTGACCGGAGAGTCGATGCCCGTCCGGCTGGCGCGGGGGCAGGACGTGATGAGCGGCTCGACCAATGCGGGCGAGGCCTTTGACCTGCGGGTCGCGCGGGCGGCTGCGGACAGCACCTATGCCGGGATCGTCCGGCTGGTCGAGGCGGCGCAGAAATCCAAGGCGCCAATGGCGCGGCTGGCCGACCGCTACTCTTTGCTGTTCCTCGCCGTGACCGTCGCGCTGGCAACCGCCGCCTGGTGGTTCACGGGCGATCCGATCCGGGCCGTGGCGGTGCTGGTGGTGGCGACGCCGTGTCCGCTGATCCTCGCCGTTCCGGTGGCATTGGTCGCCGGTCTGTCGCGCGCGGCTCATTTCGGAGTGCTGATCAAGGGCGCGAAACCGCTCGAGGCGCTGGCCCGGATCACGACGCTGATCCTCGACAAGACCGGCACGTTGACGGACGGACGCCCGCAGATCGTGTCGATCGACAGGCATGGCGATTTGTCCGAGGACGACATTCTGTACTTCGCCGCAGCGCTCGATCAGGCATCGAAACACCCGATCGCGCAGGCCATCGTCGGGGCGGCCCAAGCGCGCGGGATCGCCTTGCCGATCCCCGCGAGCGTGGTCGAGACGCCCGGCGAAGGCGTTGCCGGGACAATCGACGGACGCAGCGTTGTGGTCGGCGGCGCGGGTTTCGTTGTCACGCAGCTTGGCGTCGCCGACCCCGAAAGCACGGTGGTCGAGGCGGGATCCGTGGTGGTTTCCCTTGGCGTCGACGGGAAACTCGTCGGCCACATCGTGATGGCCGACGCATTGCGTGCTGGCACGGCCGATCTGCTCTCTGGGCTTCGACGTCTGGGCGTCGGTCGCATCCTGCTGGCGACAGGCGATCGCCGCGCCGTTGCCGAGGCCGTGACCGAGGGTCTTGGCCTCGATGCCGTGCGCGCCGATCTGACCCCCGACCAGAAGGTCCTGCTGGTCCTGACCGAGCGCAAGAACGGCCCGGTCATGATGGTGGGCGACGGTGTTAACGACGCGCCCGCGCTGGCTGCCGCCGACATCGGTGTCGCGATGGGCGCGCGTGGGGCGGCGGCTTCGGCCGAAGCGGCGGATGTCGTGCTGCTGGTCGATCACCTGGATCGCCTTCTGCCGGGGATCGAGATCGCGCAACGGTCCCGCCGCATCGCTGTTGAGAGCGTTGCTGCCGGGATTGGTCTCTCGGTCCTTGGCATGATCGCCGCGGCCTTCGGCTACCTGTCCCCGGTGCAGGGCGCGCTCCTGCAGGAGTTGATCGACGTGGCGGTTATTCTCAACGCATTGCGGGCTCTCAGGATCGTGCCGGGGCACACAGGTCAGGTCGAGGGCAGCTCTGACGATACAGAGGTTCGTCGTTCGCCCATGCTGACATCCACCGCAATAAAGCCCAGAAGGCCCTTTTGAGATGAGCAGACTCTCCCATTCCGAAGTTCACATGGTTCATCGCATCGGCTGGCTACGTGCCGCTGTTCTGGGCGCGAACGACGGTCTTGTTTCCACAGCGAGCCTCGTCGTCGGGGTTGCTGCGGCTGGATCCGGGCGTCCCGAGATCCTGATCGCCGGTCTTGCCGGGCTCGTCGCCGGGGCAATGTCGATGGCTGCTGGCGAATACGTCTCTGTAAGTTCACAGACCGATGCGGAGCAGGCCGACATCGCGCGCGAAACCCGCGAACTGAGGGAAACACCCGAGGCCGAGCTCGACGAGCTCACACGCATCTACGTTGCGCGCGGGCTTGACGATGGCCTCGCGCGCCAAGTCGCGATCCAGCTGACCGAGAAAGACGCACTTGGTGCGCATTCGCGGGACGAGCTTGGCATCTCGGAGACCGTGACCGCGCATCCGATCGAGGCGGCTCTGGTGTCAGCTGCCACCTTTGCGGTCGGCGCTGTTGTACCGCTCATCATTGCTGCGCTGGTTCCTGCGGCCCAGATCACTCTCGTCGTCGCGGTCACCACTCTGGTCGCGCTTTCAGTGCTGGGCGGACTCGGGGCATCGGTTGGCGGTGCGGGCATCGTCAAGGGAGCAATTCGCGTCACGTTCTGGGGCGCGCTTGCCATGGCCGCGACCGCAGCGGTGGGTATGATCTTTGGTGTGACTGTCGGCTAGGCGAGGTCGTGCGGAGTCAGCGGTGCGGTCGCCCGACGGAATCAATAAAATCAATAGCTTAAAGTGGAGATGGGGTGGATGCCGCTCTCTCCCCAACGGGGTCGAAATGCGCCAAGCTTGTGATGCTGAGGTCACAGGAGAAACGAGAGGGCATCCATGAAGGAAATTAGCAGCATCGGGGTCGATCTGGCAAAGAACGTGTTCCAGCTGCATGGCGCGGCCGCGGACGGGACGGTCCTTTTCCGCAAAAAGCTGTCGCGCCCGCAGTTCCAGCGATTCATGACGAAGCATCCGAAGTGCCTCGTTGTGATGGAGGCCTGGGGCAGCGTGCATCACTGGGCGCGGGAACTGGTGCGGGTCGGCCATGCGGTGAAACTGATCGCACCGCGCTACGTCAAGCCGTTCATCAAACGGCAGAAAAATGACGCGGCGGACGCGAACGCGATCGTGGAAGCAGCGCTGTGCCCGACCATGCGCTATGTCGAGCCGAAGACCGGAGACCAGCAGGCGCGGGCCATTCTGTTCCGCACCCGCGAGCAGTTCGTGAAGCAGCGCA
>JBBQYB010000100.1:0-12607 GCA_038209095.1 Rhodobacterales bacterium
CGTCATCGAAGGCCTGGGCCGTGGCGACGTAATACCAGGGGCCGGGCAGGGCCGTTACCAGCCCCTCACCCGTCCGGCTCTTGCCCGAACGGGCCCCGCCCAGAACCAGAACGGTCTCTCCGGCCATCATTCGCACTCCCCGACCCGCGCCCGCCTACCGCTGCCTGCGCGCGGTGTCCATCGACACGCTGGCCGATGTGCCGGGTTCCTGTGACACCAAAGGTCAATCCAAGCCTGCCGCACGTTGCACGATCGGCGGATTTCTGCTAATCGGCACCTCGCACCTCGCAGGAAATCGTTGCAAGGTCGCCACCCAAGCGGCAAGTTTCCCTCGCCTGGCATGATCCTCTTTTCGGGCGGATACGAAGTCCGGGACCGCAGTCCGGACCTTTTGTCGCGCGATGGGGTCTAATACGACTACTAGCTCTCCCAAGAGACGAGGTGTGTGTTGTCCTTTGATCCTGTTCCGGCCCCGGCAATACGATGATGCTGCCGATTACCCGCCTCGAATTGGGTTGAACTCTTGGGCAAGGACGGCACATCCGACTGGGACGAGGCCTATGTCAACGTCGATCACATCGAGAGGGGGACAGAGTATCCCGCGCGCTGGTCCGCGCAGGCGCAGGCCTTTCGGGAGGATCTGCCCTCGGCTCAGTGTCGCCCCGGATTGCCCTACGGCCGGCACGAGCGCGAAAAGGTCGACCTGTTCCTGCCCGAAAAAACGCCCACGGGCGTCCTGATCTTCGTCCACGGCGGATACTGGCGCGCGTTCGACCGGGGCATGTGGTCTCACCTCGCCGCGGGGCCCCTTGCGCGCGGTTGGGCCGTGGCCATCCCTGGATATCCACTGGTCCCCGAGGTGCGTATTCGCGACATCACCCGTTCGGTGACCGAGGCCGTCATCCAGATCGCGACCGTATTCGAGGGTCCGATCACCCTCGTGGGGCATTCGGCCGGCGGGCATCTCGTGACGCGCCAGATCGGTCAGGACACCGGCCTGCCGGACCGTGTCCTCGACCGGATCTCTAAGGTGATGACCATCAGCGGGCTCCACGACCTTCGTCCGCTGCTGCGCCTCGGCTTGAATGCGGACCTCCGGCTCGATCTCGACGAAGCATCGCAGGAGAGCCCGGCGCTCCTGTGGCCGCGTCCCGGCGTGAAGGTCCACACTTGGGTCGGGGCAGACGAGCGGCCGGAATTTCTGCGCCAGACAGCCCTTCTCGCGAATGTGTGGACGGGTCTGCGGGCCGACATGTCGCAGATGGTCGTGCCCGGACGCCATCATTTCGATGTCATCGAAGCTCTGGCGGACGCCGATTCGGATATGGTGGCCGCACTGCTCGACTGAAGACGGGAGACAAGATGAAGACCGAGGCGCGGGTTGTGGTGATCGGCGGCGGGGTGGTGGGCTGTTCGGTCCTCTACCATCTCGCCAAGGCTGGCTGGGCGGACGTGATGCTGATCGAGCGCTCCGAGTTGACGAGCGGATCGAGCTGGCACGCCGCGGGCGGGTTTCACACGCTGAACGGCGATCCGAACGTGGCGAGGCTCCAGGCCTACACGGTCTCGCTCTACCGAGAGCTTGAGGAGTTGTCGGGTCAGTCCTGCGGGCTGCACCTGACCGGCGGCGTGATGATGGCCGACACCCCCGAGCGGATGGATTTCCTGCGGCTTGTGCATGCCAAGGGCCGCTGCCTCGGGATGGACACCGAGATCATCACGCCCTCCGAGGCGAAGGCGATGTTCCCGCTGATGGACGAGACGAATTTCGTGGGTGCCCTCTGGGATCCGGTCGAAGGTCATCTCGACCCGTCCGGCACGACCCATGCCTATGCCAAGGCCGCGCAGAAGCTGGGCGCGAGTATCGTCCTGCGCAACCGTGTGGTCGAGTTGACCCAGGATCCGGACGGAACCTGGAACGTCGTCACCGAGCAGGGCACGGTCCGGGCGGAGCATGTGGTCAACGCAGGCGGGCTCTGGGCACGTGAGGTCGGGCGCATGGTGGGGCTCGAACTTCCGTTGCTCGCGATGGAGCACATGTATCTGCTCACCGAGGCGATGCCCGAGGTCGCCGAATACAATAGGGCGACCGGGCGCGAACTCATCGGCGTGATCGATTTCAAGGGCGAGATCTACACCCGCCAGGAACGCGACGGCATCCTGCTCGGCACCTACGAGAAGGCCTGCAAGCCCTGGTCGGAACTCAACACCCCCTGGGACTTCGGCCACGAATTGCTTCAGCCCGACCTCGACCGGATCGCCCCCAGCCTCGAGATCGGGTTCCGGCATTTCCCCGCGCTCGAGAACGCCGGGATCAAGCAGGTCATCAACGGCCCCTTCACCTTCGCACCGGACGGCAATCCGCTGGTGGGGCCGGTCCGGGGGCTCACGAACTTCTGGTCGGCCTGCGCGGTCATGGCGGGCTTCAGCCAGGGCGGCGGCGTGGGTCTGGTGCTCGCGAACTGGATGGTCCACGGCGACCCGGGGCATGACGTCTTCGGGATGGACGTGGCCCGGTTCGGGGACTTTACCACGCTGCGCCACACGAACGCCAAGGTCCGGGAGAACTATTCCCGCCGTTTCTCGATCCGCTTCCCGAACGAAGAACTGACGGCCGCGCGCCCGGCCCAGACGACGCCGCTCTACGATGTCATGACGCGCGATAACAACGCGGTCATGGGCGTGACCTGGGGCCTCGAGGTCCCGCTCTGGTTCGCGCCGAAGGGGACGGAGCCGAAGGACGCCCTGTCCTTCCTGCGCTCCAACGATTTCGATCACGTGGGTCGCGAGGTGCGGGCCACCCGCGAGCGCGTCGGGGTCACGGAGATCGCGAATTTCGCGAAATACGAGGTCTCCGGCCCCGGTGCCGAGGGCTGGCTCAACCATCTCCTGACCAATTCCATGCCGCGCACCGGACGGCTCGTTCTCTCGCCCATGCTCAATCTCGCGGGCAAGCTGATCGGTGACTTCACCGTGGCGAAAGTCGCCGAAGACCGGTTCATGATCTGGGGCTCGTCGGGGGCGCAGATCTATCACATGCGCTGGTTGGAGGCGCATCTGCCAAAGGACGGATCGGTCCGGCTGAACCGGCTGGGCCAGCGGCTGGTGGGTCTGGGGCTCGCCGGTCCGCAGTCCCGGGCGGTCCTGGCACGGCTCTGCGATGCGGACGTCTCGAACGCGGCGTTCCGGTTCATGGACACGCGCGAGATGGATGTTGCGGGCTGCCCTGCAATCGTGAACCGCATCAGCTATACCGGCGATCTCGGCTACGAGATCTGGGTGGAGCCCGCCTATTTGCGCACGCTCTATTTCGCGCTCAAGGACGCCGGCGCACCCGAAGGCATCGTGGATTTCGGCATGCGCGCCCTGCTCTCCATGCGGCTGGAAAAGAATTTCCCGACCTGGTTCGCGGAACTGAGGCCGATCTACGGGCCCATGGAAGGCGGGATGGAGCGCTTCGTCAACCTCTCGAAGAACGCCTTCATCGGCCGGGATGCGGCAGCCCGCGAGGCCGAGGAAGGACCGACGCTGCGCCGGGTCAGCCTGATGGTGGATGCCGTCGACGCCGACGTAATGGGCGACGAGCCCATCTGGGCGAAGGGCGACGGGCCGAGCGCCGTGGGCGCGTCCCACGGCTTCGGCGCGCCGCGGTTCGACGCGCGGGGCCGCGTGACGGCCCGGTCCGACGTGCGGCGCGACGGGGACTGGCGCGTGGTGGGCTGGGTCACCTCGGGCGGATACGGCCATCACGTCCGGCAGTCCCTGGCGCAGGGCTACGTCCCCGCCGCCCTTGCAGGTCTCGATGCGGCCGGCCATTTCGAAGTGGAGATCCTCGGGCACCGAAGGGGGGCCCGCATTGCGCCGAGGCCGCCGTTCGATCCGGACGGCCTGCGCATGCGGGGCTGAGAAGCGACGGTCCCGCTCAGGCCCCCTCAGGGGATCCGGTCCGCGATCTCGTCGCGGCAGTATGCATAGATGTCCGTGCACCGCGTCAGCCAGATCTGGTCGCGGCGGGCCGTGATATGCTGCAAGGCGCGGCGCAGATGCCGGAGCCGGTGCGGCTGGCCGACCAGATACGGATGGAGTGCGATGCCCATGACCAGTGCCTGATCTTCGGCCTGGTCCAGCATCTCGTCGAAGTTGTCGATGATCATGTCCGCAAAGGCCGGACCGCTGTCCTTGCGGGCGACGATGGCGGGAATGTCGTTGATCTCCTGCGGATAGGGGATCGAGAGGATCCGCCCGCCCCGGGTGCGCAACCAGACGGGCTGGTCGTCCATGCACCAGTTGAGCGTGTAGCCGTACCCAGCCTCCGCCAGCAGATCCGGCGTCTGACCGCTCTCCGAGATCCAGGGCGACAACCAACCCTCGGGCGGCCTGCCTTCGGCTGCCGTCAGAACCGCGGTAGCCTCCGCGATCAGGTCGGCTTCCGCGCCCGGGCCGAGCACGCTCTGCCGCTCCGCGTTGCTCCGACCGTGGCCGATCACGTCGCACCCCCTCGCCCGGACCGCGTCCATCAGCTCCGGCGCATAGGCATACATCGCACTGTTCGCGATGACGCTGACCGGCACCTCCAGCGCATCGAACAGATCCATCAGGCGCCAGGCCCCCACCCGGTTTCCGTAGTCCCGCCAAGTATAGTTCAGCACGTCCGGCTGCGGCCCGCCCGGAGCCAGCTCCGCCCCGAGGCCGGACCCGAACGAGAAATGCTCGAGGTTCAGCCCGACATAGACCGCCAGCCGCCGGCCTCCGGGCCAGTCATAGGCGATGCGCCGGGTGATGGGCACATAGTCGTACCTGTCGTGGGCGGTGAGCATCGATCAGAGATCCGCCTCACTGAGGCCCGCCTTGAACAGCAGGATCTCGGCACTGTCGTTCCAGACCTGCGTCTTGACGATGAGGCCGTCGCGCACCACGAACGTGTCGATGTAGCGGTTGGTCTCGAAGGCGCTGCCGTCCTTCCACTCCCCATAGAGATACCCGGTGTTGTAGACATGGACGTCCCCGGTCTCGGGATCGATCGCCGCATCGGTGCGCAGAAACCGCTTCTTGATCCAGGCATAGCGTTTGGCGTTGAAGGCGGACGCCTCGGCGGTGCGCGCGAACCTCCGCCCGCCGGTGAACACGATCTCGAGCGTTTCGGCGACGAAGGCCGCCGCCCCTTCGGGATCGGGGATCATGGAGCGTTCGAGATACCGCTCGACGACATCCTTGGCGGCGGCGACCGGATCGGCGGTGGTCTCCATGACGTGTCCCTCGGTTTGTGCTGCGGCAGGTGCGACAGGGGCCAGTTCATCCGCGCACTAGACCGGCGTTTGCGCGCGGTTGCAATGCAGAGGCTCAGGGAACCGCATATCCGCGCGCGCGTTCGCGGATCAAGGGCCCGCACCGGCCGGGGTCGACACCCGCAGGTGCGAGGGCCTAGTCTGATGGCCCAACCATCCGATTCCCCGCCGCGACGGTCACGTCCAGTTTCGCAGCGTAAGCCGCGCGGTTGGTCGGGTCGGGTGCTGCGCGATTCGGATCGGTCTCACGGCCTCGGATGCGCGCCTGCAAGACGAGAGATACCGGAGCCGCCATGCCGCAAGACCCTTCCGAGCCGACACTTTCCTGGGGCACCGTGCCGACGGACGACGGAAAATGGTCTTTCGGTCTCTGGGCCCCCGGTGCGCGCGAGGTCGCCATCGAGACGGCCGAGGGGCGCATCGCCGCCGAGGCCTCCGACGATGACGTGTTCAGGGCAGAATTCCCCGGTCACGCAGGAGACCGATACGAAGTGTTCGTCGACGGCCAATCGGTCGTCGATCCCGCGGCCCGCTGCCTGCCAGACGGCGTCGCAGGCCCAGCCACTTTGTCCAGCGTGCGCCGAACCGGGTCGCGCCCCCGTCGCGACTGGGCGGAGGCCGCGATCCTCGAGATCCACATCGGCACCTTCACGCCGGAGGGTACCTTCGCCGCGGCGGCCGCCCGGATGCAGGATCTCGCCGATCTGGGACTGACGGCGGTCGAACTGATGCCTGTCAATGCGTTCTCCGGCGGTCGGGGCTGGGGGTATGACGGGGTCTTTCCCTTCGCCGTGCAGCCCGCCTACGG
Organism: Rhodobacterales bacterium; assembly: GCA_038209095.1. Lineage (GTDB taxonomy): Bacteria > Pseudomonadota > Alphaproteobacteria > Rhodobacterales > Rhodobacteraceae > Amaricoccus. The sequence continues at coordinate 6,094 of JBBQYB010000100.1, forward strand.
CACGCCGCAGGACTTGGCAGATCTGGTGGGTGCGATCCATGCGGCCGGAATGCTCGCGATTCTCGATGTCGTCTACAACCACTTCGGTCCCGAAGGCGGCAGCCTCCACGCGGCCGCACCCGCCTTTTTCGATGCCGGGCGCGATACGCCCTGGGGTCCGGGCATCGATTACACCCGCCCGCAGGTCCGCCAGTTCTTCATCCAGAACGCGCTGATGTGGATACGCGACTTCGGGTTCGACGGATTGCGGCTCGACGCGGTCCATCACATCGTCGATCCCTCGACGGTTCATCTGCTCGAGGAGATGGCACAGGCTCTCCGCGCGGCTGCGCCAGACTGTCCGGTCTTCCTGATCGCGGAGGACGAGCGGAACCTTCCCGAAGCCCGCGCGTCAGGCGTCATCGACGCGAACTGGAACGACGATTATCATCACGCGATGCATTGTCTGCTGACCGGCGAGTCCGAGAGCTACTATGCGAGCTTCGCGGTGGACCCCCTCGCGGATCTCTGCCGCACCCTCGCCGAGGGTCACGCGGCCCAGGGCCAGCCCCGCCCGCCCGAGACCCCGGCTCGGGGCCGACCCTCCGGCCATCTTGATCCGACCGCCTTCGTCAACGCGAACCAGACCCACGACCAGGTCGGCAACCGGGCGCAGGGCGAACGGCTGATCTCCCTCGCGGACCCCGCGGCCGTGCGGATCGCCCATGCCATTCTGTTGACGGCCCCGGCCGTTCCCATGCTCTTCATGGGCGAGGAGGAGGGCGCGCGCGCCCCGTTCCTGTTCTTCGCCGATTTCACCGGCGATCTCGGCGAGGCGGTGCGCAAGGGCCGGGCAGCCGAATTCGCGGCCTTCTCTCAATTCGGCGGCACGGTGCCCGATCCGCTCTCGCCCGATACCTTTGCCGCCTCCCGCCCATATGACGCGCCGGCTCCGGATGCCGCGGAATGGCGCTCCCTTACCCAGCAATGCCTCACCTTTCGGGCGCAGTCCGTCTCGCCGCTCCTCGTCTCGGGGCGGGCGGCGGCGGCCCAGGTTCGCGCCACCGGGCCGAAATCGCTCCATGCGGTCTGGACCTTTCACGCGGGCGTCCTCGAGATGGTCGCCCACCTCGGCGCGCTGCCCGAGGATCCCCTCTCCCTCGACAGCCCCGCCATCGCGCTTGGTGCCCTGTCCGATCCCGTCCATTTTGCCGTGAAGGCCACCCGCACATGATCCTTCCCACCGCGACCTACCGCCTGCAACTGCGCTGCGGCATCGATTTCGACGCAGCCGCCGCGTATTTGCCGCATCTTGCGGACCTGAAGATCTCCCACCTCTATCTGTCGCCCATCTTCACCGCGACGCAGGGCTCGACCCACGGCTATGACGTGACCGATCCCGGCGAGATCGATCCGGCGCTTGGGGGCCGCGACGGCTACGAGCGGTTGTCCCGCGCCGCCCAGGCCGCGGGCATCGGGCTCATCCTCGACCTCGTGCCCAACCACACGGCCTTCACCCTCGAGAACCCCTGGCTGACGGATGTGCTGAAGACCGGCCGTGACAGCGCCTTTGCTCCCCATTTCGACATTCACTGGGACGAGGGGCCGGTCATCCTGCCCTGGCTTGAGCAGCCCTTCGAGGCGCTGCTGGAGCAGGGGCGGGTGTCGCGCGACGGCGACATGCTGCGCATCGGCGATCTGGCGCTGCCATTGCGTCCTGATGTCTCGTCCGAAGATCCCGCCGTCCTGCACGATCACCAGCACTGGCGGGCGGTGCACTGGGCGCGCGAGCGCGACGGCGTGACCCACCGGCGCTTCTTCAACGTCACAGGCCTCATCGGAATGCGGGTGGAGGATCCGCAGGTCTTCGCCGACATGCACGCGCTCGTCTTCGATCTCGTCGCGGCGGGTCACGTGCAAGGCCTGCGGCTCGATCACATCGACGGGCTGGCGGATCCGGAGGCCTACCTCGCGGACCTGCGCCGTGCCGTGCCTGATACCCCGATCTGGGTCGAGAAGATCCTGACTGGAGACGAGGTCTTGCGCGACTGGCCGGTGGAGGGCACCACCGGGTATGAGGCCGCGACCGTGATCGCTCAGGTGCTGTCGGATGGGGCAGGGGCCGCACGTCTTCGGACGGCCTGGGTCGACCAGACCGGCGGCCCGGACACATTTCATGACGCCCTGATCGCTGCGAAGGGCATCGTGATCCGCCGCGATCTTGCCGCCGAATTGCGCCGCCTCATCACCCTCGCGCGCTCGGCCTTCGCCGAGATATCCACCCTCGATCCCGGCGACGAGGCCCTGCGCGAAGCCATAATCGCCCTTCTGACGGAGTTCCCGCGCTACCGCACGTATTTCTCCCGCCGCCCGGCCGCACCCGAGGATCTCGCGCTGATGGAGGCGGTCGCCGACCGGGCCGCTGCGGGCCTGCGCAGTCGCGACATCACCGACGCGCTCACACGCATGATCACGGCCCCGGACACTGCCGCCGAGACGGCCTTCCAGATCCGCTTCCAGCAGGTCACGGGAGCGTTGCTCGCGAAGTCCCACGAGGACACCGCCGGCTTTCGCTGGACGCCTTATCTCGCGGCCTGCGAGGTCGGAGCGGATCCCGACCGTCCGGCCATCAGTCCCCCCGATGCCACCACCTGGGCCGCCGCTCAGTCCGGGCACGGCCTGATCCTCACCTCCTCCCACGACACCAAGCGCAGCGAGGACGCCCGCATGCGCCTCGTCGCCTGGACCCGCCGCCCCGACGACGCGCTTGCCCTGATCGCGCGCGCGCAGGCCCTGCCGCAGGCGTCCGATTTGCCGGTGAACGTGATCTGGTATCTCGTGCAGGCGGCCCTCGCGATCTGGAACGCGCCCGACGCCGACCCCGATCCAGACCTCAATGAGCGCCTCGCCGAACATGCGACCAAGGCGCTGCGCGAAGCGGACGAGATCACCGCCTGGACCCATCCGGACGAGGCCGCCGAAGGTCGCGCTCATGCCTTCCTGACGGCTCTGATCGAGAACTTTCGCGCGGACCCTCCCGCTGAGGTGGCGCGGCTGATCGCTCTGGGCGAGACGCTCGCGCTCGCCCAGGTCGCCCTCAAGTTCCTCCTGCCCGGCATACCCGACATCTACCGCGGATGCGAGACGGTGCATCTGGCGCTCACCGATCCGGACAACCGCCGGCCCGTCGATCTCAACGCGCTGTCAGAGGCTCCCTCCGCCCGGGGACTTGCGGGTCGCAAGGCCCGGCTGGTCCGGCGCATGCTCGATCTGCGCGCGCAGCACCCGCAGATCTTCGCGGACGGGACGTTTGCACTCGAGGCGGACGGCACGGACACGCTCGTCGCGACCCGGTCCACCCCCGCTGGCGATCTGCATGTCCGGCTCCGTCTCGACCCCGGACCTGCCACCGGGGACGTCGTCACTTTCGATCTGCCCGCCGCGTCCATGGAAGGCGCAGCCCCGTAACCCTGCCGAAGCACGGCCTTCACAAGTGAGCCCCCCATGACATCCATCTCCGCCATCGAAGCCGGTTTCGATCTCTCCCTCGCGCGTCCCGACACGCTCGGAGCACTCGTGCGGGACGGCGGCACCAGCTTCGCCCTGTTCTCCGACAACGCCTCCCACGTCGAGTTGTGCCTGTTCGACGCGGAAGGCCGCACCGAGATCGCCCGACGCCCCCTGCCGGAGATGGAGGGCGGCATCTGGTTCGGCTTCCTGCCCGGCGTGGGACCGGGCCAGATCTACGGCTACCGCGTACATGGGGCCTATGCGCCCTCCGAGGGCCACCGGTTCAATCCCGCCAAGCTGCTGCTCGATCCCTATGCCCGTGCGCTCCGGGGCAGCATCACCTGGGACGACGCGCTCTTCGGCTATACCGTCGGCGAGGACGACCTCACGATGGACGACCGGGACAGCGCCCCCTTCATGCCCAAGGGCGTCGTGGTCGACAGCGCCTTCGACTGGCAAGATCACACGGCCGCCCGGCCGCGCTGGAACGACACGGTCATCTACGAGGCCCATGTCAAGGGCCTGACCATGCGCCATCCGGGCATCGTCAAGGCCGACCGCGGCACCTTCGCGGCCCTCGCCGCCGATCCCGTCATCGACCATCTGCACCGGATCGGCGTCACGGCGATCGAACTCCTCCCGGTCCATTCCTTTGCCAACGACCGGCACCTCATGGAAAAGGGCCTCAACAACTATTGGGGCTACAACACGCTGTCCTTCTTCGCACCCCATGCGCCCTATCTGAAAACCGGGGACATCCGGGAGGTGAAGCAGGCCATCAAGCGCCTCCATGCGGCCGGGATCGAGGTGATCCTCGATGTCGTCTACAACCACACCTGCGAGGGCAGCGAATTGGGTCCCACCCTCTCGTTCCGGGGCATCGACAACGCGAGCTACTATCTTCTCTCCGAGGATCCGCGGCACTGCTACGACACCACGGGATGCGGCAACACCGTTAACGTGGCGCATCCCATGGTTCTGCGCATGGTGCTCGATTCGCTGCGCTACTGGGTCACCGACATGCACGTGGACGGGTTCCGCTTCGATCTCGCCTCCACGCTCGGGCGCGAGTCGAGCGGCTTCGAGCGCGAGGGCTCGTTCTTTGCGGCCATCCGCCAGGATCCGGTCCTCTCGGGTGTCAAGCTGATCGCGGAGCCCTGGGACATCGGCGACGGCGGCTACCAGGTCGGCGGCTTCCCCTGGCCCTTCCGCGAATGGAACGACAAGGCACGCGACGACATCCGTGCCTTCTGGCGGCGCGATCAGGGCCTGCTCCCAAGCGTGGCCGAACGCCTCGCGGGCAGCCCGGTCCAGTTCGACCATTCCCACCGACCCGCCACCTCGTCGATCAACTTCCTTGCCGCCCATGACGGCTTCACGCTCTGGGACACGCTGAGCTACGACGACAAGCACAACGAGGCCAACGGTGAGGACGGGCGCGACGGACACGACCACAACATCTCCCACAACCTCGGGGCCGAAGGTCCCACCGAGGATCCGGACATTCTCGAGGCGCGGATGCGGCGGGCCAAGGGGATGCTCGCCACGCTGTTCATGGCCCAGGGCATCCCGATGCTGCTCGCCGGCGACGAGTTCGGCCAGAGCCAGCAGGGCAACAACAACGCCTACTGCCAGGACAACGAGATCGCCTGGCTCGACTGGGACGCGGCCCGCACCGACCTGATTGCGGCGCTTGCCGATATCACGGCCCTGCGACGCTCCATCGAGGGGTTCATCACGCCCCGCTTCGTGCGCGGCGACGTCCGGGGCGGGGCGCATGGCGTGACCTGGCTCCATCCCGAGGGCCGCGAGATGACCGAGGCCGACTGGGGCGACGAGGGCCTGTCCTGTCTTGGCAAGTGCATCGAGATAGCCGAGGGCCCGGAGGTGCTGATCCTGCTCAACGCAGGCGACGAGGCCACCTTTGGCCTGCCCGAGGGCAACTGGCAGCTTCGCCTCGATACGGCCCGCGAGGCCGTGGCCTGCGACGAGGCGGTGGAGGGCGACCAGACCATCGGATGGCAATCGGTGCAGGTGATGACGCGCAGCCCCTCCTGACGCCGGTACCCCCGCCACTTGCGGACAGACGGTCCGAGCCTTGCCTGGAACCTGTCTCGGTGCAAAGCTGACGGCATGGCACATGCCGTGAGACCGCCCCGTCAAAAGCTCAGCGCGCCCGTGCGGGACGCGCTGCTCGACATGATCCGGAACGGCACGGTCGCGGTCGGCGAGACCCTCCCTTCCGAGCGTGAACTGATGGAACGGCTCGGCGTGGGCCGGCCCGCCATCCGCGAGGCCATGCAGTCGCTCGCGGGGGCGGGGCTGATCGAGATCCGACACGGCGGACGGGCGCGGGTCGCGGCCCCCTCGATCGGCCGCATGGTTGATCGGATCAGCGACACCATGAAGCATATCCTTGCGAATTCGCCCGCCTCGCTCGAGCATCTCAAGGAGGCCCGCGCGCTCTTCGAGTGCGAAATGGCGCGGATCGCCGCCTCCGTGCGGGGGCCCACTCACATCGCCCGGCTCGAGGCGATCATCTTTGACATGGAGCGTGCCATCGACGGGCCCGCCGATTTCCGTGCGGCGGACGGACGCTTCCACCAGGAAATCGCGGCCATGAGCGGCAACCCAATCTACGGAGCGATGATTGGGGCGCTGTTCGGCTGGCTGACCGATTTCCATGCCGATCTGGTCGCGGTCCCGGGCCTCGAGCGTCTCACGCTCGCGGAGCATCGCGAGATCCTCGAGGCCATTGCGCGCGGCGACGCCGCGGGGTCCGCTGCGGCCATGGCGGATCATCTCCTGCGCGTCAATGCCCTTTACCGCCAGTCCAACCTGACCCGAGGCTGACCTTCGGAGCCATTCGCGAATTTGGCTGCGCGCCGACGCGATTTGATTTGCCGGCCGCCTCCAACTGGTATAACGAGTTGGAAAAGGGAGGCTCCGATGCCGGTCGATGTGGCGATCTCCGAGACAGGACAGGGGACGCGCATGTCTGCCGGTGCCCTCTCCATCGGTCTCG
>JBBQYB010000101.1:0-12494 GCA_038209095.1 Rhodobacterales bacterium
GACGAACCAGGTCAGGAACAGCGCGAGGCTGACGATCATCATGTTCGGCGGCGCCTGCTGCACGCCGATCGCCTGGCGCAGGATCGACAGCACCGTGACCATGAACGGAAAGCAGGTGACCATGATCGCAAGCCCCGGTGCGAGGCTCAGGACCGTCAGGAGCGCGATCAGCTGCACCGCCCGCAGGTTCAGCCCCTCGCCGTCCCCGAGCGACAGCGTCAGGTCCTGCGCCACCGCGGGCAGCACCAGGAGCGACAGGCCCGCCGCGAGCGCCAGCAAGAGGACCGGCCGCCCCGGCGCCAGATCACGCATCGCCGGACAGATCGGCCACTTCGGTGAGGCGCACCCCGAGCCTGCCGGACTCGTCGCCCATCTCCTGCAACTCGCCCCGCGCGATCAGCCGGTCCCCGATATAAAGCTCCACCGGATCATCGATCTTGCTGTCGAGCGTCAGCACGCTGTCGCGGCGCAGCTCCACCAGTTCGCTCACCAGGGGCCGCGCCTTGCCGACCGAGATGGTCACCTCGATGGGCACCCCCAGAAAGGCCCCTCGCGCACTGCCCCGGGCCGAGGTCTCCGGCTGGGCCGGCGCGGGGATGCGCCCGCCGTCAAGGGCGTCGTCGTCGTTCATGTCATTCACGCTCGGGTCCAATCTCTTCGGCGACGGGGGGGGCGGGGTCGAGATACGAGGCGATGCACGCCCGCACCTGGGCCACGCAGGCATCGAGGTCGAGCCGGTCGAACCCCTCGTCCCAGTGCAGTTCCACCTCGCGCGTCATCAGACGCGGGTTGCCCTCGACCACGCCGGCGAGGTCGCGCGCCGCGAGCAGCGCCTCGATGGCGGGCCGCACCTCGGGCGCGCAGATCAGCCGCGGGATCGCCGCGGGCAGGGCCAGCACCGCCCGCTCCACCCGGCCCGCCACCTCCGCGGCGAGCCCTTCGGCGGCGAGCGTGGGTACCACCGCCTCGACGAAGGCTGCGATCATCGGACCGAGGCTCGCGGCCACGTGGCGGCGCGCCGCGTCGTTCGTCAGCCGCGCATCGTGCAGGGCCTCCGCGAGATCGCCCGTCAGCCGGGACTGATCCTTCAGATGGCTGTCGGTCGCCGCCGCATGCCCGTCGAGATAACCCGCCTCGAAGGCCTCCGCCCGCGCCCGCTCAAGATCGCGCTCACTGAACTTCTGCGCCGACGCCGCGGCCTCGGCTCCGTCCGTCTCCGGCAGGAACGTCTGAAGGCGAAATCCGCTCATGTGGACAGGGGCTCCTTGCGGGTCTCGGGGGCTTCGATCCAGGCGCGCAGGACACCCGCGCTGTCATCCCCGCGCGCGGCGATGACCTCGCGCAGGCGGTCGATCTTGGTGAGGGTACTGGGCGGCGCATCGAGCACCTGGCCGTCCTCGGCGTTCGGGTTCATGCCGTTGGCGAGCGCGCGCTGGATCTGCGCCTGCACGTCGAGCGGTCCGCTCAGTTCGGGCAGGGCCACGGGCGGCCGGCGCTGCATCATCGGGCGCAGCACGAAGAAGATCAGCGCCAGCACGATCAGACCGAGCACGCCCACCTGCGCGAGCTTGCCGGCATTGGCCGCGAGCCAGTCCGCCCCGCCCCGCTCCGCGAGCGAGCCCGCCTCGGGCACGGCCGTGAACTGCAGCGTCTCGATGGTGACGGTGTCGCCACGCGCGGGATCGAACCCGACCGCCGACTGCACCAGTCCGCGCAGCGTCTCGAGTTCCTCCGCCGGGCGCGGCTCCCAGGTGGGCGGCGCGCCCTCGGCGCCGGGCGTCGAGACGCCGTCCACCATCACCGCCACGCTGATGCGCCGCACCTGGCCCGGGGCCACCACGCGCTCGCGGCGGGTCTCGGACACCTCGAAGTTCTGGCGCTCGCGGGTCTGGCTCGAATTGCGCGAACTGTCCCCGCCGCCTGCGCCCACGTCGCCGTCGGGCAGGTTGCTCGCGACCGTGACGCCCGGGGCCGGCCCCGTGGCGCTCTCGGTGTTCTGTTCGGTGTCGCTTGAGATCGCGACGCGGCTCTGGGGATCGATCACGCGCTCGCTGATCGTCTCGCTGTCCAGCACGGTATCGATGCTGACCTCGACGATGGCGCGTCCCGCACCGACCCGCGCCTCCAGCAGGCGCTGCACGTTGGCGCGCAGGCTCTCCGCGCGGTCGTTGGGGTTGCTCGCGGACCCCGCCGGCCCTTCGGCTCCCGCCAGCACCACGCCGCGCGCCGCATCGATCACCGCGACCGCGTCCGGGGACATCCCCATGACGGCCGAGGACACGAGATACCGGATCGCCTCCGCCTGACCTGCGTCGAGGTTGCCGCGCGCCATGGTCACGGTCACCGAGGCGGTCCCCGAGACGGCGCGCGTGAAGGGCTGGCTGACCGGATTGGCGAGATGAACCCGGGCGGAGCGCACGTTGGGAGATCCGGTGATGGTCCGGGCGAGTTCGCCCTCCTTCGCCCGCCAATAGGCGGCATCGAACATCTGGCTCGTGGTGCCGAACCCCGAGAGCGCGTCGAGCAATTCGTACCCCGCGGCCCCGGCCGCCGGCAGCCCGTCGCTGGCGAGCGACATGCGGACCTGGTCGCGCTGCGCGCCGTCGACATAGATCGCCTGGTCGCGGACCTCGAAGGGCACGCCCCGCGCCTCGAGGGCCGCCACCACCTCGCCCGCGGCCGGTGCGTCGAGACCGGAATACAGCAGCGCCATCGACGGGGTCGCGGCCAGCCGCGCCATCCCGATGACCGCGGCGACGATCGCCACGGCGCTGAGCGCCGCGATCAGGCGCCGCCGCGTGTCGAGTTCGGTCCAGAAAGCCTGCAACTGCGGTATCACAAGAGCGCCTCGGTTGGTTTTCGTCCGACCCCGGTGGACCCGGGTCTGGCCTGCGCGGTCATAATCTGTGGCACAGGCTTAACATTTGGTTAGTGGTGCTTGGCTTACATGCCCGGACAGATCGAGCCAGACCCAGACGGACCCACATCCCGAACATCCGCGGAGCCCCCATGGCGGAAGCTGCTGACGCGCCGAACCTCGAAGACAAGCCCGCCGCGAAGGGCGGCAAGAAAGGCCTCCTGTTCGGCCTCCTCGTCGGGGCGCTCCTCGGGGGCGCGAGCTTCTATTCGGTCTGGAGCGGGATGTTCGATCCCGCCGCGATGCTCGGCGGCGAGGCCGGGTCCCATACAGAGGCCACGGCCGGGCCCGCCCCCGTCTTCGCCTTCGTCGCGATGGAGCCGATCATGATCTCGCTGCCGCCCGGATCCTCCGCGCGCCACCTGAGGTTCCTCGGCCAGCTCGAGGTCGATCCCGTCCACCAGGCGGAGGTGACCACGCTGCTGCCGCGGGTCCTCGACACCCTCAACACCTATCTGCGCGCCGTCGAGGTCGAGGATTTTGAGGATCCCTCCGCCATCCAGCGGCTGCGCGCACAGATGCTGCGGCGCGTGCAGGTGGTCGCAGGCGAAGGCCGGGTGCGCGACCTGCTCATCACCGAATTCATTCTCAACTGAGGCCGGAGCCTGCCCCATGGAAGTCATCACGGACGGCCTGCTAATCACCGGAACCCTGTTCGCGGGCATCTATTGCTGGGTTCTCTCGGGCCGGGTGCGGGCGCTGAAATCGCTCGAGTCCGGGCTCGGCGGCGCGATCGTCACGCTGACGCGACAGATCGAACTGGCCCGTGCGACGCTCGACGAGGCGCGCAAGGCCTCGAGCGACAGCGGCAAGGACCTCGAGGATCTCGTGAGCCGCGCAGAGGCCGCCTCGCGCCAGTTGCGCCTGCTCATGGCCGCAGCGAACAAGGAACCGGTCCGCCGCGAGGCTCGCAGGCCCGAGACGGAGGCAGCGGCACCGTCCGATCCCGCACCCGCCGAGACCCGCATCGCAGTTCGCACAGGTCCGTCCGCGCCCGAGGGGTCGGGCGATCCGTCCTGGTCCGCGGCCAGCCTCGAGATCTTCGCGACCCGCAAGCGCCCGCAACTCGGCCCGAGGCTCGTGCCCGCCCGGGTACAGGAACCCCAGTCCGACCACATCCCGGCGCGCCTGGAGGACGCAGGACCTCCCGACCTGCCCAAACCCCGCAAGATGTCCCCGCTCGATACCGTCCTGCGTCGCCGCGGTGCCGCCGAGAAGCCCGCCCTTGGGTCGGAGGCCGATCTGATGGCCGCCCTCACGGCGCTTGCCGCCGGCGCCGAGCGCTAGGCCGTGGCCGCAGAACCCCGCCGTCTCGGCACGCTCGGCGGCGTAGGCCTGATCGTGGCCTGTCTCCTCGGCTCGGCCGCGCTGCGCCTGATCGACAGCGGGGCCGCCATAGCCCAGGAGATGGCCGCATCAGAGACCCGCGCGCCGCAGACGGTCTCGCCCGCCGAGACAGAGGGCCTGCTCGCCGCGATCCGCGTCCGCGAGGCCCAGCTGAGCGAACAGGAAGCCCGCCTCGACGCCCGCCAGCAGGAATTGCGGGTCGCGGAGGCCAAGCTCGCCGAACAGCTCGCCGCCTTCGAGACGGCCCAGTCCCAGCTCGAGAACACCCTAGCCCTCGCCGACAACGCTGCCGAAAAGGACATCGACCGCATGACGGCCGTCTACGAGCAGATGAAGGCGGCGGATGCCGCGCGCATCTTCGCGCGGATGGACGTGACCTTCGCCTCCGGCCTCCTCGTGCGCCTGCGCCCGGAGATCGCAGCGGCCATCCTGACGGGGATGGAGCCCGACGCCGCCTATGCGATCACGCTGACCATCGCGAGCCGCAATTCGAGCGTTCCGACCGAATGAGGCGGGCTTGAACCTTTCTTAAGGTCCTTATCCCACAAGGGATCCCGGGGCAGATGCCGCTGCGCCGTCATATTTCCTGGATCGCGAGTAGGTCATGATTGGTGCTGTCGGTATCGTTCTCATCTTTGTCATGGTCTTCGGCGGCTACATGTTCGCCGGCGGCAAGATGGGCATCATCCTCGCCGCCCTGCCCTTCGAGATGATGATGATCGGCGGAGCCGCGATCGGCGCCTTCCTCATCAGCAACGACATGCACGCCGTCAAGCACACGCTCAAGGACGTGGGCAAGGTCTTCAAGGGCCCGCACTGGAAGACCCAGGATTACCAGGACCTCCTGTGCCTGATGTTCCAACTCATCAAGATCGCCCGCAACAACCCCGTCGAGCTCGACACCCACATCGAGGACGCCGGCGCCTCCTCCATCTTCGCGGCCTATCCGCGCATCCTCGCGGACGGCGAGGCGGTCTCGCTCATCTGCGACACACTGCGCTCGGCCTCGCTCAACTACGACGATCCGCACCAGGTCGAGGAAGTGCTCTCCAAGCGCATCGAGCAGATGCACATGTCCAACCAGCACTCCTCCCACGCGCTCCAGACCATGGCGGACGGCCTGCCCGCCCTCGGCATCGTGGCGGCCGTGCTCGGCGTCATCAAGACCATGGCCTCCATCGACCAGCCGCCCGCGATCCTCGGCAAGATGATCGGCGGCGCCCTCGTCGGCACGTTCCTCGGGGTGTTTCTCGCCTACGGGTTCGTTGGACCCTTCGCGGCCAAGGTCAAGACCGTCATCGACGAGGACCAGCACTTCTACAACCTGATCCGCGAGGTCCTCGTCGCGGCCCTCTACCAGCACGCCCCCAACATCTGCGTCGAGGTCGGCCGCCAGAACACGCCGGCCGGCATGCGCCCGACCTATTCCGCCCTCGAGGACGCCCTCCGGGGAGCCAAGCAGAGCGCCGCGGCATGATGCGCCCGCTCCTCGGCACCCTCCTTGCCCTCACGCTCACGCCGGCCCTCGCCCAGGAAGGCGGCCCGATCCGCACCGGCGAGCACCCCGATTTCACCCGGGTGGTCCTGACGGTCGAGCCCCGCACCGAATGGGCGCTCGAGACGGCCCCCGGCCGCGCCACGCTGTTCTTTCCGCGCCGCCAGATCGACTTCGGGACCGAGGGCGTCTTCGCGCGCATCCCCCGCACCCGGATCACCGGCATCGCGTCCGAGGTCACCCCCTCGGGAACCCGCGTCGAGGTGGACGTGAACTGCGACTGCCGCATCAGCGCGTCCTTCGTCGGCGCACGCTTCCTCGCCCTCGACGTCACCGACCGCACCGCCCCGGTCGCGGCGGCCAGTTCCCTCGCGCCGCCCGACGCGCCGCCCGAGGCCTCGGCAGAACCCCCCGAGACGCCCGACGCCGCCATCGCCCGCCGCGCCCGCGAGGCCGACGCCGTGGCCTCCGCCGAACAGGTCCTGCTCGAGCAATTGTCCCACGCGGCCGATCAGGGCCTCGTCGCCGTCGACCCCGGCACCGCCCTTCCCACACCAACGTCCGGCCCCGACCCCCTCCCCGAGGTCGCGGCCCTTCCGGAACCCGAACCTGAACCCGCACCCGAACCCGTCCCCGTCGAGCCGCCGGCCGCCCGCCCGCAGCCCCGCCCCGCCCTGGCACTCCCCGAGCCCGCCGACCCCACCTCCCTCGCCGAACTGGCCCTCATCCAGCAGATCGAGGCCATCACCGTCTTCGACCGCGACAGCGCCGCCCTGCGCGCGGTCAAGCCGCCCAGACCGGTCCCCGAGACCTGCGTGCCCGACGACAGGCTCGCGGTCGGCGACTGGACCAACGGCCGGCCGCTGCACGCCCAGACGCCCGAGATCCTGGGCCGGATCATGGGCGAATTCGACCGCCCCGATCCGCGCGCCGTGCGCGATCTCGCCCGGCTCTACATCCGTTTCGGATTCGGCGCGGAGGCGCGCAACCTGCTCGACGCCTTTGACGTCGCGTTCGAGGACCGCGAACTCCTCGCCGATCTCGCCCGCACCGTGGAGGGCCGCCCCGTCAGCACCGACGGACCCCTCGCCGGGGACGTGCCCTGCGACGGCGCGCACGGGCTCTGGCTCGCCCTCGGCGGCACTGCACCGGTCTACCAAGATCCGGAGAACTTCGCGACCGTCCAGGAGGCCTTCGCGGCCATGCCTGCGGACCTGCGCGGCCTCCTCGCGCCGCAGCTCGTCACGCGCCTGCTCGAGGCCGGGCATCCGGCCGAGGCGCGCCTCGTCGAGGTGACCGCCGCCCGGCCCGGCACGGCCCCTTCGGCCGACCTGCGCCTCGCCGAGGCGCAGCTCCTCGCCGCCGAAGGCTATCTCCTCGAGGCCACCACGGCCCTGACGGTTCTGGCCGAGAGCAGCGCGCACAACGCGCTCGATGCCCTCGCGGTGCTGGCGCGGCTCGCCATCGACAACAACTTCCGGCTCCCCGACCGCCTCCTGACCGACCTGCGCGGCGCGGTCCAGCAACAGCGCGGCTCGGACCGTGAGCCGTTGCTGCGCGGCCTTTTGGTCGAGACGCTGGCCCGGCGCGGCGATCTCGCGGCCGCCGTGGCCGAGGTGCGCATCGCCAGGACCCGTCTGCCCGATGAGGCGACCACGTTCGCGGCCCTCGGCCAGGACGTGCTGGCAAAAGCCGAACCCGATAAGGTCGGGACCGGGACCTATGCCGAGACCGTCCTCGCCTCGACCGATCTGCTCGCGGCGAGCCCGGACGGCGATGCTGCCCGGGCCCTGATCGCGGACCGCCTGATCGGCGTGGGCCTGCCCAACGCGGCCCTGACCCTCCTCGCCCCCCCCTTGTCGCGCGGCGATGGCGAGAGCCGCATCCTCGCCGCACGCGCTCATCTGGCACTCGACGACGCCGAGGCGGCGCGCATCGCCCTCGACGGCCTGCCGGGGTTTGAGGCGCTCACCCTGCGCGCCGCGGCCCTCGCCCGCTCCGGCGATCCCGAGGCCGCGATGGCGCTTCTTGAGAACGCAGGCGCCGAAGCCGCGGCCGAGCCCTATGCCTGGACCGCAGGCGCCTGGGAGCGCGTGCGCGAGACCGGGGCCGATCCCGAACGCATCGCGATGGCCGCGTTCATGGCGACCCGTGCGGCCCCGCCCGTCACCCCCGCCCCCCTCGATCTCGACAGCCTGACGCCCGAGACCGCCTTCGAGGCCCCGCTTCCCGCGCTCGACCGCCCGAGCCTCGCGGCCTCGCGCAGCCTGCTCGCCGCCGGCCGCGAGGTCACCGCCTTCCTCGGCGGGGTCCTCGAGGAGGAATGAGCCTCAGCCCGCGGGCCGCACCGGTACCAGCCGCGGCACGGTCTTGCGGCTCCCCCCGAGGGCCCGGCACACCAGGATCACCGGCAGCACGCCGACGGACACGATCACCAGACTGGGGATTGCCGCCTGATCCAGCCGCTCGTCCGCCGCGAGCCGGAACGCCTGCACCGCCAGCGTGTCGAAATTGAACGGCCGCAGGATCATGGTCGCGGGCAATTCCTTCATCACGTCGACGAAGACGATCAGGAGCGCCGTCAGGAGGCTGCCTTTCAGGATCGGCAGGTGCACCCCGAACAGCACGCGCGGCGGCGTCCGCCCGAGGGTGCGGGCCACCGCATCGAGATGCGGGCTGACAGTGGCGAGCCCCGCGTCGAACCCGTTGAGCGCCACCGCCATGAACCGTGCCATGTAGGCGAGGATCACCAGCCAGATCGTGCCCGTGAACAGGAGCCCGGTGGAGATCCCGAACTGCGCCCGGGCGAACCCGTCGATCAGATTGTCGACGGCCGCGAACGGTGCCAGCAACCCCACCGCGATCACGCCGCCCGGCACCGCATACCCGAGCCCCGCCGCGAGCGTCATGACCCTCGAGGTGCGTCCCGGACGCATCCGGGCGCGGTGCCCGATGGCTATGGCGCCCGCCACCGTCAGCACGCAGGCGATGGCCGCCAGCGTCAGCGAATTGCCGACGAACTCGAGATAGCGCGGATCGAACAGGCTGTGCTGGGACCGCAGCGCCATCCGCCCCAGTATGACCACCGGGGCGATGAACCCCACCACCACCGGCACGAGGCATAGCCCGGTCGCCACCCAGCCGCGCCAGCCCTCGAGGCTCACCGGCTCCAGCCCACTGAGGCGCGCGCCGCGCATGTGGTTGCGCGCCTGTCCGCGTTGCGTGCGCTCCAGCGTCGCGACGATCAGCGAGAACGCGAGCAGACACAGCGCCAGCTGCGCCGCGGCCCCCCGATCCTGCATCGAGAACCACGCCTGATAGATGCCGGTGGAAAACGTCTTGACCGCGAAATGCGCCACGGTCCCGTAATCCGCGATGGTCTCCATGATCGTCAGCAGCACACCCGCGGCGATGGCCGGCCGCGCCATGGGCAGGCTCACCCGCATGAACGCGGCGAGCGGTCCCTGCCCCAGCGACCGGGCCGCGAGATAGGCCGTGGCCGATTGCTGCGCAAAGGCCGTGCGCGCCAGCAGATAGACATATGGATACAGCACGCAGGTTAGCATGAACGCGGCCCCGGGCAACGAGCGCACGTTGGGAAACCAGTAGTCGCGCGGACCCCAGCCCGTCACGGCCCGCAGCCCCGTCTGCACCAGACCCGAATGCGACAGAAGATCGGTATAGGCATAGGCGAGCACATAGGCGGGGAACGCCAGCGGCAGGACCAGCATCACCTCCAGAAGCCGCACGCCCGGAAACCGGTAGATCGTCACGAGCCACGCGGCCCCCGTCCCCACCAGCGCCGCCCCGACGCTGACGAGCGACACCAGCATCAGCGTGTTGACCGTATAGCCCGGCAGCACCGTATCAACCAGCGACCGCCAGGTCTCGAGATCCCCCAGCAGCGCCGCCACGGCCGCAGCCAGCAGCGGGGCCACACAGGCTACTGCGACCAGCCAGGCCAGCACGCTCAGGATCCGGGAAAGCATCGCGCGTCCTTTTCCGACGAGATCGCTCGGGAATTACCCCAAGCGACCGCCACCGGCAAGTCCGGGTCCGCTCAGAGCCCGCCCGCCCCCGCAAGCACCGTCCACGCGGCCCCCGCCACCGCGGCCCCGGCCAGCACGCTCACCACCCCGAGCCGCAGCACGAACACCGCGAGCATCGCTAGCCCTGCGAGCCCCGCCGCGGCCCCGTTGAGGCTCGACAGGATCGGCACCTCGACCGCCATGCCCCAGCCCGACCACGCGACCTGCGCGCGAAACAGCACATGCACCCCGAACCACAACCCGAGGTTCGCGATCACGCCCACCACAGCCGCCGTGATCGCCGCCAGCGCCCCGCTCAGCGCCGCATTCGCGCGCAGCCGCTCCATGTAGGGGGCCCCGAGAAAGATCCACAGGAACGACGGCAGGAACGTGACCCAGGTCACCAGCACCGAGGCAAGCACCGCCGCCACATAAGGACTGAGCGCCCCCGGATCGCGGAATGCCGCCAGGAACCCCACGAACTGGACCACCTGGATCAACGGACCCGGCGTCGTTTCCGCCATCCCAAGCCCGTCGAGCATCTCGCCCGGCTGCAACCAGCCCCGGGTCTCCACCGCCGCCTGCGCCACATAGGCCAGCACCGCATAGGCCCCGCCGAACGTCACGAGTGCGAGCTGGCTGAAAAACACCGCGAGCTGCGCGAACACCTGATCCGGCCCGAGGACCACCACGATCCCCGCCACCGGCCCCAGCCAAAGCCCGAGGATCACCCCCGGCACCCGCAGCGACCGAAGGCCCCGCGGCCGCGCATGTGCGGGCAACCCCTCGCCCAGCGCGCTCTGCGCATCCGCCAGCCCCTCCTTGCCGGCCCCATGCCCGCCCCCGCCTGCAAAACCCGCCCAAACCAACGACGCCCCGGCAAACCCCACGCCCGCCGCCACCAGGATGATCGCCGGAAACGGCACCCCGAACAGAAAGATCGCCGCGAACGCCGCCCCCGCGATCGCGATCATCGCCGGATTGCGCAAAACCCGCCTCCCGATCCGCACCACCGCCTGCACCACGATCGCGAGCACCGCCGCGCGCAGCCCGAAGAACAGCCCCTCCACCAGCGCCACGTCTCCGAACGCCACGTACACCAGGCTCAGCCCCAGGATCGCGAGAAACCCCGGCAGCACGAACAGCGCACCCGCCACCACACCGCCCAGCGTGCGATGCATCAGCCAGCCGAGATAGATCGCGAGTTGGTGCGCCTCGGGCCCCGGCAGCACCATGCAGAAGTTGAGCGCATGCAGGAACCGCCGCTCCCCGACCCAGCGCTTCTCCTCCACCACCAGCCGGTGCATCACCGCGATCTGCCCGGCCGGCCCGCCAAAGCTCAGCGCCGCCACCCGCGCCCAGACCCGCACCGCCTCGCCGAACGCAACCCCGTGCGCGCGACCGCCCGGATCGGCCTCACCGCCCCGCCCCCCTGACAAACCCGTCCCCATGCCCTAGATCATCCCCATACCCGCCAACCGCCCGACCCGACAGGCCGGGCCCCGAGGACGAGACAGCCATGACAACCACGACCCGCCCCTCCGTCGAGAAATCCGATGCCGAATGGCGCGCCCAGCTCTCCGATCTCGCCTACAAGGTGACGCGCGAGAAGGGCACCGAGCGCGCCGGCACCCACGACGACTTCCCCAAGGCCCCCGGCGTCTTCCACTGCGTCTGCTGCGACGCCCCGCTCTTCGCCTCCGACGCGAAGTTCGAGAGCGGCACCGGCTGGCCCAGCTTCCACACCCCCATCGCCCCGGACGCCGTGGCCGAGCGCGAGGACAACGGCTGGTTCATGCGCCGCACCGAGATCGTGTGCAGCACCTGCGACGCCCATCTCGGCCATGTCTTTAACGACGGACCGCGCCCCACGGGCCTGCGCTACTGCATGAACGGCGTGGCCCTCACCTTCGACCCCGCGAACGAGGGCTGACGCCCTAGTTGTCGACGAACTGCTCGGCATCGAGATTGAGCAGGTTGCCGAACAGCTGCTCCAGCACGCCGAGCTCGCGACCACCGGTCTCCGTGATGCGGGTCGTGAGGTTCACGATCCGCCCGTCCTCGATCCCGAACCGCCCGAGACCGGAGACGACGCCGTTCTGGTCGAACCGCACCACGAGGATGGTGCGGTCGATGACCCGCGCCGGATTGTAGGTGTAGTTCTCGAAAGTGCTCTGGACGTAATACCACGCGGAATCGCGCAACAGCCCCGTGCTGGTGGGCAGCCCCAGCACCTCCTCGACCGTGGCCGCCGTGTCCACGCCCGGCGTGATCCGCGCCACGTCTTCTGCCGGCGGCACGAATCCGTGGACCTGGACCGTCGGCGCGCAACCCGCGACCGCGAGCCCGGCTATCAGCGCCAGGATGGATGCGTTTCGCGAGACGGCTGTTGGCATCTGGGGCTTGCCTCGACATGGCTGGAAAGTCCTTGCTCCCCTATACTGCGAATGGTCTATGTTCAAGGAACTTGGGTCGACGCGGCGCGACACACCCGTAGGATCTTTCCATGCCCGACATCGGAACCCATTCCGCCGACAACCCGGAATTCGCGCGGGTCGTCGCGGTCCGAAAGCTCGCCCCCGCCGCCGGCCTCGGCTTCGACATCACCCCCACCGCGGACGAATTGCGCAGCATCGCCGTCCTGCTCGACGCACCGGCCGTCAAGAAACTGCGCCTCCACGGCCGGCTCGAAGCCGCGGAACGCGGG
>JBBQYB010000102.1:0-12428 GCA_038209095.1 Rhodobacterales bacterium
CGCTACCGGCACGCCGTCCGCCATCTGCTGGAATGCCGGGCCCTCGCAGCCGACCTCAACGACTTCGCTCCCCTCGAACCCCACGCCGCCTATGAGGCCCGGCTGCGGTCCGAGCACGGCCGCAAGGCCGGTTTCTGGACGCGCATCGCCTGACGCCCTTGGGCTGCAGCGCGCGATGCGCTAGGACAGACCGGCATCAGGGGGAGAACGCGCGCCATGAAGGTCGGGATCGTCGGAGCGGGCATGGTGGGGGCCTCCGCCGCCTATGCCATCGGTTTGCAGGGTGTCGCCTCCGAGGTGGTGCTGGTGGACCGCGACCCCGCACTCGCCGAGGCTCAGGCGCTTGACATCGCCCATGCGATGCCCTTCGTGGCCGGCCCCGCCATCGCTGCCGGTGGGTACGACCGCCTGCGCGGTGCGGACGCAGTCATCATCGCGGCCGGCGTGGCCCAGACCCCCGGCGAGACGCGCATCGATCTGCTCGCCCGCAACGCCGCGGTCTTTCGCGACGTGGTGGGCGAGGTCCTGCGCGTCTGTCCGGACCCGATCCTGCTCGTCGCCTCGAACCCGGTGGACGTGATGACCCAGGTGGCCCAGGCAATCTCCGGCCTGCCGGCGCACCGGGTCATCGGCTCGGGGACCATCCTCGACACGGCCCGCTTTCGCACTCTGCTCGGGGCGCATCTGAACGTGTCCCCGCGCTCCATCCATGCCTATGTGTTGGGCGAGCACGGTGACAGCCAGGTCCTCGGCTGGTCCTGCGCCAAGGCAGGCTCGGTGCCCATCGGAGCCTTCGCGGCCCAGATCGGGGCAGCGATCACCGACGCGGTGCGCACCCGTATCGACACCGAGACCCGGCACGCAGCCTACCGCATCGTCGAAGGCAAGGGCTCGACCTATTACGGCATCGGGGCGGGTCTCGCCCGAATGATAGGCGCCATCCGCCAGAACGAGAACGCCGTGCTCTCGGTCTCCACCGTCACCCGCGAGGTGGAGGGCGTGCGCGACGTCGCCCTGTCCGTCCCGCGCGTGCTCGGGGCCGACGGCGTCACGGCCGAACTTTTCCCCGATCTAGACGCCCGCGAGCACGAAGCGCTCGAGCACAGCGCACGCCTGCTCAAGGGCCTCTTCGACCGGCTGCCCCTCTGATCGGCGGCGCCGGGTCCAGCGCCTCGCGCATCCAGTCCACCACCACCTCCGCCATGCGGTTGATGCGGGCCACCCGCGCGTCGTCCTGATGGCGCACCAGATAGAACGCGCGCTTTAGCCGGATGTCCTCGGGCAGCACCTCGCGCAGATCCGCATGCTCGCGCGCGACAAATTCGGGCAGTATGCACAGCCCGCATCCCCGCAGGGTCCAGCGCAACTGCATGATCAGCGAATTGGACGTGAGCGACGGCTCCGTCGCCCGTCCGAGCAGCGCATAATAGTCGAGTTCCCTGTCGAAGATCATGTCCGAGATATACCCGATGCCCCGCACGCCCTCGATGTCCGACATCGACCGGACCCGCCCGAGGCTCTCCACCAGGTCCGCCCGCCCATAAAGCTGAAGGCGATAATCGGCGATCTTGCGCACGGTCAGCCGGCCCGCCGTGGGCGGCGACACCGTGATCGCGAGATCGGCCTCGCGCTTGGACAGCGAGAACATCCGCGGCAGCGCCACGACCTGAACCTGCAAGTCCGGATTGTCGCGGCTCAGCGCATCGCAGGCATCGATCAGGAGATAGTTCGACACACCGTCCGGTGCCCCAATCCGCACCGTGCCGGAGAGCCGGTCGGACGGGCCGCCCGCATCGTCGAGCACGGCTGAGGCGGTGGCCTCCATCGCCTGCGCATGGGTCACGAGGTTGCGCCCCGCGTCGGTCAGCGCAAAGCCCTGGGGCGAGCGCTCGAACAGCCGCGCTCCCAGCGCCTCCTCCAGCGCGCCCATGCGGCGCGACACCGTCGCGGGATCGAGCCCCAGTTCGCGTCCCGCCGCCAGCAGCCTGCTCCGGCGGGCGACCGCCAGAAAAACCCGCATATCGTCCCAGCGCACGGCATTTTTTTGCATCCCCGATGCTTATCACAGGCGCAGTGCCATGCAAATTTGCATTGCGGCCTTGAGCAATTTTCGCCTGTGCCCCGACCCGAATGTCGCTAGGGTCTCGCCACACTGTCGCACCGAGGGGA
Organism: Rhodobacterales bacterium; assembly: GCA_038209095.1. Classification (GTDB taxonomy): domain Bacteria; phylum Pseudomonadota; class Alphaproteobacteria; order Rhodobacterales; family Rhodobacteraceae; genus Amaricoccus. The sequence continues at coordinate 2,170 of JBBQYB010000102.1, forward strand.
CGAGATGCAGGACCTGACCCATTTCATCGACGGCAAGCACGTGGCCGGAACCTCCGGACGCTTCGCGGACGTCTACAACCCCGCCACCGGCGAGGTGCAGGCCCGCGTGCCGCTCGCGAGCGCCGCCGAACTCTCCGCAGCCGTCGCGAGTGCGGCGAAGGCCCAGATCGGCTGGGGCGCAACCAACCCCCAGCGCCGCGCGCGCGTGATGATGCGCTTTGTCGAACTTCTGAACCGTGACATGGACAAGCTCGCCGAGGCGCTCAGCCGCGAACACGGCAAGACCCTGCCCGACGCCAAGGGCGACGTGATTCGGGGCCTCGAGGTGGCGGAATTCTGCATCGGCGCACCCCACCTGCTCAAGGGCGAGTTTACCGACGCCGCCGGCCCCGGCATCGACATGTATTCCCTGCGCCAGCCGCTCGGCGTTGTCGCCGGCATCACGCCCTTTAACTTCCCCGCCATGATCCCGATGTGGAAGATGTGCCCCGCCATCGCCTGCGGCAACGCCTTCATCCTCAAGCCCTCCGAGCGCGACCCCTCCGTGCCGTTGATGCTGGCCGAACTGATGCAGGAGGCGGGCCTCCCCGACGGCGTGGTCCAGGTCGTCAACGGCGACAAGGAGGCCGTCGATGCCATCCTCGATCACCCCGACGTCATGGCCATCGGCTTCGTCGGCTCCACGCCCATCGCCGAATACATCTACGGGCGCGGCTGCTCGAACGGCAAACGCGTGCAATGCTTCGGTGGTGCGAAAAACCACATGATCATCATGCCCGACGCCGACCTCGACCAGGCCGCCGACGCGCTGATCGGCGCAGGGTACGGTGCCGCTGGCGAGCGCTGCATGGCGATCTCCGTCGCCGTCCCCGTGGGCGACGCCACCGCCGACGCCCTGATGGAGCGCCTGATCCCCCGCGTCGAATCCCTCAAGATCGGGCCGTTCACCGCAGGCAAGGACGTCGATTTCGGCCCCGTCGTCACCAAGGCCGCGCAACAGCGCATCCTCGGCCTCGTCGACAGCGGCGTGAAACAGGGCGCGGAATTGCGCGTCGACGGCCGCGGCTTCGCGCTCCAGGGCTACGAGAACGGCTTTTTCGTCGGGGCCTGCCTCTTTGACAACGTCACCCCCGACATGGACATCTACAAGGAAGAGATCTTCGGCCCCGTGCTCTCCACCGTGCGCGCCAAATCCTACGAGGACGCGGTCGATCTCACCATGACCAACCCCTATGGCAACGGCACCGCCATCTTCACCCGCGACGGCGACACGGCGCGCGACTTCGCGTCCCGCATCAACGTCGGCATGGTGGGCGTCAACGTGCCCATCCCGGTGCCGCTCGCCTACCATACCTTCGGCGGCTGGAAGAAATCGGGCTTCGGCGATCTCAACCAGCACGGCCCCGACGCCTTCCGCTTCTACACCCGCACCAAGACCGTCACGGCCCGCTGGCCCTCGGGCATCAAGGAGGGTGCCGCCTTCTCCATCCCCACGATGGAGTGACCCGGCCGGGCCTCGACCCGACCCCCCTTGCCCGGAGGCCCCCATGGACTTCGCCCTCTCCGAGGAAAGCCGCGCGATCTATCAGACCGCCCGCGACTTCGGCCAGACCCGCATCGCCCCCCATGCCGGCGCCTGGGAGGCGGCGGGCACCATGCCCCGCCCCATGCTCGAGGAGGCCGCAAGCCTCGGCTTCGCCGGCATGTACGTGCCCGACGACATGGGCGGCGCGGGCCTCACTCGCCTAGACGCCGCCCTCGTCTTCGAGGGCCTCTCAATGGCCTGCCCCACCGTCGCGGCCTTCATCTCCATCCACAACATGTGCGCGCACATGATCGCGACCTATGCCGAACCGGGTTTGCGCGACCGCATCCTGCCGGGCGTGCTCGCGATGAAATCCATCGTCTCCTATTGCCTGACCGAACCCGGCTCCGGCTCCGACGCCGCAGCACTCCTTACCCGCGCCGCCCGCACCAACGCCGGCTGGACCCTCGACGGCACCAAAGCCTTCATCTCGGGGGCCAGCTTCTCCGATCTCTACATCGTCATGGCCCGCACCGGCGCGGACGGCCCCAAGGGCATCTCCGCCCTCCTCGTCCCCGACGGCACACCGGGCCTCAGCTTCGGCGCGCAGGAGCGCAAGATGGGCTGGAAGGCCCAGCCCACCGCCCAGGTGCAACTCGACGCCTGCGCCGTCCCCGCCGACCACCTGCTCGGTGGCGAGGGCATGGGCTTTGGCTACGCCATGGCGGCCCTCGACGGCGGCCGGCTCAACATCGCCGCCTGCGCGCTCGGGGCCGCCCAGACGGCTCTCGACACGGCACTGGTCTACACGTCCGAGCGCCGCGCCTTCGGCCAGCCCATCCGCGACTTCCAGACCGTCCAGTTCCGCCTCGCCGACATGGAGACCGCCCTCCAGGCCGCCCGCATCTTCCTGCGCCAGGCGGCCTGGATGCTCGACACAAACGCACCGGACGCCACCCGCCACTGCGCCATGGCCAAGCGCTTCGTCACCGACGCGGCCTTCACCGTCGCCAACGACGCCCTGCAACTGCTTGGTGGCTACGGCTATCTCGCGGATTACGGCATCGAGAAGATCGTGCGCGATCTACGCGTGCACCAGATCCTCGAGGGCACCAACGAGATCATGCGCCTCATCATCGCCCGCGCCCTGATCGCGGAGGCCCCGTGAGCGACATCCACATCCGCACCGAGGGCCGCGCCGGACGCATCACCCTCACCCGCCCCAAGGCGCTCAACGCCCTCACCCACGACATGACGCTGGCCATAGAGGCCGCGCTGCATGCCTGGCAGGGCGACCCCGCCATAGCCCTCGTTGTGATCGATGCGGAGGGGCCGCGCGCCTTTTGCGCCGGTGGTGATCTCACGGAAATCTACGCGGCCGCCCGGCGCGGCGACTTCACCTATCCCCGTCGCTTCTGGGCGCGAGAATACCGCCTCAACGCCCTGATCGCCGCCTACCCCAAACCCTATGTCGCCCTCACCCAGGGTTTCGTGCTCGGCGGCGGCGTCGGCATCGCCAGCCACGGCAGCCACCGCATCGTCTGCGACAGCACCCGCATCGCCATGCCCGAATGCGCCATCGGCCTCATCCCCGATATCGGCGGCACGCATCTGCTGGCCCGCGCCCCCGGTCGCCTGGGCGAATACCTCGGGCTCACCGGCCACCGCATGGGTCCGGGCGAGGCCATTGCGGCGGGCTTCGCCGACACCTTCATTCCCGAGGCCGACTGGCCCGCCCTCACCGCCCGGCTTACAGCCAAGGGCGACCCGGCCGAAATCGCGGCCTTCGCCTGCCCCCTGCCCGCAGATGACCTCGCGCAGCACCGCACCGAGATCGACGATGCCTTCGACGCGCCCGACCTGCCGACGCTCATGGCCCGCCTCGCGCCTGGCGACTGGGGCGCGCATGTCCGTGCGACCCTCCTGAAGCAATCGCCACTGTCCATGGCTTGCACGCTCGAACTGGTGCGCGCCGCCCGCAAGGTTCCCGGCGTCGAGCCCGCCCTCAGCCGCGAATTCCGCTTCACCGCCCGCAGCCTGTCGGACGGCGATCTCGCGGAGGGCATCCGCGCCCAGGTCATCGACAAGGACCGCAAACCCCAGTGGCGCGATGCCGTGGACGATCTCGCTCCGGCCCGCATCGCCGCCATGCTGGCCCCCTTGGACGACGACGAGCTGACTTGGGACTGAAAGGACACTGCGCATGAACATCGGTTTCATCGGCCTCGGAAACATGGGTGCCCCCATGGCCCGCAACCTCGCAGCGGATGGCCATGCGGTGACGGGCTTCGACACCGCGGGTGTCGCCGTCGAGGGCATTGCTATCGCCGCCTCCGCGGCGGAAGCCGCGCGCGACCGGGACGCCATCGTCACCATGTTGCCGAACGGTGCGATCCTGCGCGCCGTCTATGCCGAAATCGTCCCCGCGGCCCGGTCAGGTGCGGTCCTCGTCGATTGCTCCACCGTGGACGTCGAGAGCGCGCGGGATGCCGCGGCCGAGGCGGAGGCCGCGGGCCTTCTCGCCGTCGATGCCCCCGTGTCGGGCGGCACCGGCGGTGCCACGGCCGGCACCCTCACCTTCATGGCGGGCGGCTCTCCAGAGGCCTTCGCGAAGGCCCGACCTCTCTTCGACATCATGGGATCGCGCGCGGTCCATTGCGGCGCATCAGGCGCGGGCCAAGCCGCCAAGATCTGCAACAACATGATCCTCGGCATTTCGATGATCGGCGTCTGCGAGGCCTTCGCCCTTGCGGACAAGCTCGGCCTCGACCGTCAGGCGATGTTCGACGTGGTCTCGACGTCGTCGGGCTCCTGCTGGTCGGTCAATACCTATTGTCCGGCACCCGGCGTCGGCCCGAAATCCCCCGCGGACAACGCCTACAAACCCGGTTTCGCGACCGAGCTGATGCTCAAGGACCTGACCCTCAGCCAGCAGGCGGCCAAGACCGTCGATGCGGCCACCCCGCTCGGGGCCGCGGCCGCCCGGCTCTATGCCGACTTTGCCGCCGGCGAGGGCCGCGGCCTCGACTTTTCCGCCATGCTCCCCTGGCTCGCGGGCCGGGGCCACACCAGCTGACCCGTTTCCGCGGGGCAAGATAATCGCTCCGGACGCATATTTCGGGGAATAAACCGCGCTCCGCCGCGTTGGAGGGAGAGAGGGCGGCGGCGTTGACTGACCCGTCTGTAGTGTACCCGGTGCCGCGTAGATCTGTGTCTCCGTCGCCCTCTTGTCATTCGGCCGGATGCGGGCGGGCCTCGGCGGCGAGTGCGGCCTCTGCCTCGGGATCGAAGTCGAACCTCTCGACTCCCCCGGCATCGGGATCGTTGTAGACGCCGAGGTCAACCTTTCGCTCGGACTGCGCCACCACGACCGTCACCACGGCATCGCCGGTGATGTTGACCGCCGTGCGGATCATGTCCATCAGGCGGTCCACCCCGAGGATCAGGGCTATGCCCTCGATGGGCAGGCCTACCTGCGTCAGCACCATCGTCAGCATCACGAGGCCCACGCCCGGAACGCCTGCCGTCCCGATCGAGGCCAGCACCGCCATCGCGATCACCGTCAGATATCCCCCGACTCCCAGATCGATGCCATAGACATTGGCAAGAAAGACTGTTGCCACGCCTTGCATGATCGCGGTGCCGTCCATGTTGATGGTGGCCCCGAACGGTACGGTAAACGACGCGACCGAATTGTTCACTCCCATGCGCTCCGTGACCATGCGCATGGTCACCGGGATCGTCGCGTTGGAACTGGCCGTGGAGAACGCAAAGATCTGCGCCGGTCGGATCTTGCGCAGGAAGACCATCGGATTGAGCCCCGAGAACGCCCGCAGGACGATCATCTGCGTCACGAACAGATGAAAGAACAGCGCCGCGACCAGCGTGATCACATAGGTGAGCACCGGCAGGAACAGATCGATCCCCTGCACCGCGAAGGTCCGCGCGATCAGGCAGAACACGCCGAAGGGCGCGAACAGCATCACGATCCCCACCACCTTCATCATCAGTTCGTTCATGTATTCACAGGCCCGCGCGAACGGCAGCGACCGCTCCCCGAGCATGACCGCGGCGATGCCCACCACGACGATGTAGAAGATGATCTGGAGCATCTCGCCGGTGGCAAACGCGTTGATCGGATTGCCCGGCACGATGCTCGCGAACACCTGCCAGACCGAAGGCTGATCCGTCGCAGCGATGCCTGACGTGTCGAATCCCGCCATCACGAACCCTTGCCCCGGTCCGATCATCAGCGCGATGGCGATGGCTATCGCGATCGCGATGGCCGTCGTCATGACATAGAGGCCAAAGGACTTGCCGCCCACGCGCCCGAGCATGCGGATGTCCCCGATCCCCATGACCCCCGTCAGCAGCGAGAACACCACCAGCGGCACCACCAACATCTTGAGCGCGTTGACGAACATCGTGCCCACCATCGCGAACAGCCCGTCGACCACCTGCGCATCGAGAAACGGCTGGTCGAGCCGGTTCAGCACGAGGCCCACGGCAATGCCGAGGACCATGCCGATCAGGATCTTCGCGGTCAGAGACAGTCCCTGCGGCGACGGAGTCTTGGTGTCGGAATGCATCGGTCTCTCCTGTGCGGCACGCCCGGCACGGCCGGATGCTCGGATGAAGACGGTTGGCCTGTCCGTCGGCACGAGATCCGTGCCCTGCTGCATCCTCGCACCGGAATGCCGAATCGTCGAGTCCGATGCACCCCCCAGGCCGTTTGGCAGTACAAAACCACCATCTTCTGTCGCGAACGCCAGAAAGTGGGGCCGTCCGCCTATTCCGCCGCGACCCGTCCGCGTGCCGCGAGGATCGCCCGCAGGTAGTGCCCCGTATGGCTCGCTTCGACCTCCGCCACCTTCTCCGGCGTGCCCACGGCCACGATCTGGCCCCCGCCGTCGCCGCCCTCCGGCCCGATGTCGATCAGGTGATCCGCCGTCTTGATCACGTCGAGGTTGTGCTCGATCACGATCACCGAATTGCCCTGCTCCACCAGTTCGTGCAGCACCTCCAGCAGCTTCTTCGTGTCCTCGAAATGCAGCCCCGTCGTCGGCTCGTCGAGGATATAGAGCGTGCGCCCGGTGGACCGCCGCGACAATTCCTTAGACAGCTTCACCCGCTGTGCCTCGCCCCCCGACAGCGTCGTAGCCGACTGCCCGACCTTCACGTAGCCGAGGCCCACCCGCATCAGCGTGGTCATCTTCTCCCGGATCGACGGCACGGCGGTGAAGAACGTCTCCGCGTCCTCCACGGTCATGTCGAGCACGTCCGCGATGCTCTTGCCCTTGAAATGCACCTCCAGCGTCTCGCGGTTGTAGCGCTTGCCGCCGCAGGTCTCGCAGGTCACGTACACGTCGGGCAGGAAATGCATCTCGATCTTGATCACCCCGTCGCCCTGGCACGCCTCGCAGCGCCCGCCCTTGACGTTGAACGAAAACCGCCCCGGTTTGTAGCCGCGCGCCTTGCTCTCGGGCAGCCCCGCGAACCAGTCCCGGATCGGCCCGAACGCCCCCGTGTACGTCGCGGGGTTGGAGCGCGGCGTGCGCCCGATGGGGGACTGGTCGATGTCGATGACCTTGTCGAGATGCTCGAGCCCCCGGATCTCCTCAGCCGGCCCCGGTGTCTGGCGCGCGCCGTTTAGCCGCATCGACGCGGTCTTGAACAGCGTCTCGATGGTCAGCGTCGACTTACCCCCGCCCGACACGCCGGTGACACAGGTGAACGTGCCCAGTGGAAACTCCGCCGTGATCCCCTGGAGGTTGTTGCCCGTCGCGTTCTTCACGACGATCTTCTTGCCGTTGCCCTTGCGCCGCGTGGCCGGGATCGCGATTTCCCGCACGCCGGTCAGGTACATGCCCGTCACGGACTCCGGATGCGCCGCGATCTCGGCCGGCGTGCCTTCGGCGATGATGCGCCCGCCGTGTACCCCTGCCCCCGGCCCGATGTCGATCACATGGTCCGCCTCGCGGATCGCCTCCTCGTCGTGCTCCACCACGATCACCGTATTGCCCGCGTCGCGCAGGTTCATGAGCGTCGTCAGCAAGCGCCCGTTGTCGCGCTGGTGCAGCCCGATGGACGGCTCATCGAGCACATAGAGCACCCCCGTCAGCCCCGACCCGATCTGGCTTGCCAGCCGGATGCGCTGGCTCTCGCCCCCCGACAGCGTGCCGGCGTTGCGCGCCAGCGTCAGGTAGTCGAGCCCCACGTTCACCAGGAACCCCAACCGCTCGCGGATCTCCTTGAGGATCGCGCGCGCGATCTCGCGTCGCTGCGCCGTCAGCGTCTCGGGCACCGCCTCGATCCAGGCCAGCGCCTCGCGGATCGACAGCCGCACCACCTCGCCCGCATGCCGTCCCGCGATCTTCACCGCCAGCGCCTCGGGCTTCAGCCGGAACCCGCCGCAGGCCCCGCAGGCCCGGTTGTTCTGATACCGCTCGAACTCCTCGCGCACCCACGCGCTGTCGGTCTCCTTGTAGCGCCGCTCGAGGTTCGGAATGACCCCCTCGAAGGCGCGCGAAATCTCATAGACCCGCCCGCCCTCGTCATAGCGGAACCGGACTTCGACCCCCTTGGAGCCATACAGCAGCACGTTCTTGGCCTCGTCGGACAGATCCCGCCAGCGCGCCGACTTGTTGAACTTGAAATGGTTCGCCAGCGCCTCGATCGTCTGGCGGTGATAGGGCGACTGCCCCTTCGCCCAGGGTGCGATTGCCCCCTTCAACAGCGGCAGTCCCTCGTCCGGCACCACCAGCCGCGGATCAAAGAACAGCTCAACCCCCAATCCGTCGCACACCGGGCAGGCCCCGAACGGCGCGTTGAACGAAAACAGCCGCGGCTCGATCTCGGGGATGGTGAACCCCGACACCGGACAGGCGAACTTCTCAGAAAACGTCAGCCGCTCCGGCTCCTCCGCGGCACCCTCCTCCGACGCGGCCGGCGCCGTCTCCAGCACCGCGATTCCGTCCGCGAGGTCGAGCGCCGTGCGCAGGCTGTCCGCGAGCCGCGTCGCGAGGCCCTCGCGCACCACGATACGGTCCACCACCACGTCGATGTCGTGGCGGAACTTCTTGTCGAGCGTGGGCGGGCTGTCGAGGTCGTGGAACTCGCCGTTCACCTTGACCCGCTGAAACCCCTGCTTGCGCAGGTCGGCGAATTCCTTGCGGAACTCGCCCTTGCGGTCGCGCACGATGGGCGCCAGCAGATACGCCCGCGTCCCCTCCGGCAGCGCCATGGTGATGTCCACCATCTGGCTCACCTGCTGCGCCTCGATGGGCTTGCCGGTCGCGGGGGAGTACGGCACGCCCACCCGCGCGAACAGCAACCGCATGTAGTCGTAGATCTCCGTTACCGTGCCGACGGTGGAGCGCGGGTTCTTCGACGTGGTCTTCTGCTCGATGGAGATCGCCGGGCTCAGTCCGCTGATGTGATCCACGTCCGGCTTCTGCATCATGTCGAGGAATTGTCGGGCATAGGCCGACAGGCTCTCGACATACCGCCGCTGCCCTTCAGCATAGAGCGTATCGAAGGCGAGGCTCGACTTCCCCGACCCCGACAATCCGGTGATGACCACCAGCTTATCGCGCGGAATGTCGATGTCGATCGACTTCAGGTTGTGTTCCCGCGCGCCACGGATCTCGATGAACTTCTGCTCGGCCATGTCCCGCTCCTGATAACCCCGCTGACATAGCGCATCGGGCGCGCCATGCGAGTCGCGAGTGGAGAACAAAGGATGACCGGTCGCAAGCGAAAAGGGGGCCACTCGACACGTCCATCCGGACGGCCATCGTCCCCCCCGCAGGCTGTTTTCTCAGGGGCGGAGGCCCAGAGCCGCGCCGTCTCCAAAACTTAATCTTCGATGAAGAGGAATTATAATATACAACAATTTCAATGGTTTGATCGTTTGTCCACGCGTGGACAAAGCGCAAAAACACCGCAGAACCGCTTCGGTCGAACCTTTGGGCACCCCTCCCAAGGAACGAAATGCGCCAGCGGACGTTTCCATCGCGAAAAGCCGCCGCACCCCGCGCGCGGTATCTCGAAAGGGCGCATCCCATGGGTGGTATCATCTATCTCGTCGGCCTCGTTGTCGTAATCATGGCTGTCTTGTCGCTGATCGGCCTCGCATGACCCCGCTCGGCAAAGGAAAACCCGCATCATGAACACCCCCCTTCCCGCCGCCTCCGCCGAAGGCTCCTACGTCGATTGGCCGGCGATCTTTGCAGGCACCGTGGTGGCCATCGCCCTCGCCCTTTTGCTCTCCGCCTTCGGGGCCGCACTCGGCCTCTCCGGCATCACCCTCGACGGCACTGACGAGTCCTCCACCCTTGAACTGGTCCTCACCTCGCTCTGGATGGTCCTCACCTTCATCGCGGCCTATCTGACCGGCGGCTATATCGCGGGCCGGATGCGGCGCAGGGTCGAGACGGCCCAAAAGTCCGAAGTCACGACCCGGGACGGCGTCAACGGCCTGGTGGTCTGGGGCCTCGGCACCATCCTCACCACGCTGCTGCTATCCAATCTCGTGAGTTTCGCCGCCAGCACGGCCGGCACCGTCGCAAGCACGGTCGGCCAGGCCGCCGGAACCGTCGCCGAGACCGCGGGTTCCGCCGTGGGCAGCGTCGCCTCGGGCGTGGCGGACGCCGCCGGAGCGGTCATCCCCGACGCCGCGGTCAATGATCCGACCGAGTATCTCTCGAACCAGCTCCTGCGCCCGGCACAGGTC
>JBBQYB010000103.1:0-12350 GCA_038209095.1 Rhodobacterales bacterium
ACTGGCGCGAAAAAGGTGAAAAAGCAACAGGAGCAGGTCATGGCGGAATGGATTTCATCATGCTGAATGATTTTTATGATGCAGTGCGTAATAAAAAGCCTGGTCGGGCGCGGCCGCCGCGGGTTCTGCGGCTCCGCGCACCAGGAGATCGGCCCCTACCGCCTCGGCCCCGAGTGCCGCGGCGAGTTCCGACAGCCTGATCAAGACGGCGCTCCCCGCCGCGTCAGCCCTGGGTCGCGCGCAGGGTCACGCCGGCGGCCTCGAGGGCCTCGAACACTTCGGCATCGCGCCCATAGACGTCGAACCGCCGCTGAATGGCACCGGCCTCGTCCACGAACACGGTCCGGTAGACCAAATGCACCGGGATCGGCCGGTCGAGGGTGATGGTGCGCTCGGACTTCGCGGCAAGCCACGCGTCGAAACTCGCGACGGGATCCTCCACCTGACCCTCGAGCAGCAGATAGGCGAGTTCGAGCGGCTTCTCGACCCGCACGCAGCCATTCGACATGGCCCGGACTTGCCTGCCGAACAGATCGCGCAGCGGCGTGTCGTGCAGATAGATCGCGTACTGGTTGGGGAACATGAACTTCACCCGGCCCAGCGCATTTTCGTCGCTCGGGTTCTGCTTGATGCGGAACGGGAAGTTGCCCTTCGCGAACTGTTCGAAATTCACTAGGCCCGGATTGATCTCGGTGCCCGAGCGGGTGAAGAGCCGCATGTTGGAACTGACCAGCGTGTCCGGGTTGGCCTTGAGCTTCGGCAGATAGACCCGCTGCGCGATGCTGTCGGGGATGTGCCAGGTCGGATTGACGACGAAATAGGTCATCTCGTCGGAGAATTCCGGGGTGCGCGTCTCCTGCGCCTTGCCGACCACCGTGCGCGAGGAATAGACGGTCTGCCCGTTCTCGACGACCTTCACGGTAAAATCGGGGATGTTGGCATAGACGTGGCGCGCCCCGAGATCGTGGTTCATCCAGCGCAGGCGCTCGAGATTGACAAGGATCTGCTGAAGGGCCGCCTCCGGTTTCGCGTTGACCACCGCGAGGGTCTGCGGGCCCGCGAGTCCGTCCGCCTCCAGCCCGCGATCGGCCTGGAATTGCCTGAGAGCTGTCTCGAGGCCCGTGTCGAACCGGCCTGCAGGATCCCCGGAGGAGGACCCGAGGCCCGCCTCGATCACCATCTCCTCAGGCGCCGCATAGCCCTGGGCCGCGAGTCGGTTGCGCAGCTCCGCGACCCGTGCGCCATTGTCGCCGAGGCGCATCGTGGGACCGGGGGCGACCTGCGGGCCCCAGTCGGCGGTCAGCGCCTGCGTCTCGAGCCGCGCCTTCTCGGCCATCAGGACCCGGTATTCCGGGCTGCGAGGTTCGAGGTCCGCGAGGATCTGCGGCAGCGGCTCGGATCCCAGACGCGCCAGCAGATCCGCCTGCGCGGGCCGGGTTGGGCGGAGCGTGATCTCCTCGTCGATCCGGCTCGGGGTCAGGAGACCCGAATTGAGATCGCGCGCGAGCCGCAGATAGGCGAGGGTCGCCGCGATCTCGGCACCGGCCGCGGCGTCCGGCCCGGCGTCGAAGGCCTCGGCCAGATCGGGAAGCGCGTAGCGCTGCGGCGGAAGGCCGTGGGCCGAGGCCCCTTCGGAGGCCGCGACCAGCTCGGCTGCCCGTCCCGCCTCGGCCCAGAAGGGCGCATAGGCCCGCGCGGCATAGAACCCGAGGACATCGGTCTGCTCCTGAGCCGTCAGCCCGGCGCTCGCCCGTCTGAAGGACGCCGCAGGCGTCCGGTCGGAGGCAGCAGGGACCCGTGCCGCAACATCCGGCGCGGTCGTGCCCGCCGCCACCGCGAGGGCCAGCGCCTCGGCCTCGGTCAGCGCGTCGGTCTGGCCCGCGGCATCCGTGCCGGTCAGCGCAAGTGCACACAACGTCGAGAGCAAGAAATTCACCCGCATGATCGCCTCTTTCTGTCTGCTCGTTCTTTTGGTGTAGTCTAGCCTGCGGGTGGGCCCGAAACAAGTCGCGCGGAGCGTCAAGGGCTTAACCACCCATAGAGACATGGCCTTTGTTAATTTTTCGTGTTCGGCGGGAATCCGCCGAAAGAACGTATTTTGAGCAAGGTTTTCTTGGAGATCGCGGCTTCGTGTGGCATGACGTCCGCAGGGGCGCGACAAACGACGCCTTGAAATGGGCAAGTGATCGAGGCGGTACATCATGAATTCGAGCGATTTTCGGACGTCCCGAAGGGCGTTTCTGGGCGTATTCGCGGGTTTGACGGCCATTGCGGCCGCCCCTGCCTATGCCAAGGCACCCGGATTGCTGCGCGGTGCGGGCGACATCCGCCGGGTGCGCATGCACAGCCAGCGGACGGGCGAGTCCCTCGACACCATCTATTACGTGGACGGGGCCTACATCCCGGAGGCCGTCACCGAGATCAGCTTCTTCATGCGCGACTGGCGCCAGAACGAGGTTCGCAAGTACGATCCGCGCAACGTGGACATCCTGGCTGCGACCATCCGGATGCTCGACACCACCGAGCCCTATCTCGTGATCTCGGGCTACCGCACCCCCCAGACCAACCGCATGTTGCGAGGGGCCGCCCGCGACAGCTATCACATGAAGGCCATGGCCGCCGACGTCCGCCTCAAGAGCCGCACGGTCAGCCATATTTCCAAGGCGGCGGTGGCCTGCCGCGGTGGCGGGGTCGGAACCTACGGGCGCTCGAACTTCGTGCACATGGATTGCGGCCCGATCCGCACCTGGCGGGCGTAACGCCCGAACGGATATCGCGTCAGGGGCGGATCGCGCCGTCCCCGACGACCAGATACTTGAAGCTCGTCAGTTGCTCCGCGCCGACCGGTCCGCGCGCATGCAGCTTGCCCGTGGCGATCCCGATCTCCGCTCCCATCCCGAACTCGCCGCCGTCCGCGAACTGGGTGGAGGCGTTGCGCATCAGGATAGCGCTGTCGAGCCGCGCGAAGAAGGTCTCCGCCGTCGCGTCGTCCTCGGTCAGGATGCAGTCGGTGTGGTTCGACCCGTAACGCCGGATATGCGCGATCGCGCCGTCCACGCCCTCGACGATGCGCGCGGCGATGATGGCATCGAGAAACTCCCGGCCCCAATCGTCGTCTTGCGCCGGCACAACGCCCGGGAGGCTCGCGAGCGTCTCGTCGCCCCGAACCTCCACGCCTGCGTCCATGAGATCCGCAACGAAGGGGGCCCCGGACGCCTCCCAGAAGGCCCGGTCGATCAGCAGGCATTCGGCGGCCCCGCAGACGCCGGTGCGGCGCGTCTTGGCGTTCAGGATCACACGCCGCGCCTTTTCCGGGTCGGCCGCACGATCGACATAGACATGCACCACGCCCTCGAGATGCGCGAAGACCGGCACCCGGGCTTCGGCCTGCACCCGTGCGACGAGGCTCTTGCCGCCCCTCGGCACGATGACGTCGATGTGGTCCGTCATGGTCAGCATCGCCCCCACTGCCGCCCGGTCGGTGGTGGGCACGAGCTGGATCGCGGTCTCCGGCAGTCCCGCCGCCCGTAGGCCCGCGATCAGTCCCGCATGGATCACCCGTGCCGAGCGCGCGCTCTCCGAACCGCCGCGCAGGATCGCCGCATTACCCGCCTTGAGGCAGAGCGCGCCGGCGTCGGCGGTCACATTGGGGCGGCTCTCGAAGATCACGCCGATGACGCCGATGGGCGTGCGCAGCCGGCGGATGTTGATCCCGCTCGGCATGTCCCATTCGGCGAGCACCGTGCCGACCGGATCCGTTTGCTCGGCCACCGCACGCAGGCCCGCGACCATGCCGGCCGTCCGGCCCTCGTCGAGCCTCAGCCGGTCGAGCATGGCACCCGTCAGGCCCTTCGCCTCGGCCGCCGCCATGTCGAGGGCGTTCTGTTGGAGAAGGGTGGCGCGGTCCGTCCAGATGGCCTCCGCCGCCGCATGGAGGGCGGCGGCCTTGCGGGCTGCGGGCACGCAGGCGAGATCGCGGGCGGCCGCACGCGCGGCCTCCCCCATTTCGCGCATCAGCCCCGCGATTGATCGACCCGTATCCATTCCCTGCCCCTCACTCCCCGACGGCACCGACGCCGCGCCCGAAATCCGGGGCCGTCGTGTCCTGCCCAGCCTCGACGATCCCGCGCCGGATGGCCCGGGTGCGGGTGAAGTATGCATGCAGATGCGGCCCGTCGCCAAGCCGGATCGCCCGTTGCAGCGACAGCAACTCTTCGGTGAACCGTCCGAGGATCTCGATGGTGGCCTGGGGGTTCGAGAGGAACACGTCGCGCCACATCGTGGGGTCGGACGCCGCGATCCGGGTGAAATCCCGGAACCCCGCCGCGGAATAGTTGATCACCTCCGAGGCCGTCACCCGCCGCAGATCGTCCGCGACGCCCACCATCGTATAGGCGATCAGGTGCGGCACGTGGCTCGTGACCGCGAGGACCAGATCGTGATGATCGGGCTCCATGGTCTCGACCCGCGCCCCGAGCCTGCGCCAGAACGCCGCGAGCCGCGCCAGCGCCTCGGGAGAGGTGCCCGCCACGGGGGTCAGCAGGCACCAGCGGTTGTCGAAGAGCGCCGCGAACCCCGCACCGGGCCCGGAATGCTCGGTGCCCGCGAGCGGATGTCCGGGGACGAAGGCCACGTTGTCGGGAAGGTGTGGACCCACCGCGTCGATCACCGCCCGCTTGACCGAGCCCACGTCGGTGACGGTGGCCCCCGGCATCAGATGCGGCCCGATCTCGGCGGCAACGGCCCCCATGACGCCTATCGGGGTGCACAAAATCACCAGATCCGCGCCTGCGACCGCCTCGACGGCGCTGGGACAGATGCGCCCCAATCCAAGGCGGGCGGCCTCGTCGCGCGTCTCCTGAGACCGGGCGTACCCCGTAATCTCGCTCGCGAGCCCCGCGCGCTGCATCGCGCGGCTGATTGAGGAGGCGATAAGC
The DNA here is from genome assembly GCA_038209095.1 of Rhodobacterales bacterium. Taxonomy (GTDB): domain Bacteria; phylum Pseudomonadota; class Alphaproteobacteria; order Rhodobacterales; family Rhodobacteraceae; genus Amaricoccus. The sequence continues at coordinate 4,938 of JBBQYB010000103.1, forward strand.
CCCAGCCCGATGAGCGCCACCCGACTGTAGGGCTTCACGCCCGCACCCCAAGGAATGCGGACACGCATCCCAGCACCCGCGCGCAGGCGGCCCCGTCGCCCACTGTGATTCGCAGCGCGGCCGGCAGGCCGTAGCCCGCCACCCGGCGCACGATCACGCCGCCCGCCCGGAGCGCCGCGTCGCAAGCCGAGGCCTCGGCCGCATCGCGAAACCGGGCGAGCACGAAATTCGCCTCCGAAGGGTCGGAAGGTATTCCGAATTCCGCGAGACCCGCCGCGAGCGCCGCGCGGTTGCGCGTGTTCTCGGAGCGGCAGAAGCCCAGCCAGTCCGCGTCCTCCACCGCCGCCTGCGCCGCGGCCAGCGCCGGGCTCGACAGGTTGAATGGCCCCCGCAGCCGGTTGAGCACGTCGATCACATGCGCAGGCCCATAGCCCCAGCCGATCCTGAGCCCGCCAAGCCCGTAGATTTTCGAGAACGTCCGGGTCATCACCACGTTGTCGCGCGCCTCAATGAGGGCGGCATGGGCATCGAATCCCTCGACGTATTCGGCATAGGCCCCGTCGAGCACCAGAAGCGCCTGCGGTGGAAGCGAGGCCGCTAGGCGCGCGACCGCGTCATTCGAAATCATCGTCCCGGTGGGATTGTTGGGGTTGGCGAGGAACACCAGCCGCGTGCGCGGCGTGCAGGCCGCGAGGATGGCATCCACATCCGTGCGCCGGTCGGTCTCGCGGGCGACGACCGGGGTGGCTCCGGCCGCCTGCGCGCTGATGCGGTACATCGCGAAGCCGTGCTCGGTGTGGATCACCTCGTCGCCGGGCCCGGCATAGGCCTGGGCGAGGAACGTGAGGATCTCGTCCGAGCCGGCACCACAGATCATCCGCTGCGGGTCGAGCCTGTGCGCCCGCCCGATTGCCTCCCGCAACGCCCCGTGGCCGCTGTCGGGATAGACGTGCAGCGCACCCGCCGCTGCGCGGTAGGCGGCGATCGCCCTCGGGCTCGGACCGAACGGGTTCTCATTGGAACTGAGCTTGAGCGGGGCCGCATGCCCCGGAACCTTCGCGTCGCCACCCTGATAGAGCGCGATGTCGAGAATGCCGGGTTGGGGCCGGAGGGTGGGATGGGGCTCGGTCATGGGCGCGGTTCCTAGCCCGGAACCGGGCCGTGTTCCAGCCGCAAACGCAGGGCGTCACGCGGCGGCGCGCACCGCGATCAGATCGAGAAACAGGCGTTCCCGCGCGGCGAAGCACGCGTCCTGCGCGAGGCCGTGCACGATCCGCGCCCGCGCGGCCGCCCGCCGGTCCACCCCCTCGTCGTCCAGCGTCGCAAGAACCGCCGCCGCGATCCGGCCGGGGTCGCGCATGTCGACGAGCCGCGCGCAGGTCTCGTCTGCGAATTCCCGGACGGGCTCGGTGTCGGAGACCACCATCGCGCAGCCCGCGGCCATGGCCTCGAGCATCGACCACGACAGCACGAACGGCACCGTGAGGTAGACATGCGCATCCGAGCGCTGCAACAGCCTGACATAGTCGCTGCGCGACAGCCGCCCGACGAACCTGACGCGCGCGGGGTCGAGGTCGTGGCGCGCCACCGCCTCGGCCTTCCAGTCGGTCTTGCGAATGCCCTCGCCGCCGTAGGCCACGCGGTTCTCGCCTGCGATCACCGCCACGTTGCGCGGATCGGCGACGAGGATCGCGGGCAGCGCCGCCATCATCTGCGGAAAGCCGCGGTGGGGCTCCATGCCGCGCGTCGCATAGGTCACCACCCGCGCCCCCGCCTCGACGAGCCCGCTTAGCGTGCCCTGCTGCATCTGCGGGTCGGGGCGATGAAACGCCACGTCCACGCCGTCGTGACCGACATGGAAGGTCCCCCGCAGGGCCGCCGGGAACTGCGCCGCCTGGAACCGCGTCGGACAGAGCACGGCATCCGCCGAGGCGATGTCGAGGGCGATGGGTGCGTTGCGCATCCGCTCCAGCATCGGCCGCTCCAGCGGCGGCTTCGGGGCGCGTCCAGCCATCTCGTCGAGATAGGCCGTGTCCGCCCCCGGATACCGGTACCACCATTCGCAATAGGCGACATAGGCCGCCTCCGGAAAGACGTCGCGCGCGCAAAGGCCCGGCCCCCAGCCCGCATGGGCCACGATCACGTCGGGCCGCAAGCCCGCCGCGCGCGCCGGCAGGGCCGCGCGCACGAACCCCTGCGCCTCCAGCCCCGCCCGCTCCATGCCCTGGGCATAGGGATGCACGCCCGCCGCCGGAGCGCGGTGCGGACCGTACCGCAGCATGGATGTGCCCGGCGGTGCCTCCGCCGCGGCTGCCGTGGCGAAGGTCACGTCCCAGCCCCGCGCGCGCAGCCAGATGCCGAGGCCACCGAACTGCGCCGGAAAATTGTTGTGAATGAACAGGATATGCGGCAATTTTCTCTCAACCTGCGAAGAGTGAATAGATCCCCATCCCGAGCGAGACCAGCCCGACCGCGAGGGCCCCGGCCACGATCCACCGCAGACCGCCCTCCGGCCGCGCGGCGTGCGGCGTCTCGGCCGCGCAGAGGGCCGCCTCGAGCCGCGCCTGGGCAAGCTCGATGCGTCCGATGGCAGCCTCCAGCCGCTCGATCTCGGCCCCCGGCCGCTGCGGGGCCGCTGCCGGCACCGGCGCGGGCCGCACGACCTCCTCAAAGATGCGCTCCAGCAACCGCGCGCCCGCCTCGGGGCTGCGCGCTGCGGCTCCCACTGGTTTCAGCGCGCCCTGCGCCCCGTCCGGTGCCCGTGCGATTGCAGCAAGCGTGAACTCGAACCCCGGATCGAGCGGCGGCTCGATCTCCGCGCGAAAGCCGTACCGCCCGGTTCCGATCCCGCCCTTCTCCAGATCCCCGCGGTGGCGGTCCGCCAGCACGGTCCGCACCACCCGGCCCTCGCGCAGCACGTCGACCTCGAGGACGGCCGCGCTGTCGGTGCGGTCGATCGCCCAGCCGGCGATGCGATCGGGCCGGATCACGTCGATGACGCCGTAGATCCGCGGCCCGGACCGCTCCGGCACGCCCTCGGTCACCTCCTCCGCGGGGTCCTGGTCCGCGACCTCCCTCACAGCGCTCATCGCATCCTCCCCGCAGAGGGCCATCCTCCGGCATTAGGGTTTGCGTAAGACGCGCTCCTTAAGGAAGGGCTAACCCCTGAGGCACGGGAGAGGACCATGACGCCCGCATCCGGCCTCCCCTTTGCCCTCGCCATGGCCCTTTTCGTCACGGGTGCTGCCGCTTCCCCCCGTGTGCTCGGTACGCCCGAGGTCGTTTTCGACTGGGCCGAGGACCGCTGCGAGAAATGGGACATCCCCGACGCCCCCGCCCGGGCCTGGCGCGACGCCGGCGGCGGCCTGCGGCTCGTGGCAGGCTCCGACCAGAGCCGCGCGAGCGCCGGTCCCGACCTCGAGAGCCTCGTGCGGGACTGCGCCGTCCTGCACCGCGGGGCGAAGTCGGACGATCCGGCGGCCTTCGACGACCGGGCCTGGATCGCGGCCGTCTTTCCGCGGGCGGACGGCCGCATCGAGGCGCTGGCCCATGTGGAGTACCACGGCCATCTGCGCACCGACCGCTGTGCTGCGGCGGACTATGCGCGGTGCTGGGGCAACACGATCACGGCCCTCGTCTCCACCGACGGCGGAGCGAGCTTCGCGCGCCCTCCGGACGGCGGGCTCGTCGCGGCCCTGCCCTATCCCTACGACGGCACCCACGGCCGTCGGGCGGGATATTTTAACCCGAGCAACATCCTGCGCGACGGGGATCACCTCTATGTCTTCGTCTTCGCGGAGGCCTACCGCGCCCAGCGCCGCGGGGCCTGCCTTCTGCGCCGGCCCATCGACGGCACGGCCGCGGACTGGCGCGCCTGGGACGGTGCGGGCTTCACCGTCCGGTTCGCGGACCCCTACCGCACGGCCATCGCCGATCCCGCCGCCCATGTCTGCACGCCGCTCCCCGGCCTGCGCAGCACCGTCGCGAGCGTCGTGCGCCATGGCCCGAGCGGCACGTATTTCGCGGTCACGCCCACCACCCGCCCCGGTCCGGACGGGGTCAAACAGAGCGGCATCTACTGGACCTCCTCGCCGGACCTGATCCGCTGGAGCGAACCGGTTCTTCTCGCGGAGATGCCGCTCCTGTGGCGGCGCGATTGCGCGGCACCCGCGGCCTTCGCCTATCCGTCGCTGATCGACCCCGACAGCGGCACGCCGGCGCTCGACACCGTCGACGACGACTTCTGGCTCTACTTCACAAAAATGCCGCTGACGGCGGGCTGCCGGATCGGTCCGCGCCGGAACCTTTTGCGCCAGAGGGTCAGCTTGCGTCCCGTATGAGGCCGCGGTCGAGGAACCGCTCGGGCTCGGTGAAATCCGCCCCGCTCATCACCGGCCCCTCGTAGGGGCGCACCGTGCCCGCCCCGATCTTCTCCTCGATCACGTCGAGCGCACGGGGCACGTCGTCGAAGGGCGCGTCGAACAGATCGTAGATCGAGTACCGCCACCAGGCGAGCGCCAGAAGCCGCGCGATCACCTCCGGCGCGAAGCGCATCCGGAGCACCCGGGCCGGCGTGCCCACCACGATCGCATAGGGCTCCACGTCGCGCAGCACTGTGGCCCGGGCCCCGACGATGGCCCCGGTCCCGACCGTGATCCCCGCCTTCAGGAAGGCCCCCTGCCCGATCCAGACGTCGGGCCCCAGCGTCGTGACCGGACAGCTAGCGGCGAAGGGCCGCTTGCGGTCGTGCAGGGTCGCGGCGTCCGGCCCCGCCATCAGATCGTCCCAGTCGTTGACCTGCGGATAATAGGCCGTGCGCGAGGTGGTCAGCCAGTCCGTCGGATGCTCGTGCGGCCCGATGGTGACGCCCGCCGCCACCGAACAGTACCGCCCCGCCCGGACGTTGTTGATCGTCCCGCCGCTGAGGTTGCAGAAGGCGCCGACGTCGAGGAAGGCTCCCGGTGCGACGCTCGACAGGATCGAGGTCGGCCCTTCGATGCGCGATCCGGCCGCGAGCCGTTTCGCGGGTCCGAGACCTGCCAGCTTCAGCCCCTGCGCCCCGAGCGCCCGCAGGCTCGGCGCGGTCAGATTGATCTCGTTGCTCATGTCCATCTCTCCCTCAGGCGCGCAGGGCGTCGGGTGCCGTCTGCGCGACGCGGGCTTCCAGCTGCTCACGTTCGCGCAGGGCGCCGGCATTGTCGGGCTCGATGCCGAGGGCGGTGATCTGGGCCGCGAGCGCCTCGCCCCAGACCCCGAGCTTGCGCAGCACGATCCCGAGGAAATGCCAGTACTCGAAATTGCCCGGCCGGCACCCGGTAGCGGCCCGCGCCGCGGCCGCGGCCTCCTCGAGCCGGTCCTCGCGCAACAGGAACTCGCCCAGCGTCCGGTGCGCCTCGGCATGGTGCGGCCGCCAGGTCAGCGCCCGGCGCAGGGCCGCGAAGGCTGCCGGCCGCTGGTCGCGCTGCCACAGGAGCCGCGCCTCGCGGATTGCGACCTCCGCCTCCAGCCGGCCGACCTCGTCCTGTGTCGCCATCTGGACCACGGCCGCCACCGCCGCGAAATCGTCGAGCGACACGGCCCGGTCGTCCTCGACCTCCGGATAGGCGCAGAAATCATCGTCGAACAGCGTCGCCCGCTCGGGAAAGTGGCGCTTTCGCACCGCCTCGTTCGAGGCCGCGAACGCGGCGAAGAAGGCTTCGGCCTCGGACCGCGCCGGCCGCGCGCCGCGGCCCGCGAAGGCCTTCTCGAGCCGGCTGACCACCTGGCCGCGCACCGCCTCCACGGGCCGTCCGCCAACCGGTTTTAGATGAGGGTTCATCCGCCGCAGGAACTCCTGCGCCGCCGGCGTGATGGAGGCGTTCAGATCCTCGGGGACCTTGAAGGCCTCCATCGGCCCGAGGGCCCAGTACTCCACGAAATCCCGCACGATGCTGCCGCCCGACAGGGCGCTGCGGTCGAACCTGCGCACGTGGACCCGGGCCACGCCGAACTCGGCCTCCCAGAGCCCGAGGAACGCATCGTAGTTGAAATAGGGATCCGCCGGATCCGCCGGCGGCAGGAGCCTAGGCGTGACCCCGCCGCTCTTGAGCTTGGTCGAATAAAGGCTGAGGGCGATCTGGTCCTGCCGGCGCAGATACACGCAGACCTCGATCACGTCGAAGAACCGGCGCAGAAACGCGTGCAGCGTCGCCACTTCCTCGGCCGCGATCAGCCGGCTGTGGCAATGCTCGCTGCAAAAGATCGCGGACGCATCGCCGCCGAGTTCCGCCTCCGCCGCCCGCTCGAGGCGCTGGCGCAGGCCCGCCACGTCCTGCGCATTCTCTGCCCCGAGGGCCGTCCGGATCGGATCGACCCGCCCCGGCGCCATGGCATAGGCCGCGAGGCCCGTATGGTTCTTCTCGCCGCAGAACCGCGGATAGGTATACCCGCGATGCGCCAGCGCGGGGCGGTTCGTCGCCAGGAAGTTCTGCAGCGTGGTCGTGCCGGTCTTTTCCGTACCGATCTGCAGGATCGCTCTTCTCACCATCGATGCGCACCTCTTGCCCGGGCGGAAACCGTAGGAGACCGGGGGTTGAGGAATGGTGAATTCCCGCCCCCGACCAAACCCGGCCCCGCGATCTATTCCTCGCGGAACGCCCGCGAGAGATGGCGCAGCAGCGGCTCGAGGATGTAGTCGCCCGCCCGTCGCTCGCCGATCTCGATGGCCACCTCCACCGGCATGCCCGCACTCAGCACCACGTCGGGATAGGCCGCGAGGCTGTCCGGGTCGATGGCCACCCGCGCCTCGAAATACGCGGCCCCATCGCGCTCGTTCTCGAGGAGATCCGCGGAGACATAGATCACCTCGCCGTCCACCACGGGGGCCATCGCGCGGCGATAGGCCGTTAGCTTCACCCGCGCGAGCCGCCCCGGATAGACCGTGTCGATGGCCTCGGGGGCCAGTTGCACCAGCGCGATCAGCCGGTCGCCGTCCGGCACGATCTCCATCAGCGGAGCACCCGAGGCCACCACAGCACCGGGCGTGATCGTCTTGATGTTGACCACGACGCCGGCCTGCGGCGCGCGGATCAGGTGCCGCTCCAGCACGTCGTTCGCGGCCCGGATCCGGCTCTCGAGACTGCCCACCGCGCGCCGGGCCTCCGCAAGCCGGCCCGCGATCTCCGCGAGCCTCTGCTGGCGCAGGGTCTCGATCTCGGCCTCGGCCCGCGCGATGTCCTCGCGCGCCGCGTTCATCAGGTTGGCGTGCTCGTCGCGCTCGCCCTCGAGGTTCGCGATCATGCGGTCGAACTCCATCAGCCGCTGGCGCGGTGTCGCCCCGCTCGTCACCAGCGCCTGGTTCAGCGCGCGTTCTTCCTCCCAGAGCGCGCGCTGGCGTTCCGCCGACCGCACGCGCCCCTCGCTCGCCGCGATCTG
>JBBQYB010000104.1:0-12347 GCA_038209095.1 Rhodobacterales bacterium
CAGTGGTCGATCTCTGGTTCGACGATAATCCGAACACAAAGAACGATGACAATCATGATGATATGGTGATGCGCCTGACGGTCGTTCCCCTTCCAGCCGCGGCTTGGCTCTTGCTGGCCGGGATCGGCGGCCTCGGGCTGGTGTCGCGTCGCAGGGCGCGCGCGCTCGCCTGACGCCGACGCTTGACAATCGGCCCCCGCCGGGAGATCGGCGGGGGTCTTTTTGTGCGGGGAGTGCGGCATGCCGAAACTGACGGGACCGGAGCGGGCGGCGGCGTCGGGGGTGGCGGACAGTCTTGTGGTGTTCCTCCACGGCTACGGCGCGGACGGGAACGACCTGATCGGGCTGGCGGAGCCCCTGGCCCCGCATCTGCCGAACACGCGGTTCCTCGCCCCGACGGCCCCGGAACGCTGCGTCAACAACCCCATGGGCTTTCAGTGGTTTCCCATACCCTGGCTCGACGGCTCCTCGGAGGCCGCCGCCGCGGTGGCGGCGGGGCGGGCCTTCGCCATGCTCGACGACTGGCTGGACGGGGCAGCAAGCGGTATCCCCCCGGAGCGGACCATCCTCGTGGGGTTCTCGCAAGGGACCATGGTGGCGCTGCATGTCGGGCTCCGGCGGCGGGCGGCCCTCGGCGGAATCGTCGGGTTTTCGGGGCGGCTGCTGGTGCCCGAACGGCTGGCTGCCGAGATCGTCACGAAGCCGCCCGTACTGCTGGTCCACGGCGACGAGGACCAGGTGGTGCCCTTCGAGAGCCTCGGTCAGGCGTCGAAGGCGCTGACGGCCGCGGGCGTCGAGACGCGAACCCATGTGTCGCGCGGCATGGGCCACGGCATCGCGCCCGACGGCATCCGGCTCGCGCTGGCTTTCGTGCGCGAGCGGTTCGGCCTCGCGTCATAAATCCGTCCGGCGCGTCGGGTACGTTGCGCGCAAGGCGAGGCTTGCCAGCCGTCCTTGTCGAGATATAGTCGTTCCGGGCCTGCGCATCTGCAACATGCGGCGGCACAGGCCCGAGCAAGGGATGCGTCGATGTTGCAAGCGACCCATATGCCGAGCTTCGTGCGGAACCCGGGTGGCCTCCGGGACCATCCCGCCCTTGTCCTCAACGCGGATTTCCGGCCGCTGAGCTATCTGCCGCTGTCGCTCTGGCCCTGGCAGGAGGCGGTCAAGGCGGCCTTTCTCGACCGGGTGACGGTTCTCGCGGAGTACGACACGCTGGCACGCTCGCCCTCGGTGCAGTTCCGCATCCCCTCGGTCGTGGTGCTGAAAGATTACGTGAAGCCCGCCAAGAGCACGGCCTTCACCCGATTCAACCTGTTCCTGCGCGACGAGTTCGCCTGTCAGTACTGCGGCGCCAAGGATCACCTGACCTTCGACCATGTGGTCCCCCGTGCGCGGGGCGGCACGACCACCTGGGAAAACGTGGTGGCCGCCTGTGGGCCGTGCAACCTGCAAAAGGGCTCGAAATCGCTCAAGCAGGTGGGCCTGCATCTGCGCCGCAAACCGGTACGGCCGACGCCCGAGCAGTTGCAGAACATCGGCCGCAAGTTCCCGCCCAACCACCTGCACGAGAGCTGGATGGATTTCCTCTACTGGGACGCCGAGCTGGAGGCATAGGCCCGGATCCAGAGGCCGGCGAGCCCGAGGCAGGCAAGTCCGTTCCACGCCGCCATGGAGAGCCCGAGAAAGCTCCAGGCGATGTCCTCGCACCGCACCACGGGGGCCGCGAGGATGGACGCCAGCAGCTCTTCGGGCGTCTGGCCGGCGAGATCCGGGGCTGCACAGGTCGCAGGCCCCGGCCACCAGCCCTGCTCGATCCCGGCATGATAGCCGGCGATCCCGGCCCCTGCCAGCATGGCGACGGCCCCGAGGGCCGCAATGTCCCGCAGGGGATAGACGATCAAGATAAGGCCGGTCGCCACGGCCACCACGTGCGGCCAGCGCTGCAGGATGCATAGCGGACAGGGAGCGAGGCCACCGAGATACTGGAATGCGAATGCCGCGGCGAGCAGAGCGGCCGATCCGAAGGCCGCGCCGAAGGCTGCACGCTGGAACGCCGTCATGGGAAATCCTCCGGAAGGCTGGTGGCGGAGCGGGGTAGCAGTTCCTTCACCGTCTCCGGGCTAAGACATGCGCAAGCATCATGGACCACATCTGGCGTCAAGTCGTGCGTGGGCAAGATCAGGGAGGCCGGCCATGGCGGGATCGACCACGGCGCGCAATGCGCTTCGCGCAGGGATCTTGTGGGCGGCTGGAATCCTCGGCGCGCTCTGGCTGCTTGCGGCGGCGGTCAGTCATGGCCCGTGGCTCGCAGCCCTCGGCGAGTTCTTTCCCGGGAACATTCCGGAGGTGGACATGCCGCAAAAGCAGGGTTTCGAGGTCGCACGCCAATCGGCTGCGGTCTACCGGGATGCGCAGACGGTCTGGGCCGCCCGGTTTCAGGCGGAGCTTGGCAAGGTCTACGAGCCCGCCGAACTGGTTTACTTCACCAGGGAGACGCCGTCGCCGTGTGCTGGCGCTCTGAACGCCGCAGGGCCTTTCTATTGCGAGAAGACCCGCTCCGCGACCCTCGACCTCGCGTTTCTCGGTTCGCTCGGACGGTATCTTCATCGGCATGGCGAGCTTGGAGCGGCGATGTTCGTCGCTCGGGTGACGGCGACCCATGCCCAGGCCGAACTTGGGTCGCTGCGCGCCTGGCGCATGGCGTCCACCGGAGCGTCGCGGCGGGCGCATCAGGATCTCGACCTCGCGCTCGCGCTCGAGGCCGATTGCCTGACAGGGGTCTGGGCGCATCACGCGGCATCGCGGCTCGGACCCATCCCGGATGGGTTTTTCGGGCACATGATCGCCACGGCCCGGGAAGTTGCCTGGAACCGGCCCAAAGGCTCGGTCCTGCCCGACGCGATCTTGCTGGCTCCGGGCACGCGCGAAGACCGGGACCGCGCCTTCAGCTTCGGGCGAGAGACCGGGCTGATCAGTGCCTGCCGCGCGCAGGACTGACGTCGCTTCAGGGGCGATCGCGGTTCAGGGGATCGAGACTGCCCCGGCGCGGCGTTCCGTCCGGGGCGTCCGGGACGGGCAGCGTCAGGCAGGTGCCGCGCGGGGTCGCCTGCCAGGCATCTCCTTGATAGTCCAGCGTCGAGCCACCGGCCGTGGCGTCGTCGCCGGTCCCGTCGTTCTGGCCTGCTCGCGAGACGCCGAAGCATCGCTCAGTTTCCTGAGCCGGTGCGGGGCCGGCGAGGATCCCGGCGGTCAGCGCCGCCGTGGCGAGGGTCTGCATCGTTCGCATGATCGGGGGCTCCATTTTTATCTCGTCTCGCATGTGCCCCTGAGCGCCATCCGCCGCAAGGGGGTGTCCTTGGACCAAAAGCCTAGGATGCGCCCCCTCGCGCCTGCGACGGTTTGGCGCTAAGGTCCTTCTCGAACACCAGGGAGGGAAAACACCATGGAATTGACCGGCTCGCGCCTTATTGCCGCCCCGCGTGACGTTGTCTGGACGGCACTCAACGATCCCGAGGTGCTCAGGACGGCGATCCCCGGATGCCAGTCGATGTCGGGATCCCCCGAGGAAGGCTTCGAGGCCACGGTCAAGCAAAAGGTCGGACCCGTCAGCGCCACGTTCACGGGGGCCGTGCAACTCACCAACGTCGTCCCGGGAGCGTCCTACACCATCAGCGGCGAGGGTAAGGGCGGCGCTGCGGGGTTTGCCAAGGGCGGAGCGGACGTCAAACTCGAGGATGCGGACGGCGGCACGCTTCTGACCTATGACGTGAAGGCGAGCGTTGGCGGGAAGCTGGCGCAACTCGGCAGCCGCCTGATCGACGGGTTCGCCAAGAAGATGGCTGACCAGTTTTTCGAGAATTTCCAGACCGCCGTGGAGGGTCCGGCAGTGGAACCCGCCCAGCCGGAAATGGCCGAAGCGGGTGTGGCACCTGCGGAGGAGAAGAAACCCGGCTGGATCGGGCGGATGCTCGGGAAGAAGGCCTGACCACCCGTGACCGGATACACCTTAGTCATGACCGTCGAGCGCGCTTGTCTGTCGCGGTGCGGCGACGGAATGTCGGGGGACGAAGCGGCTTTCGCAAAGTTTCGACGTCAGAGCCTTTGCCGAGATACAGAACGTGAGGAACGGTCCATGATGCTCCTGCGCTGTGCATGCAAATTTCCAGGGGCAGTCGGAGGGTCTGGGCAGTGGTTCGGTCCGGGCAGGCAGCTTTTCGCCGCAGCCCTTGCCATCCTGTTGTGCGTCTCGTGGGTGGGTCCGTCTTCCGCGGCACCGGCCGCGGAAATCGACGCGAAGGTCGATCTTGCACTTGCGACCCTCACGCAAGATTCCGTGACAGCCCGGGCGCTGGCGGACCAGGCTGTGGCCGTTCTGGTCTTTCCGGACATCGTGAAGGCGGGCTTCGGAATCGGCGGGCAGTTTGGCGAAGGCGCGTTGCGCCGGAACGGCGTGACCGAAGGCTATTACAACATCGCCTCCGCCTCGTTCGGGTTCCAGCTCGGTGCCCAGTCCTATGCCCAGGCGATCTATTTCATGACGGAAGACGCGCTGGCCTATCTCGACCGAAGCGGCGGGTTCGAGATCGGGGCCGACGCAAGCGTGGCGCTCGTGACGGAGGGGCTCGGTGCGGACGTGACCACGACGTCTCTGCAAACGCCCATTGTCGCCATCGTCTTTGGCCAGAAGGGTCTGATGGCGGGCATCACGATCGAGGGATCGAAGATCACCCGGATCAACCCCTGAGGCGCACGGCCGACGGGCCAGGATCTGTTGGTGCGGGTGGTCGGACTCGAACCGACACTCTGTCACCAGAAACGGATTTTGAGTCCGTCGCGTCTACCATTCCGCCACACCCGCAGTCAGGCCTGAACGGCCAGCCATTTCGTAGCATGTCCCGATAGCCGGATCGAGAGACATGACGCGCCCCCGCTTGCGACGGGAGCGCGCGAGATGGGTCAGCGATCCGTGCCGGGGCCCTCGTCGCCTGCGGCCGCGCCGATGTCCTCGAACAGTTCGGCGATGTCGAACTCGGCCTCGGCGTCCGCTTCGGCCTGAAGCTGCTGGATCGTCTTGCCCGTGGCCTGCATCGCCGCTTCTTCCTGGCTGCGCGCCACGTTGATCGTGATTGACGCGCTGACCTCGGGATGCAGATCGACCGCCAGCGTGTGGAGGCCGAGCGTCTTAATCGGGGCGTTCAACACCAGCTGGCGACGGTCGATGGTATAACCATCGGCCTCGGCCGCTTCGGCCGCATCACGGGTCGTGACGGAGCCGTAGAGCGATCCGCCGTCGGACGCAGACCGAATCACGACAAAGGTCTTTCCGTCGAGCTTGGCTGCAACGACTTCGGCTTCCTTCTTCAGTTCGAGGTTCGTGGCTTCGAGCTGCACGCGGTCCGTCTCGAACCGCTTGAGATTGGCCGGTGTCGCGCGCAGTGCCTTACCCTGTGGCAGGAGGTAGTTGCGGGCATAGCCCTGCTTGACGTTCACCACTTCGCCCATTTGGCCGAGCTTGGCGACGCGGGAGAGAAGTACGACTTCCATGACGCGCTCCTTACTTAACGGCGTAGGGCAGAAGGGCGACGAACCGGGCGCGCTTGATGGCGCGCGCGAGTTCCCGCTGCTTCTTGGAGGACACGGCGGTAATGCGCGAAGGCACGATCTTGCCGCGTTCGGAAATGTAGCGCTGGAGCAGCTTCACGTCCTTGTAGTCGATCTTGGGCGCGTTGTCGCCGGAGAAGGGGCAGGACTTGCGGCGACGGAAAAACGGTCGATTTGCCATAATTTATCCTTTGCGATCAAGCGTCTTCACGACGGGGCCGGCGGGGGCCGCGATCCCGGTCGCCACGATCGGGACGATCGCCGCGCTCGTCGCGCTGGTTCTTGGACTGCACCACCGCGGAGGGCCCTTCCTCATGGGCGTCGACCTTGACGGTCAGCACGCGCATGACGTCCTCATGGATCGACATGAGGCGTTCCATCTCCTGGACGGCCGCGGACGGCGCGTCGGAGCGGACATAGGCATAGTGCCCCTTGCGGTTCTTGTTGATCTTGTAGGCCATGGTCTTGAGGCCCCAGTATTCCGACATGACGACCGCGCCGCCGTTGTCGGTGAGGACCTGCCCGAAGTGCTCGATCAGCCCTTCGGCCTGCGCGTTGGACAAGTCCTGACGCGCGATGAATACGTGCTCGTAGAGAGCCATCTGATACCTGTCGTCTCGGCGCGCTTCAAAACGGGATCCTGTTCCCTCCGGTCCCGTACGAGAGGCTGCGCGTGAAAATGCGTGGAGGGATGCAGCCTTCTACTCTGTGGCGCGCAAATTGCAAGAGCGAGCCTGACCCCGAGCGCGCTTGGAGCCAGGCGCGAAATGGGTTAGGCGAAGCTCGGATAGGTGCCTCGCGCCGTCTGGCGTCTCACCGGCCCGTGAGGCACCGCCACTCGACAGGACCAAGCCGATGAGATTCAGATTTCCGCTTGCAGCATGTATCCTGGCCGTAGGCCTTTCGACGACGGTATCGGCGCATGAATTCAAGGTCGGTGCCCTGAGCATCGAACATCCCTACAGCTTCGCGACCGCACCCGGCGCCCGCACCGGGGCGGGCTACATGACGCTGCGCAACGACGGGTCGGAGGCCGACCGTCTGATTGAGGTCCGCGCCGCATTCCCGATGGTCCAGATCCACATGACCGAGGTCGATGACGGGGGCGTCGCGCGCATGATGCAACTCGAGGGCGTCGAGATCCCGCCCGGCACCGAGGTGATCCTCGCTCCTGCCGGCAATCATGTGATGTTCATGGGGCTGCCGGACCCGCTGGTCGAGGGTGGCGAGATCGCGGCCACGCTCGTCTTCGAGAAGGCCGGGGAAGTTGCCGTTAGCTTCTCGATCGAGGCGCGGGGCGAGGCGTCCTCCCACGAGCACGGCGGTCACTGACCCCTCTCAGGCTGGACGCCGGGCTTTCGCAGCGCTAGGACCCCCACCCAACGGAGCGTGGAGGGCGGCATGCGGGCGTTCGTATTTCCCGGACAGGGTGCGCAGGTCATCGGCATGGGCCGCGACATCGCCGAGGCCTATGCTCCGGCGCGCGCGGCCTTCGATGAGGTCGACGCGGCCCTCGGTCAGGCGTTGTCGCGGCTGATCTGGGAGGGAGACCTCGCGGAGCTGACTCTCACCGAAAATGCCCAGCCGGCGCTCATGGCGACGTCCATCGCCGCCCTCCGGGCCATGGAGGTCGAGGGCTTCGGGCTGGATTTGGCGGGCTTCGTCGCGGGACATTCCCTCGGTGAGTATTCGGCACTTTGCGCCGCGGGCGCGCTGACGCTGAGCGACACGGCGCGCCTCCTGAGATTGCGCGGGCGGGCCATGCAGGCGGCCGTCCCCGTCGGCCGGGGGGCGATGGCGGCCCTGCTCGGGCTCGACATCGCCGCCGTCGAGGCCCTGGCCGCCGAAGCCGCCGGGGACGGGGTCTGCGAGGCCGCGAACGACAACGACCCGGCGCAGGTCGTAGTCTCGGGCGACGCGGAGGCGGTGGAGCGCGCCGTGGAGATCGCAAGGAGCCGCGGAGCCAAACGCGCGCTGTTGTTGCCGGTGAGCGCCCCGTTCCATTGCGCACTCATGGCCCCTGCGGCCGAGGCGATGCACGCGGCGCTGGCAGAGGTGTCGATCGCGCGGCCCGTGGTTCCCGTGGTCTCGAACGTGCGGGCGGAGGCCGTGTCAGATCCCTCCATCATCGAGAGCCTGCTGGTGGCACAGGTCACGGGACGCGTGCGCTGGCGCGAGAGCGTCGCCTGGATGGCGGCCCAGGGGGTCACCGAGACCGTCGAGATCGGCGCGGGCAAGGCGCTGTCGGGCATGATCCGGCGGATCGTCAAGGATATGAAGACGCGGACCGTCGGGACTGCCGCCGACGTCCGCGCACTGGCCGGAAGGGATTAGCATGTTCGATCTGAGCGGAAAGACGGCCCTGGTCACGGGGGCCTCGGGCGGCATCGGCGGGGCCATCGCCGCAGCACTCCATTCCCGCGGCGCGGTGGTCGCACTCTCGGGTACACGGGTCGCGCCGCTTGAGGCGCTCGCCGCGGAATTGGGCGAGCGCATCCACGTGTTGCCCTGCGATCTGTCGGATGCCGCGGCCGTGGAGGGCCTGCCGAAGGCCGCCATCGCCGCGATGGGCTCGGTGGATGTGCTGGTCAATAACGCGGGGATCACCCGCGACCAGCTGATGATGCGCCTGTCGGATGCGGACTGGGATGCGGTCATCGGCGTCAACCTCACCAGCGTGATGCGCCTCTCGCGGGGAGTCCTGCGGGGCATGATGAAGACGCGCTGGGGCCGGATCATCAATATCAGCTCGATCGTCGGTGTCACCGGCAATCCCGGGCAGGCGAATTATGCAGCCGCCAAGGCCGGCGTCATCGGCATGTCCAAGAGCCTCGCCGCCGAAGTGGCGAGCCGGGGCGTCACGGTGAACTGCGTCGCACCGGGTTTCATCGCGACCGCAATGACCGACGCGCTTGGCGACGATCAGCGGACGAAACTGCTCGGGGCGATCCCCGCCGGACGCATGGGTACCTCCGACGAGATCGCCGCGGCGGTCGTTTATCTCGCGAGCCCGGAGGCGGCGTATGTCACCGGACAGACCCTTCATGTGAACGGCGGGATGGCGATGATCTGAAGCCGGCCCGAGCGCCGGACAGGGGCCGTGCGGGGCCCATGCATTAACATTTGCCATGGCCTTGGGTTATGCTATAGGCCCGTCTGGTTATCTGGATTTGCCGCTCGGAAGATGGGTCGGGGGCTCCGGATGAGCGAGCGCGAAGGTCCGTGTGCGGCCTCATACAAATAAGACGGGCGCCCGAACGGGGCCGACACGAACGAAGGACTAGGACATGAGCGATATCGCAGAGCGCGTCAAAAAGATCGTCGTCGAACACCTGAGCGTCGATGAAGCCAAGGTGGTCGACAGCGCCTCCTTCATCGACGATCTGGGTGCCGACAGCCTCGACACCGTGGAATTGGTGATGGCCTTCGAGGAAGAGTTCGGGATCGAGATCCCCGATGATGCAGCCGAGACGATCCAGACCTATGGCGACGCAGTGAAGTTTATCTCGTCCAACACCTGATCGGATAGATCAGCACGGGTTCAGGGGCCCCGCCGACCGGACCGGTCGCGCGGGGCTTTGTTTTGCAGGCCCGGTGACCAGTCGACCCTCAGCGGCATCCGTTGCCCGAGGCAGGCAGGGTTGTCGCCTGAAGGGTCGTTCGGTATGGGTCTGGGCAATCTAGGCGGGCGGAGGATGGGATGCGGCGCGTTGTGGTCACCGGACTGGGCATGGTGTCTCCGCTGGCCTGCGGCGTAGAGCAGACCTGGAGCCGTCTGATCGCGGGTCAGTCGGGTGCCGGGCCGATCACGCGTTTCGAGGCCGGTCATCTGCCCACCACCATCGCCTGCGAGGTGCCTTTGGGCGACGGGTCGGACGGGACGTTCAACGCCGACGACTGGATGGCCCCGAAGGACGCCCGCAAGGTCGACACCTTCATCCTCTATGCAATGGCTGCGGCAGATCAGGCGGTCCGCGATGCGGGCTGGACGCCCGAAGACGAGGCGGACCGGCTGCGTACGGGTGTCATGATCGGCTCGGGGATCGGCGGTCTGCAGACCATCGCCGAGACGGCGCTGGTGCTGCGCGACAAGGGTCCTCGGCGGGTCTCGCCGTTCTTCATCCCCGGGAGCCTCATCAATCTGTGCTCGGGGCAGGTATCGATCCGCTATGGGTTCAAGGGACCGAACCATGCCGTGGTAACGGCCTGTTCGACCGGAGCGCATGCGATCGGGGATGCGGCGCGGCTGATCCAGTGGGGCGATGCCGACGTGATGGTCGCGGGCGGTGCGGAGGCCGCGATCTGCGAGCTGGGCATCGCGGGGTTCAATGCGTGCAAGGCGCTCTCGACCGGGTTCAACGCGGAGCCGGAACGGGCGAGCCGGCCGTACGACCGGGAGCGCGACGGGTTCGTGATGGGCGAGGGGGCCGGGATCGTCGTGCTCGAGGAATACGAGCATGCGAAGGCGCGCGGGGTCCGGATCTATGCCGAGGTGACGGGTTACGGGCTGTCGGGGGACGCCTATCACATCACCTCGCCCGCACCGGACGGCGACGGGGGGTTCCGGTCCATGTCGGCGGCCCTGGCGCGGGCCGGGTTGGTGCCCGAAGACGTGGATTACGTGAACGCGCATGGAACCTCGACGCCGATGGGGGACGAGATCGAGTTGAACGCGGTGGCGCGGCTGCTCGGGGGGCATGCGCGCCGGGTGACGATGTCCTCGACGAAATCGGCGACGGGGCATCTGTTGGGGGCAGCGGGGGCGATCGAGGCGATCTTCAGCGTGCTCGCGATCCGCGATCAGGTGGCGCCGCCGACGCTGAACCTCGAGAACCCGTCGGTGGAGACGGCGCTCGATCTGGCACCCGGCAAGGCGGTTGCGCGCAGGATCGACGTGGCGCTGTCGAATTCGTTCGGGTTCGGGGGCACAAACGCGTCGCTGGTGCTGCGGCGGGTGGAGTGAGCGCGCGATGATCCGTCATGTGGCAGCCAACACCCTGACCGTGCTGATCCTGGCGTTGATCCTGGTGTTCGGGATCGTCACATGGGGGCAGTCGCAGTTTTCCGGACCGGGTCCGGCGGAGGCACCGGTGCGGTTCGAGGTGGCGCGCGGCGAAAGCCTCGCCAGCGTGTCGCGCAAGCTGGCCGAGCAGGGGGTCATCTCCAATGAGACGGTCTTTCGGGTCGCGGCACGGTACACGGACAAGGATGCGGGGCTGAGGTTCGGCGAATACGAGTTCCCGGCCGGGGCGTCGATGGAGGAGATCCTCGATCAGCTCAACACCGGCGGGAACGTGCTGCGCCAAATCGTGGTGCCCGAGGGCTGGACGAGCTGGCAGGTGGTGGAGGCGCTGAACGCCCGCGAGGACCTGTCGGGAGAGATCGCGGCGATTCCGCCGGAGGGGAGCCTCGCGCCGGCGGGCTACGATTATCTGCGCGGCGACGACCGGGCGGAGATCCTGGAACGGATGCGGGCGCGGCAGGAGGCGATCCTGACCGAGGCCTGGGCGGGACGGGATCCGGACCTGCCGCTCGCGACGCCGGAGGAGATGCTGATCCTCGCCTCGATCATCGAGAAGGAGACCGGGATCGCGGCGGAGCGGGAACGGATCGCGGGAGTGTTCGTCAATCGCCTGCGCCGGGGCATGCGGCTCCAGACCGATCCGACGGTGATCTACGGGATCACGGAAGGCCGCGAGACGCTGGGGCGCGGGCTGCGGGCGTCGGAACTGGTCGCGCGCACGCCCTACAACACCTATGTGATCGACGGGCTGCCGCCGACGCCCATCGCCAATCCGGGGCGGGAGGCGATCGCCGCGGCCGCGAATCCGGAAGGGACGCAGTACCTCTATTTTGTGGCGGACGGATCGGGCGGGCACGCCTTCGGCCGGACGCTGGCCGAGCACAACGCGAACGTTGCGGTCTGGCGGCGGCTGGAGGCGCAGCGGGCGCTGGAGGCCGAGGCGGAAGCGGCGACCGAATGAGGGTCCGGAATGAGCGTCACACGATGTGACGCTAGTCAAGTATCTGAATTCATTGTGAAACTCTAATCTTCGGGGAAAACAGCCGGTTTTCGATGCGGTCTTTCGCGGATGTCGAAGGACCTTGGAGGAACAAACTACTCCTGTCGTGTTGACATAACCGGGTTTTTGGTTATATTGGAAGCATGACACCGAATGCATCCATATCCCGGTCGCTCGCCGCTCTCGGTCACGAGACCCGCCTCGAGGTTTTCCGCCTGCTGGTGCGCGCGGGGGAGACGGGGCTGAACGTGGGCGAGATCGGACAGCATCTCGACATGCCTCCGTCGACCCTCGCG
Source organism: Rhodobacterales bacterium (assembly GCA_038209095.1). Taxonomy (GTDB): domain Bacteria; phylum Pseudomonadota; class Alphaproteobacteria; order Rhodobacterales; family Rhodobacteraceae; genus Amaricoccus. The sequence goes on from JBBQYB010000104.1 coordinate 11,924, forward strand.
CATCATCTGAACACGCTGGTCGATGCCGGGTTGGTTTTGCAGGAACGCCAGGGCCGGCAGATCGTCAACCGGGTCGACTACGACCTAATGCGCCGGACGGTTTCCTTCCTGACGGCGGAATGCTGCGTCGGGGTCAGACTGGCGCGGGAGGCCGCTGCATGAACGGGCGATATTGCACGACTGAAGAAACGACATCATTGGGGATACCGCGATGAATGAACGCGCGCTTCGCTTGCGGACCTGGACCACGGACGGCGCCTATCGCCTGTGGACCGAACAGAGGATCTGGCTGGTCTCGGCTGCGATCCTGATCGTGCTGTTCCTGTTCGCGCCGGCTCAGGGCGTGATCAGCGCCGAATTCACGGCGCGCAACCTGATCGAGGTCGCCCCGTTTCTGGTCCTGTCCATCGGAATCGCCGCCTAT
>JBBQYB010000105.1:0-12146 GCA_038209095.1 Rhodobacterales bacterium
CACCCGAGCGCTAGCGTGCCCGTGTCCGCGATGACCGGCTTGCCGCGCCATAACGCCAGGACGCGGGCATCCGGTCGGGTCCACAAAAGCGCGGTGTCTTCGCGCAGGGGCGTCGCCCTGTCGAGCGCGCCACCCGCGAACGTGACCGCCTCCGCATCCCGCATTCCAGATCCTCCCCGACCGGGGCCTGACGTTGCCGCAGCCGTGCCGGCTTGGCAATCGCCGACCGCATGCGGAGCGATGGACTTCAGGTGGGACCGTGTATCAGACCGTCGCGAGGATCCCGTCCCAGGGCATCGCCTCGCCGCCGCGGATGACCTTGAGCGCGCTCACGATGTTGTCGAACGCGTCCTGGTCGGCTTCGTCCGGTGCGGCCTGCGGCGCGTCCGGGACGGGCTTCGGCGCGTCCTTGACCAGAACTAACGAGCCTGCGTCGTTTAATCCGGACGTCACGGGCGCTTCCTCGGTAGCCTCCAGCTTTGGTTCGGGGGTCTGGGCGACCTCGGCTTCGGAAGCCGCGGGTTTGGCCTCAGGCTGGAGCGGGCTGAAGTCTGCCTTGACCGCCTTGGCGGATATGGGCGTGCCCATGCGGACCATGACCCAGATGCCGGGTGCCTTGCCTTCGCGGAGGAAAGGCTCGTCGGGGTCGGCGGTCGTGATCGAGGGAGGGGTCAGGATGGAGACCCCGCCTCGGGCCTTTTGCGCCTCGAGCACCGCCTTGAGATCCATCGCGGGCGGAGCGGCCCCGGTCGAATACGATCTTGTCGTAATGCCTGCAACTAACATCGGAAATCTCCTGCATACAGCCGATACTTCGCAGATTACGGCGAACGGAGCCCACGAACATGCCCCTACCGTCATCAAGGTGAACAAGAGGAGGGCTGTGTACGGGCTTCACCCGCCTCCCGAGACGTGGACAAGTCCCCGGCCGGAAAGAACGAACGGGACGTTGTTTAACGAGAGCAGCCCCGGGGACGCTTTACGTTAACGCAACGTCGTCCGCCTGGTGCCTCTGCGAAGTCGCTTGACGCTTGCGAGTGCAATGGTAGCCTCACGAACTGGTCGATCACCTGACGGCACGAGCCGGACGGGCAGGGCGACCTCATATATGGCCCTGCAGGGAGCACCGCCATGTCAGAGCGATCCGCCACGACCCCACCCCAGGCGCCGAACGATCTGCGGGCGTTCTGGATGCCTTTCACCGCGAACCGACAGTTCAAGAAGGCCCCGCGGATGTTCGTGGCGGCGGACGGCATGCATTACACGACGAGTGACGGCCGGCGGGTGCTCGACGGCACGGCGGGTCTTTGGTGCTGCAACGCCGGCCACAAGCAGCCGCGGATCGTCGCGGCGATCCAGGACCAGGTCGCCGAAATGGACTATGCGCCCGCGTTCCAGATGGGCCACCCAAAGGCGTTCGAGCTTGCCAACCGGCTGGTGGACATGGCTCCGGAGGGCATGGCGCATGCGTTCTTTTGCAACTCCGGCTCCGAGGCGGTGGATTCAGCGCTCAAGATCGCGATCGCCTATCAGCGGGCCATCGGGCAGGGGTCTCGCACCCGGCTGATCGGCCGCGAGCGCGGGTATCACGGGGTGAACTTCGGCGGGATCTCGGTCGGTGGGATCGTCAACAACCGCAAGTTTTTCGGCACGCTGCTGACGGGCGTCGACCACATGCCGCACACGCATCTGCCGGCGCAGAACGCGTTCTCGAAGGGCCAGCCGGAGCACGGCGCGCATCTCGCGGACGAGCTGGAGCGCATCGTCGCGCTGCATGACGCGAGCACGATCGCCGCGGTGATCGTCGAGCCCATCGCGGGCTCGACCGGGGTCCTGATCCCGCCGAAAGGGTATCTGGAGCGGTTGCGCGAGATCTGCACGAAACACGGTATCCTGTTGATATTCGACGAAGTCATTACCGGGTTCGGCCGCACGGGTGCAGCATTCGGCGCGGACAAGTACGGTGTGACGCCCGATCTGATCACCTGCGCCAAGGGCATCACCAATGGGGTGATCCCGATGGGGGCGGTGCTGACGACGGCGGCGATCCACGATGCGTTCATGAGCGGGGCGGAGCATCTGATCGAGTTGTTCCACGGCTATACCTATTCGGGCAATCCGATCGCGGCCGCCGCGGGCCTCGCCACGCTCGAGACCTACCGCGAGGACGGGCTGTTCGAGCGGGCGCGGGACCTCGCCCCCTACTGGCAGGAGGCGGTGCATTCCCTCAGGGACGCCCCGCATGTCATTGATATCCGGAACGAAGGACTGATCGCGGGGGTTGAGCTTTCGCCGATCCCGGGGGAGCCGACGCGCCGGGCGTTCCAGGCCTTCCTCGACTGCTACGAGAAGGGCGTGCTAATCCGCACCACGGGCGACATCATCGCCATGTCGCCACCGCTGATCATCTCGAAGGAGCAGATCGATGAGTTGGTGGGGACAGTCGGGGACGTCTTGAAGCGGCTCCACTGATTGTCGAGGCGGATCAAGGGTTAATGCAGATTTGGTCACGCTGGAAGGCAGGTGGAAACCGGCTGGAAACTGGTTTGCCAGCTTTTCTGTCGGGATTGGAGCGTTAACGATGGCTGGACGTGGGTCCAGCGTCGCGTTGAATGCAGACGTCCGATCGGCGCTGCCGATCAGAGGTTGCTCGTCAAAGCGTCTGAACGATGGCAGGGACTTTAAGATATCGGGTTCGTCATCGAGGATGGCGGAAGCGTAAAGGTCGCGTCCGCTGTCTTCCTTCGGGAACGGCAGTTCGAACCTCATTCAGACTAATGGTCGTGAAATTTTCGACTAAGAATGCGAGACCGTCCCAATATACAATCTACGCAGCGATGGGAAAGAGGAAGGCCGTCTCCGGAGAGACGGCCCCATCGTGCTTAGCCTTTCGGCATCAGCACTGCGTCGATTGCGTGGATGACGCCGTTATCCGTGGCGATGTCCGCCGTCGCGACCTTGGCGGAATTGACCTTCACGCCGTCCTTGGTATGGATCGTGACGGTCTCGCCGTTTACGGTCGCGGGCGACATGCCGTCCGAGAGGTCGGTCGACATGACCTTGCCTGAGACCACGTGATACGTGAGGACCGCGGCGAGCTTGGCCTTGTTCTCCGGCTTGAGGAGATCCTCCACCGTGCCGGCCGGAAGGGCTGCGAAAGCGGCGTCGGTCGGCGCGAAGACGGTGAACGGGCCTGCGCCCTTCAGCGTCTCGACGAGATCGGCTGCCTTGACGGCGGCCACGAGGGTCGTGAAGTTTCCAGCGGAAACTGCTGTATCGACGATATCCATGAAAATCCTTGAAATTGCGCCGCCGCACGACAGTGCCGAAACAGATGTTGCTGCTTCGTAGCGACAATTTAGATATAGGGCGATTTGCCCCGAGGCACAGGGCAAAGTCCATGGCGCCTTGGTGGCGTGGCCATAGATTTGCGCGCGACGGCACGTCTGACAGGCGGCCACGGGCTTGATTTTATGGGGTCCCTGAACCTATCAAGGCTCACACTTCCCAAAAAGGACATCCCATGACCGCACCCGGCGCGAACCTGAAGATCGACGGGACCCGGCTCTGGGACAGTCTCATGGAGATGGCGCAGATCGGGCCGGGGGTGGCGGGGGGAAATAACCGCCAGACCTTGACGGATGCGGATGGGGAGGGGCGGGCGCTCTTTCAGCGCTGGTGCGAAGCGGCGGGGTGCACGATGGGCGTGGACCGGATGGGCACGATGTTCGCGCGGCGCGAGGGGGCTGAGCCGGATTTGCCGCCGGTGTATGTGGGCAGTCATCTCGATACCCAGCCGACGGGGGGGAAATACGACGGGGTGCTGGGGGTGCTCGGCGGGTTGGAGGTGATCCGCTCGCTCAATGACCTCGGGATACGGACGCGGCATCCGATCGTGGTGACGAACTGGACCAATGAGGAGGGCACGCGGTTCGCGCCGGCGATGATGGCCTCGGGCGTGTTCGCAGGCGTGCATGACCTCGACTGGGCCTATGCGCGGACAGATGCGAAGGGGCTCACCTTCGGGGAGGAGCTGGCGCGGATCGGCTGGAAGGGCGAGGAGCCGGTGGGCGGGCGGCCCATGCGGGCGTTTTTCGAGCTGCACATCGAGCAGGGGCCGATCCTGGAAGCCGAAGGCGTCGAGATCGGGGTGGTGACCCACGGGCAGGGCCTGTGGTGGATCGAGATCACCCTGACCGGCAAGGACAGCCATACCGGCTCGACGCCCATGGCGATGCGGCGCAATGCGGGGCTCGGGATGGCGCGGATCACCGAACTGGTGCAGTCCATCGCGATTGAGAACCAGCCCGACGCGGTGGGAGCGGTGGGGCATGTGGACGTGTTCCCCAATTCGCGCAACGTGATCCCGGGCCGGGCGGTGTTCACGGTGGATTTCCGCTCGCCCGATCAGGCGAAGCTAAACCGGATGAAGGCGCTGCTCGAGACCGGGGCCGCGGCGATCGCGGCGGATCTGGGCCTCGGGATCGGGATCGAGGTCGCGGGGCATTTCGACCCGGTGACGTTCGATCCCGGCTGCGTGGACGCGGTGCGGCGGGCGGCCGGGCGGCTCGGGCTCTCCCACCGCGACATCGTGAGCGGGGCGGGGCACGACGCCTGCTGGATCAACCGGCTTGCCCCCACGGCCATGGTGATGTGCCCCTGCGTGGACGGGCTGTCGCACAACGAGGCCGAGAAGATCACGCCGGACTGGGCCGAGAAGGGCGCGAACGTGCTGCTTCATGCGGTGCTGGAGACGGCGGAGATCGTCACGGAGTAGGCTCAGGCCGATCCCGTTCGGGCCTCCGGCGTCCAGCCGAGGGCCTCGTCGAGGGCCTCGGGCCTGCGCTGGTTCGAGAGGATCAGGGCCACAGGGCGCAGTGCGCCGATATGGTTGCACAGGATCATGGCGGCCAGCGTCATCGGCGTGCCGAGGAACGCCCCCGCGATTCCCCAGAGCCAGCCCCAGAACAGGACCGCGATCAGGATCACCAGCGGCGAAAGGGCGATCTGGTCGCCCTGCAGGACGGGATCGAGGTAATTGCCGATGACCTGCTCGATCAGGACGAGGCCGAGGCCCAGCATCAGGGCGGAGGTGAAGTCGAGGGTCAGGAAGGCGTAGAAGATCGGGAAGATGCCCGAGACCAGCGATCCGAGGTTCGGGATGTAGTTCATCAGGAAGGTGAGGATCGCCCAGACGAGCAGCAACTCGAGCCCGAAGAACCAGAGCCAGAGGGCATAGACGGCCGCCGAGATCACGCCGACGAAGGTGCGCGTGATGAGGAACCGGCGCAGGGCTGCCCCGAGGGTGTGGGTGACCTGCCGCCAGTCGTCGCCGCCGGCGAGCTGGTCCATCTTGCGCTCCCAGACGTTCACCTCACTGAGGGCCAGCAGCACGAGAAAGAGCACGAGGATCGTGCCCGCCAGCACGACGCCGGTTGCGTTCGCCACGCCCTGCGCCAGGGAGGTCGCGAAATCGATGAGCGTCGCGCCGAAGGATCCGCTCTGCTCACGGATCATGGAGCGGATATCGGATCCGAGGAAGGAGAGCGGGCCGGAGGCGTCCTCGGATCCGTCTGCCGAGGGCAGGATGCCGCTCAGGCTCCCGCTCACGTCGGGGAAATTCGCGACGATCTGCTGGATGCAGTAGGTGAGCCCGCCGATGAAGGCCGCAATCACCACGAGCAGGGCCGCCATCACGCCGACGCGGCCGAGCCAGGTGAGCGGCTTGGGGACGCGGCTGGCGATCCAGCGGTCGAGCGGCAGGACGGTCAGCGTGACGAAGAAGGCGAGGATGAGCGGGATGAGGACGGTGGCCATGCCGAGAGCTGCCCAGCCGACGAGGACGGAGAGGATGCCCGCGAGCAGACCCACGAGGAGGCGCGGGGCCTCGGGATCGGTCGTGTCGTCCGTCCGGGTGGGTTTCATCTCGGGGCCTCCGGGGTCACTGGCCGGGCGCGTGCCGACTGCGCTGCGACCGGAGGCGCGCGGCTCGGGTCATCCACGACCAAGACGCCGGGGGCCGGGGGATGGTTCCGCGCCGGGTGCGGGTTCGGCGAGGATGCGGCGCGCGAGGCTGCCTACCAGGACGAGGAACACGGCCCCGCCCGCGACCCACATCAGCGCACCGGCGAGTTGCTGGTCCTCGAGGGCGGTGAGGCCGTAGGGTGCAGCTTTCAGGGCGTGCCAGCCGTACCAGGCCTCGGGGGAGAGCGTCAGGATCGCGGCGAACGCGGTGAGCTGGTTGGCGGAGCCGGTCAGGCTCAGGTGCATGGCCCAGTAGACCGCGTCCGACCGCAGCGCCGCGGCATAGGGTTGCGGCGCGTGCCAGACCCAGAAGAGGGAGGCGAAGACGAGAGCCGAAGCCATCGGGGGCGGGCGCTGGCGCGGCAAACCCGCAGCGAGGAGCGGGACCGCGACGAGCGTGAGCAAAACGTGCTGGGCCACCCGTGCGGAGAAAAGCGCCATGGAGGCCGCGCAGAGCGGCGAGACGAAGAGAAAAGCCACCAGGAGCTAGCCCGAGACCATCGGGCGTCTGCGGTCCGCCATGGGGAGGCCGAGGATCAGGGCGAGGGTCAGCCCGGCGAGAAGGCCCGGGTCGAGCGCCCAGCGGCCAAGCACCTCGGCGGGGCTGGGGGGCAGGCCGCAGAAGGGGATGGCGTCGTCCATGGGGCCTCCCTGTCCGGTGCAGTGCGTCATGACGGCCAAGGGCCAGAGGTTGGCGCGAACCGCGAGGAGCGAGATCTGGGCGCTCCACCAGGCGGCGATGGCCAGCGACATGTCGGGGTCGGCCGCATCGAGGCGCGATCGGCGGCGACGGGCCTGGACCATCCAGGCCGCGAGAAGCAGGGCGAGGGTCAGCGTGAGCCCGCCTGCCGCAATGCGGGCGAGATCGGGCGAGAGCAGTCCGCGCGGCGCGCAGGCCGCCGAGATCAGCGCGTAGACGGCGATGAAATGCAGGGCCCAGACGATGGGTGGGCGCAGGATCTGGAGGCTGAGGGCTGTCATGCGGCTACCGCGAGAAAGGCGAGACCGGTGACGGCCGTCATGGCGCAGGCGGCCTTGCAGAAGGTCATTAGCCGGAGATCAGGGAGGGTCTGTCCTGGGTGCACCGCGCCTGCGACCTTGCGCGCGGCGTTGACGAACGATCAGTAGGCGACGACCGCGAGATGGACCGCGACGAAGGCCGCGAGCGCCCAGCCCACCGCCGCGAAGGCGCTCGACCAGAGATCGACGGGCAGGAGCGCCCAGGCGAGACAGGCGGCGGTGGCGAGGGCCGAGGCCGCGAGGGCGAGGTCGAGACCTGCCGCTCGGCGGAAGGCGCCGGCGCGCGCGACGCGGTCCGCGCGCCAGCCGAGCGCCCAGACGCCCAGCCCGAGGGCGAGGAGGCCGGGCAGGCGCGCCGGAGATGCCGTTCGGTCCGCGAAAAGGGGCTGGGTGTTCCAGAGATAGAGGCCTGCAAACAAGATCGATGCGAAGAGCGCGAAAGAGATGATCAGCGTGCCGACGAGGGCGATGTACAGATGGCTCCGGCGCTCTACGGCGTTGACCGGAAGGCGCAGAGCATGGTCGCGACCATGCCCGCGGCCGGCAGGAAAGTGATGTAGACCTCCGGATGGCCGAAGAGCCAGAACAGGTTCAGCAAGAGCAGGGGAACGCCGCCGAGGGCGGGATCGAAGAACGGCAGGCCGAGGAGGCGTTCGGCCTCCAGGAGGATCGAGCCGATGATCAGCGCCGGAAAGCTCACCGCGATCATGAACGCGGTGACCAGCAGATACCACATGAAGATCGGCATCCGGGTCAGGGACATGGCCGGAGCGCGCGTGCAAAGGATCGCCGCGATGATCTCGACCGCGGCGGTGACGCTCGCGATCTCGGCCAGCGTGATGCCGATCGGCCAGAAGTTGGCGCTCAGGCCTTCGGGGTGTTCGGAGGTCGCGAGCGGCACGTACATTAACCAGCCGCCCATCGGGGCCGCGTCGAACAGGAACGAGGAGAGCACGAGGATGCCGCCGAAGAGATAGCAGAAATAGCCGAATGCCCCGAGGCGGGGGAAGACCAGATCGCGCGCGCCGATCATCAGCGGGATGAGGTAGACCGCGAACCCCTCCAGCAGGGGGATCGCGAGAAGGAACATCATGATGGTCCCGTGCATCGGAAAGACCTGGTCGTGGGTCTCGTGGTCGAGGAAGGTGTTCTCGGGGACGATGAGCTGGGTGCGCACGAGCAAGGCGAGCACACCCGCGATCAGGAAGAAGACAAAGCCCGTCACCAGAAAGCGCTTGCCGACGATCCGGTTGCTGACCGCCGACCAGCCGCGCCAGCCCCCCGGCGAGGCCCAGACGGCCTCGAAGCTGCGGTCGGGATCCCGTTTCGGGCGGCGGTCCCGCGCAAGGCGGTCGGCGGCGGCATCCGTCATCGCAGGCTCGCGAGATAGGCGGTGACGGCGCACATCTCGGGGCCGGGGAGAGGCTTGTAGGGGGCATCTGCCCGCCGGGCTTCCTGTCCTGGACGTCGGCGATTCAGCCCGCGAAGTTGCCGGTGTTCATCCGCCACATGCCCGCCCCGAGGGTCACGCGTGCGGCCAATCGCGTGAGATCGGGGCCGAGGACGCCGCCGGTCGCCACGCCGCGGATCTGGTGGCAGGCCGCACAGCCCGCCCCGAGAAAGGCGTCGCAGCCGGCGACCTGGAGCGGGGTCACGGCGTCGCGCGCCTCGCTTGCGAGATCTGTTAGCCACAGATTGAAGGCCTCCGGCGGCAGGACGACGGCCTCGAAGGCCATTTTCGGATGCGAGAGACCGCAGAACTCGGCACGCTGGCTGCGAAAGCGTCCCGGCTCGGTCGCGGTCAGGGTCAGGATGGTCACGCGTCCGGGGATCATGTCCATCTTGCCCGCGAGGGAGGGGATCCAGAAGGACTGGATCACGTCGCGCGCGTGGAACCGCAGCGTCACGGGACGGCCCAGGGGCAGGACAATCTCGTTCGCGTCCCGCAGGGCCGCCCCGTCGGGATCGTAGACCACGTCCCACCAGAACTGCTGTCCGGTGACGTCGATCACCAGCGCGTCGGGGTCGGAGCGGGTGATCGCCTGGAGGATCGAGGTCGAGAACACCATCAGCATCAGGATCGACACGAGCGGCAGGGCGACGCCGTCGGCCCAGATCCAGCAGTGCCGCCCGCCCGCGGTGCGGTGCCAGGCGAGCCAGACGAGGCCCATCTCACGACGAAGACAAGCCCGAAGGCGAGCGTCATGCCCGAGGTCAGGGTCAGGATCCATTGGGAGCCGCCGAGCCGGTAGGGATAGGCCGCCATGTCGCGGGCGTCCCCCTCGGAGATGTCCATGTCGGGCATGGCCGTGCGGGGCGCCAGGGCGGGGGGATCGACGAGCCAGCGGATCAAGGGTCCGGGCTGGTTCGGCAGGATGCCGGCGATGTAGGCGCGGTCCGCGAACCCCTCCAGCGACGGGCTGACCGAGCCTTGCGCGCCGAGCAAGCCCGGGATCGCGTGGCAGGCCCGCAGCCGTAGCGGACCGTCAGGTCGGCCCCGCACCCGGCATCCTCGAAGGGAAACTCGCGCGCGGCGGCTTCCCAGTCGGGGTGGGCGTCGCCGGTGCGCTCGAGCCAGGTAGCGGCTCGGGCGAGGGAATGCTGTGCGGTCGTCCAGGCCGCCCGGAGCGGGCTCGCGCCGGGGGGTACCGCGGCCCAGACCATCAGGGCCGACGATCCGGACACCGCGAGCGAAATCAGGCCCGGACGCATCGAGGCGTCACTCGAGGACGATGGTCGAAACCGACGTGTCGGGCAGGTCGACTATGGCATCGCCCTCCGGCAGCACGCGGGCGTAGTAGTCGCTGACGGCCCGCATGTCCGCGCCGGTCATCGTCGAGGCGATCGTCGACATGACGTTCTTCGCGTCGTCGTCGCGGATGCCCTCGCGCCAGAGCTGGAGTTGGTGGACCATGTAGAGGGAGTACTGTCCTGCGAGTGGGGGCACGGAGGGCGGGTTGTCGCGCCCGCTCGGGCCGTGGCAGTTGACGCAGGCCGGGAGCGCTGGAGGGTCACGTCCTCCGGGATGGACTGCGCGCCGTAGCGATCCTCGTTTTGCGAACGCATGCTCAGACCGGACCAAGCCGCCGAGAGCGCAAGTCCCCCCAAGGGCGATCTGTCCCAGCACGGCACGGCGCGAGAACTGGATGGTCATGGGCACCTTCCGAGACGGCTTTTAGGCCTTTCAGGCGACCCCCGGGGGATCGGATCCAGAAAAACCGGAGCCGATCTGCGGCGGGCGACGTTGCCGCGGTATGTTCGGCGCGCTCTCCCTGACGGTTCTGCTTGCGATCGGCGCGGGTGCGGCCCTCGTGATCCTGATCGCGGGCCTGCGGATGACGGGGCTCGCGGACCGTATCGCGGACCGTACCGGACTCGGGGAGGCGATCGTGGGCGGGGTGCTCCTCGGGGCCGCCACGTCGTTCTCCGGGGCGATCGTGTCGCTGACCTCGGCGCTCGCGGAGAACGCGTCGCTCGCGTTCTCCAACGGGGTCGGCGGCATCGCGGCCCAGACGGCCTTTCTGGCGCTGGCCGACATGCTGCACCGCCGGGCAAATCTGGAGCATGCGGCGGCCGAACTTGCCAATGTGTTCCAGTGCGGGATGCTGCTGTTGCTCCTGTCGATACCGCTGGTGGCCTATGCGGCCCCCGAGGTCAGTTTTTTCGGGGTGCATCCGGCGTCGCTCGCCCTGGTGCTGCTCTACGGCGTCGGGGTGGTTGCCACCCAGCGCCTGCAGGCGGAGCCGATGTGGCGGCCGGTGGACACCGAGGAGACGCGCGCGGACGAGCCCGACGCGGAGGACGACCGCTCCAAGCCCGCCCGGGGCCTCATCGTGCAGTTCGTGGGATTGATGCTGGTCATGGGGGCCGCGGGCTGGGTGGTGGCGGAACTGGCGCAGGAGATGATCTCGCGCTATGCCCTGTCGTCGTCGGTGGTGGGCGCGCTGATGACGGCGGTCGTGACGTCTCTGCCGGAGCTTGTGACCACGCTGGCGGCCGTGCGCCGGGGTGCCCTGCAGCTTGCGGTAGGCGGCATCATTGGCGGCAACACGTTCGACACGTTGTTCCTGACCATCTCGGACCTGGGCTACCGGAGCGGGTCGCTCTATCACGCCGTGGGGCGCGAGGATCTTTTCTGGCTGGCGGTGGCCTCGGTGATGACCGCGATCCTGCTTCTGGGGCTGATCTTTCGCGAGCGGGGCGGGCCGGGCAAGATCGGGGCGGAAAGCGTCGCGCTGCTCACGGTCTATGCCGGTGCGGTCGCGGTCCAGGCGCTTTGACGGGCATCTTTCCTTTGGAAACCGGAGTGCATGCTCTAGGTTGCGGATTTGATAAACGAGAAGATCGAGATCTTGCATGAGTAACGAGACACCGTTTGTGCCGTGCCGCGCCGCGCCGGACCGATCCGCGCGCCGGCCTAGGGACGGCTGCGCATGTCCGCGACCGTCGAGCGGTATCTGATCCATGGACATCCTGCCCCAAGTTCTCGAGGACCTGAACACGGTGCTGCAAAGCATCCCGTATTACGTGATCCCGCCGGTGGTCCTTGCCGTCACGCTGCTGGTGGCGGTCACACTCCATGCGCTGCTGTTTCATGCGCTGCGCGGCTACATGGAGACCGACAGCGGCATGGGCGGATCGCTGCTGCGCCGCGCGCGCCGGCCGATCCGGCTCGCGATGATCCTCGCGGCCTTCGCCTTCGTGCTGCCCCGGATGGATCTGCCCTTCGGCTGGCACCGCGGTCTTGGGCATCTGTTCCTGATCCTGCTCCTGGTGCTGACCGGCTGGACGCTGATCCTCCTGGTCAATCATTTCACCGAGCGCGCGATCCGCAACCACAGCATCGACACCGAGGACAACATCGCCGCGCGGAAGTTCCTGACCCAGGTGCGCGTGCTGCGCCGCACGGCCGTGATATTGCTCAGCTTCCTGACGGTCGCGGCGGTGCTCCTGACCTTCGAGAGCGTGCAGCGCTACGGCGTAAGCCTCTTCGCCTCGGCGGGGGCCGCGGGACTGATCCTCGGTCTCGCGGCGCGCCCCGTGCTCGCGAACCTCATCGCCGGCGTGCAGATCGCGATCACCCAGCCCATCCGCATCGACGA
>JBBQYB010000106.1:0-12106 GCA_038209095.1 Rhodobacterales bacterium
TTCTCGCCGTAGATCCGCAGCCGGAGCGCGTTCTCGCAGCCGGACGCCACCTGGCTGCACCAGAGCATCCCGCGCGCGCCGCCGTCGAACCGCAGCAGGATATGCCCGTTGTCGTCGAGCCTGCGCCCCGGCACGAAGGTCTGGAGGTCGGCCGCCAGTTCCTTCAGCGTCAGCCCGGTCACGAAACTCGCGAGATTGTAGGCATGGGTCCCGATGTCGCCGGTGGAGCCCCCGACCCCCGAGCGCGCCGGATCGGTCCGCCAGCCGGCCTGCTTCTGACCGGTCTCCTCCAGGGGCGTCGCGAGCCAGTCCTGGGCGTATTCCACCTGCACCACGCGGATCTGCCCCAATACACCGTCGCGCACCATCGCTCGCGCCTGCCGGATCATCGGATAGCCTGTGTAATTGTGCGTGAGCACGAACAGCGCGTCGGCCTGCTCGGCGGTCTTCGCAAGCTTTTTCGCCTCCGCCAGCGTCGCGGTCATCGGCTTGTCGCAGATCACGTGGATGCCGCGCCGCAGGAATGCACGCGCCACCGGGGCGTGCATGTGATTGGGCGTCACGATCGAGACGACCTCGATGCCGTTCTTGAGCCGGGCCTCGCGCCGGGCCATCTCTTCGAAATCATCGTAGATCCGGTCCTGCGCGAGGCCGAGGATCTGCCCCGAGGTCCGTGCCCGCTCCGGAGTGGCGCTCAGCGCACCGGCCACCAGTTCGAACTCATCGTCCATGCGCGCCGCGATCCGGTGCACGGCTCCGATGAACGCGTCCGTGCCGCCGCCCACCATGCCGAGCCGCAGCCTCGGGCTGCGCGTGTGATCGATACCGTAGATGCTCATCTGATCCTCGTCAGTTGTTCCAGCCCGCGCGGATGTTGGCGATTCCCTCGCCATAAACCTCCTCTTCGGACGCATAGAACTTGCGCCAGACCTTGGTCGCGGCAGCAAGCTCGGGCATGGCGGCCCCGAAGGCCTCGATGGTGAGCCAGCCGTCGTAGCCTGCCTCCCGCAGTGCCTTCAGCGTCGGGCGCAGCGGCACATGCCCGTGGCCGGGCGTGCCGCGGTCGTTCTCCGAGATATGGACGTGGGATATGGCTCCGATGGTGGCGGGCACGGCGCCGACCGGGTCCTTCTCCTCGATGTTCGCATGAAACGTGTCGTAGAGATACCCGAAGTTTGGCCGGTCCACCGCCGCGACATGGGCCGCGGCCTGCGCGGCGGTGTTGAGCACATAACACTCGAACCGGTTCAGCGGCTCTATGGAGAGCGTGAGATCCGGCCCCGCGTGATCGGCCATGCGCTGATGCGCAAAGACCAGCCGCTCCAGCTCGGTCTCCGTAGGCCCGGTACCGGAAAAGACGCCGAGCGGCTGGTGGAACGGCCCGCACAGGACCTCGGACCCGAGGGCCTTCGAGCACTCGACCAGCCATTCGAGATGCGCGTCACCTGCCGCCCGGGCCAGCGGGTCGTCCGAGATCGGGCTGTGCTCGGGGTCGGGGATCACGCCGACCGAGGTGGCCTGGAGACCCACGTCGCGCAGACGCCCACCGAGCGCGCGGTACTGCGCTGGATCTCCCATGAACATCGGCACCTCGACACCGTCGTAGCCCGCGTCCTTCAATGCCGACAACAGCGGCAGATGCTCGTCCGTGACGTGGATCGTCCAGAGCAGCAGGTTGAAACCGATCTGCATCGCTTCAGCCTATACCGAGCATGCTGCGGTTCGCCGCTTCGTCGGTGCCGCCGTCGGCGAAATCGTCGAAGGCGCGCTCGGTCACCCGGATGATGTGGGCCTTGACGAACTCCGCGCCCTCGCGCGCGCCATCCTCGGGGTGCTTGAGGCAGCATTCCCATTCCACGACCGCCCAGCCGTCAAAGTCGCAAGCGGTGAGCTTGGAGAACACGGCCCCGAAATCCACCTGGCCGTCGCCGAGCGACCGGAACCGCCCGGCCCGGTCGACCCAGGGCGCATAGCCCGAATAGACGCCCTGGCGCCCCGTCGGGTTGAACTCCGCGTCCTTGACGTGGAACATCTTGATGCGCTCGTGATAGATGTCGATGTTGTCGAGATAATCGAGGCATTGCAGCACGTAGTGCGAAGGATCATAAAGCATGTTGGCGCGGGCGTGCCCACCGACCCGGTCGAGGAACATCTCGAAGGTGGTGCCGTCGAACAGATCCTCTCCCGGATGGATCTCGTAGCAGACGTCGACCCCGCAGGCATCCGCATGATCGAGGATCGGCTTCCAGCGACGGGCAAGCTCGTCGAAGGCGGTCTCGATCAGCCCTGCCGGGCGCTGCGGCCAAGGGTAAGCATAGGGCCAGGCAAGCGCGCCGGAAAACGTGGCGAGAGTGCCGATCCCGAGGTTGCGCGACGCCGTCAGCGCGAGCTTGACCTGTTCGACCGCCCAGTCCTGCCGCGCCTTCGGGTTGCCGCGCACGGCCGGCACCGCGAACCCGTCGAAACCCGCATCGAACGCCGGATGCACCGCCACAAGTTGCCCCTGGAGATGGGTGGACAGGTCCGTGATCGCGATCCCGTTCTCGGCGGCGGCACCGGACAGCTCCTCGCAATAGGTCTTCGAGTCCGCGGCCTTGCCGAGGTCGAACAGGCGCGTGTCCCAAGAGGGGATCTGCACGCCCTCGTAGCCGCAATCGGCGGCCCATTTCGTGATGCCGTCCCAGGTGTCGAACGGCGCGCTGTCTCCGGCGAACTGCGCCAGAAACAGGGCCGGGCCCTTGATGGTCTTCATGCGTCTCTCTCCCCGATCTTGCTTTTCGGGGAGTGTTTCAGGGTTTCCCTCCGGGGCGCAAGAGGAAGCTCGCGGGCCCGGACGGCCTCGCCCGCGCTCAGACGCTCATGCAGATGTATTTCACCTCGAGGTAATCCTCCGTCCCGAGGCTCGATCCCTCGCGGCCGAGGCCCGACTGCTTGACCCCGCCGAAGGGGGCGAGCTCGGTGGAGATCAGGCCGGTGTTGACGCCGACCATGCCGTATTCGAGCGCCTCCGCCACGCGCCAGACCCGGCCGAGATCCCGGGCGAAAAAATACGAGGCCAGCCCGAAGATCGTGTCGTTCGCCTGTTCGATCACGTCAGCCTCGTCCTCGAACCGGAACAGCGGCGCCACCGGCCCAAAGGTTTCGTCGTGGGTGACCATCATGTCCCGCGTCACCCCCGTCAGCACCGTGGGCTCGAAGAAGGTGCCGCCCAGCGCGTGCCGCTTTCCGCCCGCGAGAACCTTCGCCCCCTTGGAGACTGCGTCTGCGATATGCTCCTCGACCTTCTCGACCGCGGCCACGTTGATCAGGGGGCCAGTGGTGATGCCGGGTTCCAGCCCATCGCCGATCCTGAGCTCCGCGACCCGGGCGGCGAGTTTCTCCGCAAAGGCGTCATGGATCCCGGACTGCACGTAGAGCCTGTTCGCGCAGACGCAGGTCTGACCGTTGTTGCGGTATTTCGAGACGATGGCCCCCTCGACGGCCTTGTCGAGATCGGCATCGTCGAAGACGATGAAGGGCGCATTGCCCCCCAGTTCCATCGAGCATTTCATCACCTGCCCCGCGGCCTGCGCCAGCAGGATCCGCCCCACTTCGGTGGAGCCGGTGAAGGTCAGCTTGCGCACCTTGGGGTGCTCGCAAAAGACCTTGCCGATCTTCGCGCTCGATTTCGAGGTGATGACGCTGAAGAGGCCCGCCGGCACGCCCGCCCGCTCGGCCAGCACCGCCATGGCAAGTGCCGACAGCGGCGTCTCGCCGGCGGGTTTCGCCACGAAGCCGCAGCCGACGGCGAGGGCCGGGGCCACCTTGCGCGCGATCATGGCGTTCGGGAAGTTCCAGGGCGTGATGGAGGCCGCGACCCCGATGGGCTGCTTGATGACGATGAGGCGCTTGTCGGGCTGGTGTCCGGGGATTGTCTGGCCGTAGACGCGCTTGGCCTCCTCGGCGAACCATTCGACGAAGCTCGCCCCGTACAAGATCTCGCCGCGGGCCTCGGCCAGCGGTTTGCCCATCTCCGCGGTCAGGATCGCGGCCAGATCGTCGGCATTCGCGATCATCAGGTCGTACCATGTGCGCAGGACGGCAGCGCGGTCCTTGCCGGTGCGCGCGGCCCAGCCCTTTTGCGCGGCATGGGCCGCCTCGATGGCGCGGACGGCCTCGGCCTCCGACATGTCGGGCACGGTGGAGATCACGTCGCCCCGGGCCGGGTTCAGCACCTCAAAGGACTTGCCGTCGTCCGCCCCGGCCCAGGTGCCGGCCACATAGGCCTGGTCGCGCAGCAGGTCGGGGTCCCGAAGCATGGATTTCAGATCGGTGTGGTCGAGCATGGGGCGTCTCCGGGCGTTCGGGTTCATTTTGGCCGATCATAGCGGATCCTGCGGGGCAAGTGTAGCCCCCCTGAAATCGCTATATCTCTATCCTGTTGTTATTGCTTGATAAAACAGGCGTCACATCGTGTTACGCTTCGCGGTGCACCAGTTCGGCCTCGGATTGGGAAAATCCCTCGGCCATCTCATCGATCCGCGCGCGGTGCGGCGACTTGCTGCACACCGGGTCGGTCGCGGCCGGATCGCCGGTCAGCGCCATTGCCTGACACCGGCAGCCCCCGAAATCGATGGTCTTGCGCTCGCAGGACCGGCAGGGCTCCTGCATCCAGTCGGTCCCGCGATAGGCGTTGAACGCGGCCCCGTCGCGCCAGATCTCGGCCAGCGGCCGGTCGCGCACGTTGTCGAACCTGAGCGTCTTGATCTCCTGCGCCCCATGGCACGGCAGGACCAGCCCTTCGGGCGTCACGTTCAGCCCGGTGGACCCCCAGCCGTTCATGCAGGCCTTGGGATAACTCGCGTGATAATCGGCCGGCACGTAGTCGATTACCAGAACGCCCCGGAGGCGGGCTCGCGCCTCCTTCACGATACGTCCGGCCTCGCGCGCCTGCTCCAATGTCGGCATCAGGGCACCCCGGTTCGGCAAGGCCCAGCCGTGGAACTGCACCGTCGCCACCTCGATGCGCCGCGCCCCGAGCGCGATGGCCATCTCGATCGCCGCGGGCAGCTGGTGCATGTTGCGCCGGTGCATCACGAAGTTCAGCGTCAGCGGCAGGCCCGCCGCGGCCAGCATCCCTGCCACCGCCATCTTGCGCGCGAACCCGCCGGCATAGCCGCCGATCGCATCGGCCATCTCCGCGTCCGTGCCTTGCAGCGACAGCTGCACGTGATCGAGACCGTCATCGGCCAGCGCCGCGATCCGCGCCTCGGTCAGGCCGATCCCGGAGGTGATGAGATTGGTATAGAGACCCGCCGCGACCGCATGGCCCAGGATCTCCGACAGATCGCGCCGCGACGCCGGCTCCCCGCCCGAGAGGTGCAACTGGAGCACGCCCAGATCCGCCGCCTGGCGGAACACGTCGCCCCAGATCGCCGCCGGCAACTCGGCCTCCTTGCGCGCGAGATCGAGCGGGTTGGAGCAATAGGGACATGACAACGGACAGCGATGCGTCAATTCCGCCAGCATCGCGATGGGGGGTGCCGGCACGGTCATACGAGGTCGAGAATGCGGCGGTCGACGAGCTTCGCCACAAAGGCCTCGCAGTCGGCCCCCACCTTGTCCACCGGCGCATCGTAGCGCGCGGCGAGGTCATGCGCGATGCCGCCAAGGCTGTTGATGCCGTCGATCTCGCTCAGGATCGCATGACCGATGGCGTCAAGCCGGATGGCGTGCTCCGGCGCGAGCAGCACCCAGCCGTCTCGAACCTTGTCGAAATGCAGCCGCACGCCGCGCGGCAGGACCGGGACCGACGAAGGCTCGAGGCTCATGCAGCACCCTCGATGCGCAAGAGGCCCTCGCCGGGGCGCCAGGCCCCATGGGGTATCCGGCCGGGTGCCACATAGGCGGCCTCCAGCGCATCGAGTTGCGCCCAGAGCACGTCGGTCTTGAAGATCAGCGCTTCGGCGGCGGCGTCCTGCTTCTCGGCCGTGTCTGTGTGGTCGAGCACCCAGGCGAGACCGAAGGCCACGTCCTTCGGGGCCTCGCTCAGCCGGTTGCGGAAATAGGACAGGCTCGCGTCGTTGGCGAAGGCGTAATTCGCGAGCAGACCCTCGATCCGGGCCGCATGGATCGCCGGGGCAAAGAGTTCGGTGAGCGAGGCCGCCACCGCTTCCAGCAGCGTCCGGTCGCGCACGAACCGCACATAGGCCTCCACCGCGAAGCGGGTGGCGGGCATCACGCCCCGTGCGGAGGCGACATAGGCGGGATCGAGGCCCACGGCTTCGGCGAGGCGCAGCCAGCGGCGGATGCCACCCTCGTTCTCGCCGGCGCCGTCGTGATCCTCGATCCGCGAGCGCCAGGCCCGGCGCAGGGCGGGATCCTCGACGCGGCTCATGAAGGCCGCATCCTTCATCGGGATGCGGGACTGGTAGTAGAAGCGGTTCACCACCCAAGCGCGGACCTCGTCCGGGGCGCATTCCCCGGAATGCAGCCGGCGGTGGAACGGGTGCTTGTCGTGATAACGCTCGGCACCGATCCGGCGCAGGCGGGCTTCGAATTCGGAACGCGAAGGGGTCACAGCTCGATCTCCATGCCGTCGGCGGCAATCTCCCAGCCAGCGGCCTCGGCTTCGGCCCGCTCGGGAGAGTCCGGCCGCAGGACCGGGTTGGTGTTGTTTATGTGGACGAAGACCCGGCGCCGCACGCCGAGATCCGCAAAGGCCGCGATGGTGCCGTCCGGGCCGCTCATGGACATGTGGCCCATGCGCCACCCGGTCTTGGTCCCGACACCTTCGCGGACCATCTCGTCGTCCTGCCAGAGGGTGCCGTCGAAGAGCACGAGGGCCGCGTCCCGCAGCCGGTCCGTGAGCGCTGGTGTGAGCGCCGCGCAGCCGGGAATATAGAAGGCGTCCCGGCCGCCGGCATTCAGACGCACGCCCACGGTCTGTTCCCCTTCGAGATCCGTGCGCACCTCCGCCCCTTCGAGGTAGAGCGGGACCTTGCCCGGAACCGCGAACAGTTCGGCCGAGAGCCCTGGAACGATTTCCGTGGGGGTGTCGAGGTCGATGGGTTCGCGCCGGACCAGATCGGAGGACAGCGCCTGGAAGATCGGATTGGCGTCGAGCACGTCGTGGATCTCCGGGGTCGCATGGAGTGTAAAGGCCTGGCTCTCCCGCAGGCCGAGCAGGCCGGCCACGTGGTCCAGATCGCCATTCGTCAACACGACGGCGCTGACCGGGGACGCGCGCGGACCCGTCGGGTGGAGCGGTGTCGCCTGGGCCATCTGGGTGCGAATGTCGGGCGACGCGTTCAGAATTGCCCAGTGTTTGCCGTCCGCGCTTGCCGCGAGGCTGGATTGGGTCATCGAAGGGATGCGTCCGGACCGGGCAAGGCCGCAGTTTCGGCAGCCGCAATTCCACTGCGGCAGACCTCCGCCTGCCGCCGCGCCGAGGATGCGCGCGCGGAGCATCACGATGCCCCGCGCGTCGGCAGAGTCCTCAGAACAACGTGTCTTCGTCGCGATCGTCGGCGGGCGAATACATGTTGATTTCCATGCCGCAGCTGATGTCGGTCATGACGGGTGTCGTCCAGGCCATTGTCGTTCTCCCAGATTGATCGGATGTCGAATACCTCCGATGCGATTGATACTGTCTCACACGGATCGCGCCGCGGCCAGCACGACTTTGGTTATAGGCGACCCGTGTGGTCCGGATCCGGATGCCGGACGCTGCGGTGACTGTCCCCTGGTGGCTCGGGGGCATAACCATGCTGCCGATTGCCGGTGGAGTTCGATTTGTTTGCCTAAACGCCGTGAGAAGCGTACCCTCAGCGCAAGCCGTGCAGGGGAGCCGCGGAACTAGGGGAGGATAGCAGGCGATGACACGCATTGTGCTCAATGGCGTCAGTTCGGAGATAGACGCCGATCCCGCGATGCCTTTGCTCTGGGCGATCCGGGACATCGCGGGCCTTCCGGGCACGAAGTACGGCTGCGGCGCGGGGCTGTGCGGGGCCTGCACCGTCCACGTGAACGGCAGCGCGGAACGCAGCTGCATGATCACTCTGGGGGACGTGGAGGGAGCCGAGGTCGTGACGATCGAGGGGCTGGACCCCGCGGGCAATCATCCCGTGCAGCGCGCCTGGCGAGAGATGAACGTGCCGCAATGCGGATTCTGCCAGGCCGGGCAGATCATGCAGGCGGCGGCGCTCGTCGCCGAAAAGCCGAACCTGAGCGACGACGAGATCCTGGTCGGCATGCGCGACAACATCTGCCGCTGCGGCTGCTACGAGCGCATCGTCCAAGCCGTCCGTCTCGCAGCCACGGGGATCTGAGCCATGATGCACGCAATAGAGAAGCTCGTGCGCGCCGAGCGCGCCACCAAACCTGCGATGACGATCCTGAAGGTCGATCGACGCGTGTTCCTCGTCGGGTCGGGGGCCGGTCTGGCGCTCGCGTCCTTCGCGGGGCCCTTGGCGGCGTTCGAGGGATATGCGGTCGGCGGCAGCGACATGCCCAACGGCGTCGTCACCGACCCGCGGATCTTCGTGGCCATCGATCCCGACGGCACGGTGACGATCGTGGCCCATCGCGCAGAGATGGGCACGGGTTCGCGCACCAGCCTGCCGATGGTGCTGGCCGACGAGATGGGTGCCGACTGGGCGCGCGTGACGATCGTGCAGGCACCCGGCGACGAGCCGCGCTATGGCAACCAGGACACCGACGGCTCGCGGTCGATGCGCCATCATATCCAGTCGATGCGCCAGATGGGTGCGGCCGTGCGCACCATGCTCGCCCGCGCGGCGGCGGCCGAATGGGGCGTCGCGGAGGGCGATGTGACGGTCGGTGTCCATGAAGTGACCGGGCCGAACGGCAGTCTCGGGTTCGGCGATCTGGCGGCGGCGGCCATGGCGCTCGACGTACCGGCGGCGGAGAACCTGGCGTTCAGGGACGAATCCGAGTTTCGCTATATCGGCACGGGGTCGGTGCCGATTACCGATCTGCACGACATCACTACGGGCAAGGCCGTCTACGGGGCCGATGTGAGCCTGCCGGGGATGCTCCACGCCGTCGTCGCGCGCCCGGCGGTGGTAGGCGGCAAGGTCGTGTCGTTCGATGCCGAGGCAGCGCTGGCAATTCCGGGTGTGACGCGCGTCGTGGAGTTGCCCGCAGCCGGGTCCCCGGTCTATTTCGCACCGCTCGGGGGTGTCGCGGTCGTGGCCTCAAACACCTGGGCGGCGCTTCGCGGGCGCGACGCGCTCGAGATCGTCTGGGAGGACGGGCCTAACGCCAGCTACGACAGTGCGGTCTTTCGTGTGGAGATGGAGGCCACAGCCGCAATGCCGGGTGCCGTGGTGCGCGACCAGGGTGACTGGGACGCCGCGAAGGCGGCTGCGGCGCGCGTCATCTCCGGGCAGTATTATCAGGCGCACATGGCCCATGCCACCATGGAGCCGCCGGTGGCGCTGGCGAATTTCGCGAATGGCGCTCTGGAGGTCTGGGCTCCGGTGCAGAGCCCTTACGGTACACGCAAGGACCTCGCGACGTTCACCGGCCTCGATGAGGCGGCGGTAACCGTGCATACGACGCTGCTGGGCGGTGGGTTCGGCCGCAAGTCGAAATGCGATTTCGCAATCGAGGCGGCCCTTCTGTCGAAGGAGGTGGGTGCGCCGGTCCGGGTTCAGTGGACGCGCGAAGATGACATCCGCCACGGCTACTACCATTCGACCTCGATCGATCACATCGAGGCAGCGGTGGACGACAGCGGCAAGGTCACCGGGCTTTTGCACCGGGTCGTGGCGCCGTCGATCATGTCGATCTTCATGGAGGACAGCGGGTATCTGGCCAATTGGGAAAACGGCATGGGCCATACCGACATGCCCTTCGACGTGGGAGCACTCCGCTGCGAGAACGGCAAGGCCATGGCCCATACCCGGATCGGCTGGTGGCGGTCGGTCAACAACGTGCCGCGCGCCTTTGCGATGCAGAGCTTCATCGCCGAACTCGCGGAGGCCACCGGGCGTGATCACAAGGACCTGCTGCTTGAGCTGATCGGGCCGGCGCGCGAGGTCGATCCGGACGGCATGGGCCTGCCGGATGGACTATGGAACTATGGCGAATCCGCAGATGTCTATCCGATCGACGCGGGGCGTTTCGCCAAGGTCGTCAACGTCGCCGCCGATGCCGCAGGCTACGGCCAGGCGCTTCCCGAGGGCGAGGCGATCGGGCTCGCGGTGCACCGCAGCTTCGTGACCTATGTGGCGGCGGCGGCTCGGGTGCGTGTGGTGGACGGGCGCGTGGAGGTCCCCGAGATCCACATGGCCGTCGATTGCGGTTTCGCGGCCAACCCCGAGCGTATCCGCAGCCAGATGGAGGGTGCGGCCGTCATGGGCATGACGCTGGCGATGCATTCCGGCATAACCTTTGAAAACGGTGCGGTGGTCCAGAGCAATTTCAGCGACTACCAGATGGTGCGTACGGACAATTTCCCGCGCAAGGTAACCACCCACATCGTGCCGCACCCGTTCAGCGTGCCGGCGGCCGGCGTGGGCGAGCCGGGCGTACCACCGATCGCGCCTGCGATCGCGAATGGAGTGTTCTTCGCGACCGGCAAGCGGATGCGCAGCCTGCCCATTGGCGATTTGGTCTGACGTCCGGTACATGAACAAAGCCGTCCGCGGATCACGGGCGGCCCTGATCAAGACGGCGGTCGGTGAGCGCCTTGAACTGTTGCATCGGATTCAGGCTCATTGGCCTCGAAGCGTCAGCCAGGGCAGCGATTGCGGCGCTGTGAGCGACTTGGGCGGCCAAGCTCTGCAGTCGTGCCCCACCGCGCCAGCCGGATCCTCAACGGGAAGCCTGAACCGACCTTGGGGGTGGCGACGCACCGGGTGCTTGCCTTTAGGTCGCTTGGGGCGTCCAGCGGTATGCGGGCGCTCAGAAGCCGGTCATGAAGATGTGCCCCGCCGCTCCGCGTCTGCGGGACCGGTGCAGCGCAGTGGCGACGCAAGGAGTTGCGCCGTGACCGGACGGATCATATCAGCTTGCCCATAGCCACCGCGGTGTCGGCCATGCGGTTGGAGAAGCCCCATTCGTTGTCGTACCAGGTGAGGATGCGGCACATGGTGCCGTCCATGACCTTGGTCTGGTCCATGTGGAAGATCGAGGAATGGGGGTCGTGGTTGAAATCCGAGGAGACGAGCGGCTCGAGGGTGTAGCCGAGCACGCCCTGGAGAGGGCCGTCGGCGGCGGTTCTGATGGCCTCATTGATCTCGGCGACCGAGGTCGGGCGGGAGGCGATGAAGGTGAGATCGACGACGGAGACGTTCGGGGTGGGCACGCGGATGGCGACGCCGTCAAGTTTTCCGTTCAGCTCGGGCAGGACGAGGCCCACGGCCTTAGCGGCGCCGGTGGAGGTGGGGATCATCGAGAGGGCGGCGGCGCGGGCGCGGTAGAGGTCCTTGTGCATGGTGTCGAGGGTGGGTTGGTCGCCGGTGTAGCTGTGGATCGTGGTCATGAAGCCCTTTTCGATCCCGATGGCGTTGTTCAGGACATAGACCACGGGGACGAGGCAGTTGGTGGTGCACGACGCGTTGGAGACGACAAGATCTTCGGCCGTCAGGGCGTCGTGGTTGACGCCGTAGACGATGGTCTTGTCGGCGCCGCCGGAGGGGGCGGAGACCAGTACCCTTTTGGATCCATTAGACAAATGCGCCTCGGCCTTGGCCGTGTCGGTGAAGATGCCGGTGCATTCTAGGGCGATGTCGACACCCTTCCAGGGCAGGGCCTTGGGGTCGCGTTCGGCGGAGACCCGGATGGGGCCGCGGCCGACGTCGATGGTGTCGCCGTCGACCGTGACGGTGCCGGGAAAACGGCCGTGCACGCTGTCGTAGCGCATTAGATGGGCGTTGGTCTCGACCGGGCCAAGGTCGTTGATGCCGATGACCTCGATGTCGGTGCGACCGGATTCCACGATTGCGCGCAAGACGTTACGCCCGATGCGACCGAAGCCGTTGATAGCAACCTTGACCTTCATGTGCCCGTTCTCCCCCTTGTCGGTCGGCATCGCGCCGACCGGCGCGCGTTCCGCCGGCCCCGGATACAGGGCCGCGCGGGTTCCTGCAAGCGGGCG
>JBBQYB010000107.1:0-11896 GCA_038209095.1 Rhodobacterales bacterium
GACACGGACTCCGTCACCCCCCACAGGATCGGGACCAGCGCGTCCAGCGTCCCGATATCCTCCCCGAACGTCGTCTCGCTCGAGACGGACTTCATCGCGTGCCCCGGCGACACCGGACGCGTGTCGATCCCCTGCGCGAGATGCCACAAGCGGTCCCCGAGCCCGCCGAACAGGCCGATCAGCGTCTTGCGCTCCCGTGCCCGCACGTCCGCGACACTCCGCAATCCCTCGGCCTCGAGAGCCCGAAGCGCGCTGGGCCCGACGCCCCAGATGCGTCCGACCGGGAGACCCGCCAAGAAATCGAGGGTCTCTGCCCGGCCGATGATGCTGTAGCCGCGTGGCTTGTCGAGTTCCGAGGCGATTTTGGCCAGGAACTTGTTGTGCGACAGCCCGACCGAAACCGTCAGGCCCAGGTCGGCCTCGATGCGCGCCTGCAACCTGGCCATCAGCACGGCCGGCGGCGCACCGTGCAGGCGCTGCGTCCCGGAGAGATCGAGAAACGCCTCGTCGAGCGACAGGGGCTCGACCAGCGGCGTGAGGTCCAGCATCCGCGCGCGGATCTCGCGGCTGATCTCGATGTAGCGGGCCATCCTCGGTTTCACGATCACGGCCTCGGGGCAGAGCCGGAGGGCCTGGAACATCGGCATCGCGGATTTCACCCCGGCAATGCGCGCGACGTAGCAGGCCGTCGTCACGACGCCCCGCCTGCCGCCGCCCACGATCACCGGGCGGTCGCGCAGGGAAGGGTCGTCCCGTTTTTCGACGGAGGCGTAGAACGCGTCGCAATCGAGATGGGCAATGGCCAGATTGTTCAATTCCGGATGCGACAGGATACGCGGCCCGCCGCAGGCCGGACAGCGCTGGCCGTCGGAAAAGGCCGTCAGACAGGCGCGACACAAACGGGACTGCTCCATGCACGCAATCTATCAGAGCCCCACGCGGTGCGGGAGAGCCTGCCCGCGGATCCGACCGCACTTTTGCTCGTGCGCCCGAATACGATCCGGACCGGTCGCGCCCTTTCGAGTGGTTCTCGCCCAGCCACTTTCGTGGCATGGTCCGGGCCGCGCTCAAAAGGGACACGCAGATGGACATGCCGATCGATACGGACTTTTTCCTGGGCGGAAACGCCGTGGCTCTGGCCCTCGCCGTCTTTTTGATCCTCTGCCTCTTTCTCGCCGTGCGGGTCGTGCCGCAATCGGAGAAATTCGTAGTCGAGCGATTCGGTCGCCTGCGCTCCGTGCTCGGGCCGGGCCTGAACTTCATCGTGCCTTTCCTCGACCGCGTGGCGCACCGCATCTCCGTCCTGGAGCGCCAGCTTCCCACCACCAGCCAGGATGCGATCACCGCAGACAACGTACTCGTCCAGGTTCAGAGCTCGGTTTTTTACCGCATCACCGAGCCCGAGAAGACCGTCTACCGCATCCGCGACGTCGATCCCGCGATCGCCACCACCGTGGCGGGCATCGTGCGCTCGGAGATCGGCATGATGGAACTCGATCAGGTCCAGAGCAACCGCTCGGCGGTGATCGCGAAGATCCAGGCCTCGCTCGCCCAGATCGTCGACGACTGGGGGATCCAGGTAACCCGCGTCGAGATCCTCGACGTCAATCTCGACGAGGCGACCCGGGCGGCGATGCTCCAGCAGCTCAACGCCGAACGCGCCCGCCGCGCCCAGGTGACCGAGGCCGAGGGGCGCAAGCGCGCGGTCGAACTCGCCGCCGATGGCGATCTCTATGCGGCCGAACAGGCGGCCAAGGCCCGCCGGATCGAGGCGGACGCCGACGCCTATGCGACAGGGGTCGTCGCGGCGGCCATCGCCGGTGGCGGGCTGGAGGCGGCCCAGTACCAGATCGCCCTGAAGCAGATCGAGGCCCTGGCCCTCGTCGGCGGCGGTGCGGGCAACCAGACGGTGCTGATGCCCGCGGATGCCATCGACGCGTTTCGCAACGCCTTCGGCCTGCTCCGGGGGCGGTCGTGAGCTGGTGGCTCTGGGTCGTCTTCGGCCTCGCCCTCGCCGGCCTCGAGATCGTCGCACCGGCCTGGGTCTTTCTTGGCTTCGCCGTCGGGGCGCTGGGGGTGGGCGGCGTCCTGTGGCTCGGTTGGGCCCCCACGACCGCGCTCCAGATCCTCGTGTTCGCGCTGATGTCGCTCGTGGGCTGGGCCGTGCTCAGGGCCGCGTTCGGCACGCGCCGCGGTCAGGTCAAGCGCATCGAGCGCGACATCAACGAGAACTGACGCGTCCAATCAGGCCATCTGCGCGAGAATCGCCTCCGCGGCCGCGCGCGGATCGGGGGCCCCCCAGACCGGACGCCCGACGACGATGTGATCCGCTCCGTGCCGCAGCGCCTCCCGCGGTGTCGCGATCCGTTTCTGGTCGTTCGCGGCCGCACCCGCCAGCCGGATGCCCGGTGTGACGATCAGCCGGCCCCGCGCCGAGGGCAGGGCTCGAATGCGCGCGGCCTCGAGCGGCGATGCGATCACGCCGTCCGCCCCGGCTTGGAACGCCCGGTCGGCACGCTCCACCGTCAGGTCCGCCAGATCGCCCGGGGCCATCAGGCCCGCATCGAGATCCGCCCGGTCGAGCGACGTCAGGATCGTTACCGCGAGGATCCGCATTGGCGAGGCCCCCCGCCCCTCCGCGGCCGCACGCACCACATGCGGATCGCCGTGCACCGTCAGGAAATCGAGGTCGAATTGCCCCAGACCCCGCACCGCCGCCTCGATCGTGGCCGGAATGTCGAAGAGCTTCATGTCGAGGAACACCCGGTGCCCCGCGTCCTTCAACTCGATCGCGAGCCCAAGGCCCCCCGTGGTCAGCATGCCGAGGCCGATCTTGTAGAATCCCACCGCCGGCCCGAGCGCTTGCACCAGATCGAGCGCTGCCGGCGCATGCGGCACGTCGAGGCCGACGATGAGGCGGTGATCGGGCATGGCATCCTCCGGGCTGGCGCGCTTCTAGATCCGCGCCGCCGCGGCGGCAAGGTCGTCCGCGTCCGAGGCAGTCGCGTCCAAGATTGCCCGCGGGCCTTGAGCCGGACGAACCGCCACACCATGTCATTCTCAATTGGCCGCGTCATGGTGAGCGGCCCATGAGGCTCCGGGTTCCGTGCCATTCGGGCGGACCCAAGAGAGCGCTTGTAAGGAGACGGACATGAACTTCGAGAAGTTCAGCGAGCGCGCGCGCGGTTTCGTGCAGGCCGCACAGACCATCGCGATGCGCGAGAACCACCAGCGCTTCCTGCCCGAGCATCTGCTCAAGGCACTGCTCGATGACGATCAGGGCCTCGCCGGCAACCTCATCAAGGCGGCCGGCGGCGACGCTGCCATCGCACGCGCCAACACCGAGGCCGCTCTGGCGAAACAGCCCAAGGTCGAAGGCTCGGGCCAGCTCTTCATCGACACCCAAACCGGCAAGGTTTTCGCCGAGGCGGAAAAGATCGCGAAACAGGCAGGCGACAGCTTCGTCACTGTCGAGCGTCTGCTGACCGCCCTTGCCGTCACGAAATCCGCGGCCGAACAGGCGCTCAAGGCCGCGGGCGTAACCGCCCAGGGCCTCAACTCCGCGATCAACGACGTCCGCAAGGGCCGCACGGCGGACACCGCCAGCGCCGAATCCGGCTATGACGCGCTCAAGAAATACGCCCGCGACCTCACCGAGGCCGCCCGGATGGGCAAGATCGACCCCATCATCGGCCGCGACGAGGAAATCCGGCGCACGATGCAGGTGCTGTCGCGCCGCACCAAGAACAACCCCGTCCTCATCGGCGAGCCCGGCGTCGGCAAGACCGCCATCGCCGAGGGTCTCGCCCTCCGCATCGTCGACGGCGACGTCCCCGAGAGCATCGCCGACAAACGCCTCCTCGCCCTCGACATGGGCTCGCTCATCGCCGGTGCGAAATACCGCGGCGAATTCGAGGAGCGCCTCAAGGCGGTCCTGACCGAAGTCCAGGCCGCCGCGGGCGAGATCATCCTCTTCATCGACGAGATGCACACGCTGGTCGGTGCCGGCAAGGCCGAAGGCGCGATGGATGCCTCCAACATGCTCAAGCCCGCACTGGCGCGCGGCGAGTTGCATTGCGTCGGGGCGACGACGCTGGACGAATACCGCAAGCACATCGAGAAGGACGCGGCCCTCGCCCGGCGGTTCCAGCCGGTCTTCGTCTCCGAACCCACCGTGGCCGATACCATCTCGATCCTGCGCGGCATCAAGGAGAAATACGAGGTTCACCACGGCGTACGCATCACCGACAGCGCGTTGGTCGCCGCCGCCACCCTGAGCCACCGCTACATCGCCGACCGCTTCCTGCCCGACAAGGCCATCGACCTGATGGACGAGGCCTCCTCGCGCCTGCGCATGCAGATCGACAGCAAGCCCGAGGAGCTTGACACCCTCGACCGCGAGATCCTGATGAAGCAGATCGAGGCCGAAGCCCTCAAGGTCGAGAAGGACGCGGCGAGCCAGGACCGGTTGGCGAAATTACTCAAGGATCTGGTAACGCTCGAGGAACGCTCCGCCGAGATGACCTCTCGCTGGCAGGCCGAACGCGACAAGCTCAAGGGTGCTGCCGGCATCAAGGAACAGCTCGACGCCGCGCGCAACGAACTTGAGATCGCCAAGCGCCAGGGCAACCTCGCAAAGGCCGGCGAGCTGGCCTACGGCGTCATCCCCGGCCTCGAGCGCACCCTCGCCGAGGCCGAGACGGCCGGCACGGACGTGATGGTCGAGGAGGCGGTGACCCCCGAACAGATCGCCCAGGTCGTCGAGCGCTGGACCGGCATACCCGTGGACCGCATGCTCGAAGGCGAACGCGAGAAACTCCTCAACATGGAGGAAGGCCTCGGACGCCGCGTCATAGGCCAGTCCGAGGCCGTCAAGGCCGTCTCGAACGCGGTGCGCCGCGCGCGGGCGGGGCTTAACGACCCGAACCGGCCGCTCGGCAGCTTCCTGTTCCTCGGGCCCACCGGCGTCGGCAAGACCGAACTCACCAAGGCGCTCGCCGCATTCCTCTTCGACGACGACAGCGCAAGGGTCCGCATCGCCATGTCGGAGTTCATGGAGAAACATTCGGTCGCCCGGCTGATCGGTGCTCCTCCCGGCTACGTCGGCTACGACGAGGGCGGAGTCCTGACCGAGGCCGTGCGACGCAGGCCCTACCAGGTACTCCTGTTCGACGAGGTCGAAAAGGCGCATCCCGACGTCTTCAACGTCCTGTTGCAGGTGCTCGACGACGGCCGCCTGACCGATGGACAGGGCCGCGTGGTGGACTTCAAGAACACGCTCATCGTGCTCACCTCGAACCTCGGCAGCCAGGCGCTCTCGAACCTGCCCGACGGCTCGGACGCCGAGGAGGCGCGCGATCAGGTCATGGTCGCGGTCCGCGGACACTTCCGCCCAGAGTTCCTCAACCGCCTTGACGAGATCGTGCTGTTCGACCGGCTCAGCCGCGCGAACATGGACGGCATCGTCGACATCCAGCTCGCCCTTCTGGAAAAGCGCCTCGCGCCGCGGGGCATCGTCCTTCAGGTGGATCCCGCCGCGCGCACCTGGCTTGCGGACCGCGGCTATGATCCGGTCTATGGGGCCCGCCCGCTCAAGCGCGTGATCCAGAAGGCGCTGCAGGATCCGCTGGCCGAACGGCTGCTGTCCGGTGCCGTGACGGACGGGGCGGTCATCCCGGTCGGTGCGGGTCCGTCGGGTCTGGTGATCGGCGCGGACGCGCAGCAGGCCGCCCTCGTCCACTGACGCGAGAAACGCTTCGGGAGTGCCGACGCCGCGGCACTCCCGCCGGCGTCAGTGCGACATCATCACCGGCAGATCCGCCAGCGACAGGATGTCCTTCGTCACACCCCCCAGCAGATCCTCGCTAAGCTTGCTGTGCTCATAGGCCCCCATCACCAACAGGCCCGCGCCCACCTCGTGACAGATCTCCACCAGCGCGTGCGGAATGCCCTTGCGGCCCGCGGGGCGCAGGATGCGTCGCGCCTCGATGCCGTGCCGCCCCAGCAGGCCGATGACGTCGTCGCCCGCTTCGGGGGCCGGCTCCTCGGCCGTGCCGATCCGCGCCACGAAGATCGGGCCTTCCAGTCGCAGAAGATGCAAGGCATCGCCGAGCGCTCGCGACGCCGCCCGCTTGCCATCCCACGCGAGGACCACGGGCTTCGCATAGATGTCGCCGGTGTAATCCTTCGGCACCGTGATCACCGGCCGTCCGCAGCGCAGCGCTACCGCATCGGGGCGTGCCGCCCCGTGTTCCCGGCTCAATTCGGCGGAATGCCGGCTCATGACCACGAGGTCATAGGCGCGGGCGCGTTCTGCCAGACTGAAATCCGCGATGGCATGCAGGTCGATGAAACTCGCGGCCTCGGGATCGCCCTCGGCCGCCACATGGGCCGCGAAATCCGCCCGGACACTGGCCGTCGCACTGGCATCCCGCTCCGCGAGCATGGCGCTCACGTTCGAGGACAGAAAGTTGCGGTACCTTCCGCGCACCGCGTCCGGCCCGTGCCAGACCACACCCGTCAGATGGGCTGCGTGGCGGCGTTGCAGATGCAGCGCGAGACCGAGCGCGCTGCAGCTTTCGGGGTCGCCGGAGAACGCGGCGAGAATGCTCTTGAGCGCCAAGGACGGTATCCTCTCCTGGGGGTCGGCTTTCCGGAGCCGGCACGACTTTTGCATCACATAGCACGACGTTCCGGTGCAGGGCGAGGGTCCTCGCTACCTGATGCGCCACAGGATCCGTAGCGCAAGAACCTTTCGGTATCCCTCGGTATTCCGACACAAAAGTTCACCAAGCTTTAGTAGGTCCCTTGCGTTCGGGACCAGATGCTCGCATTGTCCGGTCGGTCGCAGCTCAAGTCCAGATACTGGGCCTTGGGAACTGCGGGGTGACAGGCGACCGACAGATGTCGCCGTAGGGAGTAATGAGACGATGATGAAACGGGATCTGAGACGGACGACGTTCGCGGTTGCTCTCGCTTCGGCCGTCGTGGCCGGTGCGCCGTCCATCGCCGAAGACTGGGCACCGCAGCGCCCGATCGAGATGGTGATCATGGGCGGAGCCGGCGGCGGTGCCGACCGTCTTGCCCGGCTCTTCCAGTCGATCATGCAGAAGGAAGACCTGACCTCGATGCCGGTGATCCCGGTCAACAAGGGCGGCGGGTCCGGTGCAGAGGCGCTGCGCTACCTCGAGGACAACAAGGGCAATCCGCACGTTATCATGGCGACGCTCAACAGCTATTACACCACGCCTCTGCGCACCGATATCGGCGTCGACATCGAGGAATTCACCCCGCTCGCGCGGATGGCGCTCGACACGTTTGTCCTCTGGGTGAACGCCGACAGCGGCATCGAGAACCTCGAGCAGTACGTCGAGGCGGTGAAGGCCGCGGGCGGTTCGTTCAAGATGGGCGGCACCGGAACCGGAGCCGAAGACAGCCTCGTCACCGCGATGCTCGAGGACGAATTCGGGATCAAGCACACCTATGTGCCCTTCGAGGGTGGCGGCGACGTCGCGAAATCGCTCGTTGGCAACCACGTCAACGCGACCGTCAACAACCCGTCCGAGGCGCTGGGCTTCTGGCAGGCAGACCGTGTGCGTCCCATTGCCACCTTCACCCCCGAGCGGCTCGATATCATGCCCGACGTGCCGACCATGGCCGAACTGGGTCACCCGCTGGAATACACGATGCAGCGCAGCTTCGTGGCCCCGCCCGACATGCCCGCCGAGGCCGTCGCCTACTACACGGACGTGCTGACGAAGCTGAACGCGACCGAGGAATGGCAGACCTACGCGACCGAACAGGCGCTCATCACCGAGTTTCTCACGGGTGAAGACCTGCAAACCTACTTTCTCGGAGAACGTGACAAGCACGCCGAACTCCTGAAGGCCATGGGCGAAGCCGTCATCAACTGATGCCCTCCTTCGGAACGCGCGCTTGTCCGCGCGCGTTCCGCACTCTCCCATGAGGTTCGGATGTTGAAATCTGAGAGCTTGATAGCACTCGGCCTGATGGGCCTGTCTGCCTACTTCATGTACTACGCCGTCGCCCTGCCTATCGGCTGGGTCGAAGGCTCCGGCCCGGGCGGCGGCGCTTTCCCGTTCTGGCTGTCGTTCATAATGTTCCTCGCCTCCGCCGGGATCCTGATCAAGTCTCTGCGCACGGCGGCCCCGTCCGAGCCCTTCTTCGATCCGGACATGATCGGTCAGGTCGCGAGCGTCATGGCGGCCCTCGTCGTCGCGGTGGCCCTGATGCCGCTCCTCGGCACCTACATAGCCCTCCCGGCCTTCCTGATCTGGTACCTGAAGTTCTACGGCCGTCATGGCTGGGTCCTGACCGGCTCCATCGTGGTCGGGACGCTCCTCGTATTGTTCTTCTTCTTCGAGGTCACCTTGCGCATCCTGATGCCGAAGGGGATCACCGAGCCGTTGTTCTTCCCGCTCTACCGCATCTTTTTCTGAGGGACGCAGGCCATGGAAACGCTGTCTCTGCTGGCGGACGGGTTTGCTGTCTCCCTCTTGCCGATCAACATCCTGATCGTCGTGATCGGCGTCACGGTGGGTCTGTTCATCGGCGCGATGCCTGGGCTGGGCTCGGTCAACGGTGTCGCCATCGTGTTGCCACTCACCTTCATCGTGCCGCCCACCTCCGCGATCATCCTGCTCGCCGCGATCTATTACGGCGCGATGTACGGCGGTGCCATCAGCTCGATCCTGCTCGGAATCCCGGGTGCCTCCACCGCAGTCGCCACCACCTTCGACGGCCGGCCCATGGCCCAGCAGGGCAAGGCGGCCCTCGCGCTGATCGCGGCGGCGGTCGGGTCCTTCGTCGGCGGCACGATCTCCGTCATCCTCTTCACCCTCTTCGCAGCCCCCCTTGCCGAAGTGGCTCTCGCCTTCGGGCCGGCGGAGGAATTCGCGCTGGTCCTATTGGCCTTCACCACCTTTGTGGGCCTTGGCGGCGACGACATCCTCAAGACCGTAGTCATGATCTGCCTTGGCCTCGCCCTCGCGACCGTCGGTCTCGACATGATCTCAGGCCAGCCCCGTCTCGTCTTCATGGACCTCCCCGGCTTTTACGCCGGAATCAGCTTCCTCGTGCTCGCCATCGGCGTCTACGGCATCGGCGAGGTGCTCTGGACCATCGAACAGTCGAAAACCGCCCCGACCGTCACCCCCGCCAAAGTCACCTGGGCCGAATTCTCCGCCGGCCTGCGCATCCTGCGCCGCTGCTGGAAGACCATGACCTCCGGCTCGCTGATCGGCTTCTTCGTCGGAATGCTGCCCGCCGCCGGGGCCACCCCCGCGGCCCTCATGGCCTACGGCATCGCGCGCAGCTCGTCCAAATCCCCAGAGACCTTCGGCAAGGGCAATGTCGAGGGCGTGCTCGCCCCCGAGACCGCCAACAACGCGGCCTCCACCGGCTCGATGCTTCCCATGCTCACGCTGGGCATCCCCGGCTCGCCCACCACGGCACTCCTCCTCGGCGGCATGGTAATGTGGGGCCTGACACCGGGGCCCATGCTCTTCATCGAACAGCCCGATTTCATCTGGGGCCTCATCTCCTCCCTTTACACTGCCAATTTCGCCGCCGTGATCGTGAATATCGCCCTCATCCCGGTGTTCGTCTGGGCGCTCCGCATGCCCTTCACTGTGCTCTGTGCCGTCGTGCTCGTCCTGTGCATCGTCGGCGGCTTCGCCCCCAACGGCAAGATGCACGACGTCTGGCTGATCCTCGGGTTCGGAGCCGCGGGCTATCTTTTGCGCAAGGCGGAATACCCCCTGGCCCCGCTCGTGCTCGCCCTTGTGCTCGGACCGCTGATGGAGAAAAGCTTCCGCCAGACGCTGATCGCGGAACAGGGCGACGTTTTCGCCTTCTTCCAGCGCCCGCTGTCGGGAACCTTCATGGTGATCGCCCTGCTCCTGTTTCTGTTTCCGGTCTTCAAGCGCCTGCGCGACGCCCGGCGGAAACCGTCGCTCGCAGAATAGACTTAGGGGCACGCCCCTGCTCGCATAATCTGGAACGGAATATCTTCATGTCGGATACGCTCAAGACCCTCCTCGCTGTGCCCGCCGATGCGGCAAACGCCATCGGAGCCGCGGATCGCCCCTGGCTGACCCATGGCGGCCTGCGCGATCTGGCGCGGCGCACCCGCACGGCACTGCACGCGGCCGGGGTCGGGCGCGGTGACCGGGTCGCCATCGTCCTGCCAAACGGGCCCGAGATGGCAGCCGCCTTCATCGCCATCGCCCAGACCGCCACGACCGCACCGCTGAACCCCGCCTACCGCACCGACGAATTCGACTTCTACCTCTCCGACCTCAAGGCAAAAGCGATCGTCCTCGCCGAAGGCTACGACGGCCCGGCTCTCGAGGCCGCCGCCCGGCACGACCTCGCCGTGCTGCGCCTCACCCCCGGCACGGCCGCGGGCGACTTCAAGCTCACCGCCGAGAGCCCGGCCCCCGGCACTCCCGACACCTCCGAGCCCGGCCCCGACGACATCGCCCTGATCCTGCACACCTCCGGCACCACCTCGCGACCCAAGATCGTGCCGCTCCTGCAGCGCAACGTCGCGGCCTCCGCCCGCCATATCGGGGCCACCCTCGCCCTCACGCCCGCCGACCGCTGCCTCAACGTGATGCCGCTCTTCCACATCCACGGCCTCATCGCCGCCGTCGCCTCCAGCCTCGCGGCCGGAGCCTCGATCTGGTGCGCGCCGGGGTTCGACGCCCTCAAGATTTTTGGCCTCTTCGACCAGGTCCGGCCCACCTGGTACACGGCCGTGCCCACGATGCACCAGGCGATCCTCGCGCGCGCCCCGCGCAACGCCGAGATCGTCGCCCGGCTCGATCTGCGCCTCATCCGCTCGTCCTCCGCCTCCCTGCCGCCCCAAGTCATGATTGCCCTCTCCGAGACCTTCGGCGCGCCGGTGATCGAGAGCTACGGCATGACCGAGGCCGCCCACCAGATGGCCTCGAACCCCCTCGGTCGCGGCGCGCAAAAGCCCGGTTCGGTCGGCATAGCCGCCGGCCCCGAAGTCCGCGTCGCCCACGAGATCGAAGACCGGCTGCTCGCCATGGACGCCACCGGCGAGGTGGTGATCTCCGGCCTGAACGTCACGCCCGGCTACGAGGGCAACCCTGAGGCCAACGCCAAGAATTTCTTCGAGGCCGACGGCAAGCGCTGGTTCCGCACCGGCGACCAGGGCGCATTCGACCCGGAGGGCTATCTCAACCTCACCGGCCGCCTCAAGGAGATCATCAACCGCGGCGGCGAAAAGGTCTCCCCCCTCGAGGTCGATGCCGTCCTGATGGACCATCCGGCCGTGGCCCAGGTGGTGACCTTCGGCCTGCCGCATCCCAAGCTCGGCGAGGAGGTCGCGGCAGCCGTGGTGCTCCGCGAGGGCCATTCCGCCACCGATAGGGAGATCCGCGCCTTCGCCCTGGAACGCCTCGCGGATTTCAAGGCCCCGCGCAAGATCGTCATCCTCGACGAGATTCCCAAGGGGGCCACCGGCAAGCTCCAGCGGATCGGCCTCGCCGAGAAACTCGGTCTGACAGCCGAGGTCTGAACCCATGAAGATCTGCATTTTCGGCGCCGGTGCCATCGGCGGCTACATGGGCGCGAAACTCGCCAAGTCGGGAGCCGAGGTGAGCCTCGTCGCGCGCGGTCCCCATCTTGCCGCCATGCAGGCAAATGGCCTCACCCTGATCGAGGAGGAGGGCACCTTCACCGTGCCCGTCACGGCCTCCGACGATCCCGCGGCCCTCGGCCCGCAAGACGACGTCGTGGTGACGCTCAAGGCCCATTCCGTCCCGCAGGTCGTGCCCAAGATCCCTCCCTTGCTCGGCCCGGAGTAGACAATCGTCTCCGGGGTCAACGGCATCCCCTGGTGGTA
>JBBQYB010000108.1:0-11772 GCA_038209095.1 Rhodobacterales bacterium
GGCGGATATGCGACCGACAAGGTCATCTCAACGTTCGCAGGGATTTTTCCGGCAAGCGCCCCGAAATACGTCATGGTCATCGCCCTCGACGAGCCGGAGGTCGTGATCAACGGTCAGGCGATCCGCACTGCCGGCTGGACGGCGGCTCCAGTGTTTGCGGCAGCGCTGAACCGTCTGGCACCGATCATGGGTCTGCGGCCCGATTTTACCCCCGTCGCCACCGAGCCGCCGCTTTACACATTGGCGGTTACCGAATAGCTGCGTTCGAAGTACCGGACCGCAATGACCGGAGGATCCATGGCCTCAGATCGGGCCGACAAGCTGATGGGGTTCGAGGCGCTCGGCTTGCTGGCGGGAGCCCGTCGTGCCGGAGACTGGTCGGGACCCATGCCGCAGATTACCGGGCTTTGCGTCGACAGCCGCCGTACCCGGCCGGGGCAGCTGTTTGCGGCCCTGCCCGGGCGTGCGGTGCATGGGGCGGCATTCGTTTCCTATGCGCTGCGCATGGGGGCCGTGGCGGTTCTGACCGACGCCGACGGCCTAGCGCTTGCGACCGAGGACCTTGGGCCTTTGGAGGTTCCAGTCATTCTGCACGACAACCCGCGCCGGGCCCTCGCCATGGCTTCGGCCCGGTGGTTTGGCGGACAGCCCGAGGTGATGGTCGCGATCACGGGCACGAACGGAAAGACCTCGGTGGCGAGCTTCACCCGGCAAATCTGGGAGGGGACCGGGTTGCCAGCGGTCAATTTCGGCACGACCGGCGTCGAGGGCATGGTCTCCGCGGCCCTTGCGCACACGACGCCGGAGCCGATCACGCTGCACGCATTGCTCGCGGAGCTCGCAGCCAAGGGCGTCACCCATGCCGCCATGGAAGCCTCGTCCCACGGGCTCGACCAGCACCGTCTGGACGGGGTTCGCCTCGCGGCGGCGGGTTTTACCAACATCACCCGCGACCACCTAGATTATCACCCCGATTTCGAAGCCTATTGTCGAGCGAAGCTCGGTCTGTTCGACAGGGTACTGCCGCGCGGCGGTGCGGCCGTGATCAACGTAGACGATCCTTCGGGCCAGCGATTTGCTGAGACTGCGCTGGCGAGGGGGCATCAGGTGATCCGTGTCGGACGCGCGGAAGCATGCGATCTGCGACTTGCAGCGCACCGGTTCGATCCCACCGGCCAGGAGATCCTGTTCGTATGGTCGGGAAGGACTCATCGGGTCCGTCTCGATCTTATCGGTGGTTTCCAGGCGCACAATGCGCTGGTCGCGGCCGGGCTTGCCATCGGTGCCGGCCTCGACCCCGACCGGGTGTTCGATACCCTGCCAGGCCTCAAGACGGTGCGGGGCCGGATGCAGCGTGCGGCGACGCGCGCCAATGGTGCGGCGGTCTTCGTCGACTATGCCCATACCCCCGATGCGCTCTCGACCGCGCTCGCGGCGCTGCGTCCGCATGTCCTGGGAAGGCTGTTCGTCGTCTTTGGCGCGGGAGGGGACCGCGATCGCGGCAAACGGCCCCTGATGGGTGCGGCGGCTGCTGCCAGTGCGGATGCGGTCTATGTCACTGACGACAACCCCCGCTCGGAAGAGCCCGCCCAGATACGGGCGGCCATCCGCGATGCTTGCCCCGAGGCGGACGAGATCGGAGACCGGGCAGAGGCAATCCTGACGGCAATCGATGCTCTCCAGCCCGGCGACGCCTTGCTCATCGCGGGAAAGGGGCACGAGACGGGCCAGATCATCGGAGAAGACGTGCTGCCCTTTGACGATCTCGAACAGGCGAGCGTAGCCGTGGCAGCACTCGATGGAACCGGCGCATGAGGCGCGGTCGCGGTCTGGGCAGACCTGTGGTGTGGTCTTGAACGCGCTCTGGACACGGGATGCCGCAATTGCGGCCACGGGCGGCGTTGGTGCGCGCGATTGGACCGCAACTGGGGTCTCTATTGACACACGCAGCCTTGTGGCGGGCGATCTTTTCGTCGCCCTGACCGCCGCACGCGACGGTCATGATTTCGTGGCCGAGGCACTGAGAAAAGGGGCCGCCGCGGCGCTGGTGACCTACAGGCCCGACGATGTCCCCGAGGAAGCGCCGCTGCTGGTCGTCACGGACGTGCTCGACGGTCTCACGGCTCTGGCGCGGGCCGCTCGTGCTCGGTTTGCGGGCCGTCTGATCGCCGTGACGGGTTCCGTGGGCAAGACCGGCACGAAGGAAATGCTGCGCACCGCCTTGGGGGCACAGGGACGCGTCCATGCCGCGGAAAGGAGCTTTAACAACCACTGGGGCGTCCCGCTGACCCTCGCGCGCATGCCTCAGGACGCCGACTATGCCGTCATCGAGATCGGAATGAACGCCCCAGGCGAGATCGAACCGCTCTCGCGGCTCGCCCGCCCCCATGTCGCAATCGTCACCATGGTCGCTGCCGTGCATATGGCTGCGTTTCGCAACCTCGAGGGCATCGCAGCGGAGAAAGCGGCGATATATCGCGGGCTCGAACCGGGTGGTGCTGCTGTCATGCTGCGCGACGTGCCGACTTACGGGATCCTGCTGGCTGCAGCGCGGCGGGCGGGTGCGCGGCCCATCCGGTTTGGAGGGACCGGACGTCCGGAGTTTTTGCTAACCGACGTGTCGGTGACCGCCGACGGCACCTGTGCCGCCGCGCGAGCTCACGGGATGCGCTTCGTCTACAAGTTGGCGGCACCAGGACGACATCTGGCGATGAATGCCTTGGCGGTCTTTGCGGCGGTCGAAGCCGTAGGTGGGGACATCGCGCGCGCCGCACTGGCGCTCGCCCAATGGAGCCCGCCGGAAGGCCGCGGTTCGCGCTGGCGCGTTTTGCTGGGGCCGGGCGGCATGGATGGGGAAATCACCCTCATCGACGAGAGCTACAACGCCAATCCCGCTGCAATGGCCGCCGCCTTCGAGGTGCTCGCGGCGACGCGACCCCTCGACGGGGTGGGGCGCATTGCGCGCGGTCGGCGCGTGGCCTTTCTGGGAGACATGCTCGAACTCGGGCCCGACGAGACCATCCTGCATGCGGTTCTTGCCACGGTTCCGGCCCTTGCGACCGCGGTCGCCGTGCATTGTGCCGGTGCGCGCATGCGGGCGCTCTTTGAGGCCTTGCCGGCCGCACAAAGGGGCGAATGGTTCGCAGATGCCGAAGCGATGGCCGCACGCGCCGGCCGTCTGCTGGATGCCGGCGATGTGGCTCTCGTCAAGGGGTCCAACGGGAGCCGTATCAGCCTGGTCGTTGACGCGATCAAGAAAATGGGCGACGCCCTGCCCCCCGACGCCCAGGAAGGCTGAACCGAGAAATGCTTTATTACCTGGCCGAACTTTCCCAGAACCTCGGCGTGTTCAACCTGTTCCGCTACATCACGTTTCGAGCGGGTGGCGCATTCCTGACCGCTCTGATCTTCGGGTTCGTCTTCGGCCCACCGCTCATCGACTTGCTGCGCGTCCGGCAGGGTCGTGGGCAACCGATCCGCTCCGACGGACCTGAGGGGCACATCCTGACCAAGGCCGGGACGCCGACCATGGGGGGCCTTCTGATCCTCTCGGCGCTTTTCTTTTCTACCCTGCTCTGGGCGCGCTGGGACAACGGCTTTGTCTGGCTGGTCCTGTTCGTCACCGCGGGCTTCGGGCTGATCGGTTTCGCGGACGATTACGCCAAGGTGACCAAGCAGACGCATGCCGGTGTCTCGGGCCGGATCCGGCTCGGGGCGGGGTTCGCAATTGCTTTGATCGCCGGAACCTGGGCAATGTATCTGCATCCGGCGGATCTGACCGGCCAACTGGCTTTCCCGGTGTTCAAATCGTTCCTGCTCGATCTTGGCTGGCTTTTTCTGCCGTTTGCCATGCTTGTAATCGTGGGGTCCGCAAATGCCGTGAACCTGACCGATGGCCTGGACGGCCTCGCGATCATGCCAGTGATGATCGCCGCGGGCTCTCTCGGGATCATTGCCTATGCGGTGGGTCGCGTCGATTTCACCACCTATCTCGACGTGCATTACGTACCTGGCACCGGGGAGATCACCATTTTCGTGGCGGCTCTCATCGGTGGCGGTCTCGGCTTTCTCTGGTACAACGCACCGCCCGCCGCCGTCTTCATGGGCGATACCGGTTCTCTGGCGCTTGGCGGAGCACTCGGAGCCATCGCCGTTTCCACCAAGCATGAGATCGTTTTGGCTATTGTCGGCGGTCTGTTCGTTGTCGAGGCGCTCTCGGTCATCATCCAGGTCGCGTACTACAAGCGCACGAAAAAACGCGTGTTCCTCATGGCCCCAATCCACCACCATTTCGAGAAGAAGGGCTGGGCCGAGCCGCAGATCGTGATCCGTTTCTGGATTATTTCGCTGATCCTCGCCATGATCGGGCTCGCGACGTTGAAGCTCAGGTGAGCGTCCGTCGCATCGTCGTGTCCGGCTGCTCGGGCGGCGGCAAAACGACCCTCGTCTCCGAACTTGCAAGATTGGGATTTGCCACGATGGCCGAGCCTGGACGCGACATCGTGCGCGAGCAACTCGCGATTGGCGGCACGGCACTTCCATGGACGGACATGACGGCTTTCGCCTCGCTATGCCTCGCTCGTGCGCGCGCTCAGTTCGATGAGGCAGACAGCTACGCATCTCCGGTGATCTTCGACCGGTGCATGATCGATGCCGTGACGGCGCTGGCACAAATCGGAAGCGTTCCGAAGGATTTGCTTTCCGACGTGCGAAGGCGGCGATACGACTTTGTCGTCTTCATGGCACCGCCATGGCAGCGTCATTTCAGCGCCGATCTTGAACGTCGCCACACCTTCGCGTCGGCTGTTGCGGAGTATAAGGCTCTGCTTGAGGCCTACGCGGCATGGGGGTACCAAACGATAGAGCTGCCGCTGTCCGGCATCGAGGCGCGTGCGGCCTTCGTCCGTCACGGCTTGGGGGACACCTAGACCATGATCCCGGTGCGCGGATATTCCGGCCACAAGGTCGCCGTCCTAGGTCTCGGACGGTCGGGCCTGCCCACCGTTTGCGCCCTCGTGGCCGGCGGTGCCGAAGTCGTTGCCTGGGACGACGACCCTCGGACCCGTGCACAGGCCGCGGAGGCCGGCATCTCCCTGGACGATCTGGCGAATAGCCGGGCGCTCCAGGGCGTTCAGGCGCTGATCGTCTCTCCGGGGATCCCGCACCTCTATCCCGCGCCCCACCCGGTCATTGCCGCAGCCTGGGAGGCCGGGGTCGTCGTTGACAACGACATCGGGCTTTTCTTTCGCTCCTTTGCCACACCGGACTGGGAGACCTTCGACAAGGCCCCCCAGGTGGTCTGCGTCACAGGATCGAATGGCAAGTCCACCACGACGGCGCTCATCACGCATATCCTCCAGACGGTGGGCCGCCCGGTCCAGATGGGCGGCAACATCGGGCGCGGCGTGCTCGACCTCGACCCTGCCACCAGCGGCATGACGGTCGTTCTGGAGTTGTCCTCCTACCAGACCGATCTCGCACGTGCCCTACAGCCCGACATTGCCGTGTTTCTCAATCTCTCGGACGATCACCTCGACCGGCACGCGGGCCGCGGCGGATACTTTGCCGCTAAAATGCGCCTGTTCACCCAGGGGGGGCCGCAACGCAGCGTGATCGGCGTGGACGAGCCCGAAGGATGCTCTCTCGCCAACGTCATGCGCGAGGAAGCCGGCTCTGGCGATCCTGTGATCAGCGTCTCGACGACGCGCAAGCTGCCGGGCGGATGGTGCGTCGTGGCTCGCAAGGGGTTCCTCGCCGAGACTCGAAACGGAAAGCAGACGGCCGCCCTCGATCTGCGCGGGATCGAGACGCTCGCCGGCGTGCACAACCATCAGAATGCCTGCGCAGCCTATGCCGTGGCCCGCTGCCTCGGTCTCGGGCCGCGGGCGATCGAAGAGGCGTTGCACGGGTATCCGGGCTTGCCGCATCGTGCCCAGGTGATTGCAACCTGGCGCGACATCCGCATCGTGAACGACAGCAAGGCCACCAATGCAGACGCTGCGGCCAAGTCGCTCGCTTCCTACAGCCGGATCCGGTGGATCGCAGGTGGCCGACCGAAGGCCGGAGGCATCAATGCGTTGCGCCCGTTGTTCGAGCGTGTCGAGAAAGCCTATCTGATTGGGGAGGCATCCGCCGCTTTCGCCGAGACCCTAGGGCAGACGCCGCACATCGTGGCCGAAAACCTCGAGAGCGCCACCAGAGCCGCTCTGGCAGAAGCAGAGGCGGGCGAGACGGTCCTGCTTGCGCCGGCCTGCGCGAGCTTCGACCAATTCTCAAGCTTCGAGGCGCGCGGAGAGGCGTTTGCGGCGCTCGTCCGCGAGATCACCTCCTGAGCCCGAAACGTTGCCGCTGGTTCGCGAGCGGTACGTTTCTCGCGCGGGTTGTGGCAGCAGCCGGCGCAGGAGCTTCCCTTGCGCTGACCGTCTGCCTGAACTTTGCGCGGCATCAGTCGGTCAGTGCTGTTCCCAGCGTTGCTCGAGGGCGCGGATCGCGGCGATGCGGTCCTGCGTCGGCGGGTGGCTCAGCATCCAGACGGGCCCGCCACCGGCGTGACCTGCCATCCGGTCGAGCTTGGCCAACAGATTGACCTGAGGCGTGACACCGAGCCCTGCCTTGGTGAGCAGCGCCGCGGCATAGGCGTCGGCCTCATATTCGTCCTGCCGCGACAGACGCGCGGTCAATAGCCCGGTCAGCGCATTGGCGATCACCAGCCCCAACCCAGGAATGAGTCTGCCCAACGTCATCACGAGGACCACGCGCAGGGCGTTGGCCCCGGAGAAGTCGAGCATCCGACGGTTCGAGTGCCCGAGGGCGACATGCCCAAGCTCATGCGCGACCACACTGACCAGTTCCTCCGTGGTGATCTCGCCAGCATTGTGCCGCTTAAGGAACCCACGTGTGAGGAAGATCCGCCCGTCCGGTGCCGCGAG
This sequence comes from Rhodobacterales bacterium, assembly GCA_038209095.1. Classification (GTDB taxonomy): domain Bacteria; phylum Pseudomonadota; class Alphaproteobacteria; order Rhodobacterales; family Rhodobacteraceae; genus Amaricoccus. The sequence continues at coordinate 6,930 of JBBQYB010000108.1, forward strand.
GCCGTTCACCGGCTGCACCTCCAGGACATGAACCCTGACCTCGGGCAGGTCGAGCGCCCGCGCAAGCCGGCGCACTGCCGGCGTCAGTCGCGGATCCCGCAATGGGGTTGAATTGCTGTCGAGTTCGCGCGCGGATTTCCAGGCACCAAACTGATACATCAGAAGGGTCGCACCCACGGCGATAAGGATCGGTGTCAGGAGCAGCACGCAGCAGACCTTCCAAAAGAACGGAGCACCTGCCCCAGCCTAGGAGATAGGATGCTTCTCCGCAGGATTAAGACCCCGCGACGACCTCACGTGCCGTTCGGACGTCCGGCATCAGTGCGCGCGAGTCGAAGTTGCGGCATCGAGGCGTGCCACTGTCATCGGATGTATCGCTCCCTCAAACAGGTCCGAGACCATGGCGACGGTCGGCACAGGGCACCAGCTGTCCTCCGGAAGAGGATCTATCCAGATCAAATGCGACCGTCGTGCGCGCAGACGATGAAGCCAGAACAGGCCGGTTTCGGCGTTCCAGCATTCGCTGGCAGCGTCCGGATGGACAGGCCCGAGGGGCTACTTAGCAGCGTCGCTAATGCAGATCACCTGGTAATTCGGCCCATAGGTGCGCAAAATCTCATCGGTGGCGGTCTGCTCATCCCCAGCGCTGGCCGTTATTACGCGAAACACCCTATTAGTGCCAGTTTTTGAAATAGAAGTGCTCCAGCCGACTGAACTCGCTGCATGCCGCCGAAAAGAGCGCCTCCACCCGCTCCACAAGCGCGTCCATGGAGCCACCGACATCGAGAAACTAAAGCACCTTGTCGGCGTTTCGCCGCTCCGGACGGCTGACGACATCGAGCCGCCCGTGTTCGGCAATGGCCCGGTTCGACCGGGGAAGGTCGATCTCATTAGGCGTCCCTCCCGAGCCCACCTTCGCAGGCCACACAAGGCTGGTTTGAAAGTGTGGGCTCCGAGTTCTGCGGTTTCATCTAGATCGCGGAACTCGCGCCTGTCCCATAAATTGGTCGCGCGCCGGCGGCGGTTTGTCCGCTGACCGATACGTACACCTACGGAAATGTAGCCATACGCCCCGAATAGGGACGTGCCTTCAAAAGGCTCGTTCGTGCGGGACAAGAGAACCCATCCGCGTCGAACAGCACGACCTGCGCGCGCAATGCCTCGAGAAAGCTAAGATATTCGCGGAGCGAGATCGGGACCCGATCAGCGCGCGGTTCCTCGCAAAACCGGGTGAATATCGGCTCAGACCAGCCCCAGCCGCTGAGCGACGACAATCAGACCGAAAGTGACGAGTGCAAACAGGATCCCGTGAACGATGGCGTATTGCAGCTTGTCGAGCCGGTCACCGCCCCGACGCCCCGCGCGCCGCCAGCCGACGAGGCCACCGAGCAGAAAGGCGAGCGGAAAGATCATTTGGGTCAGCTCCCGTCGATGCGCAGGAACTCAGCGATTTCGGCTTGTTCGCGCGCAAGGGCTCCATCGTCGTCGCCAAAGCCATAGCGCGCCCAGCGCAGGCTGTCGAGCCGGGCGGCGCGCGCACCGGGTCCGTCCTTGAGGTTCAGGAGAGCCTCCGCCTTAAGGGACAGGAGGCCCGCAAGCAGGATGGCGTTTTGCCCGGTCAGCGCCGCGGGCGCATGCCGGTCGACCAGCCGTACGACTGTATCGTACTGGCCTGCGGCCAGAGCCACGGCTGCGACGTGCACGCCTGCATGGGCTGTGCGCAGGTCGTCGGGCCCGAGCTTGCGGGTCGAGACTGCATAGGCTTCCGAAAAGTAACGGGCGGCCTGAACCGGATCGCTGCGCAGCGTCAGGCGTCCGAGCGTCAGCAACGAAACCGCAAGGCGGTGGTCCGTTGGTCGCATTTCCGCGGCGATCTGCGAGGCGAGCGCGGCGGACCGCACGCGGCTGTCGCGTGCCACGCCGCGCGCGAGGGCCGCCTCGATGGCCTTGGCCCAGGCTCGGGATTCCGGGTGACGCGCGGGTCTCGCAAGCCCGCGCCCCTTTGGGTTTTCTCGATCGAAGATTGCTTCCAGTTCGTCCGCGACCGCCTCGCGGGTCATCCCGCTGCGCAATTCTGGCTGGTACAGGATCCGCAGGATCAGCATGTCGAAAGGCGTGGCAATGGCATGGAGGTTGTCGTCGTTCCAGACCGAATCCGGTAATCGGTAGAGGTCGTTCGCCGGCCCGAGTGCCTGGGTCAGCTCCTCATGGAGGCAATCGCGCACGTCCTGCGGTGTGGTGTCGGTGGGCAGGAAGATTGCGGCACGCCTCAGTTCACTCTGCGCGGACCAGCGCAATGTCCTGTCGCCGCGATTGGCGAGAAACCCGCGCCAGGAGGTCTCGCCGGGGATGATAAAACAGGCAGCGGACGGAAAGAGACGAGCGAGCTGAGCCGCTGGTACGGCTTCGATTTGGATCTGGGCGAGCTGCGGATCTCTCGTCAGCGCGATGTCGATCCCCGCCTCGGTGCGCAATCTCGCGATGAGCCCCTCGATATCGCTCCGATAGGGCAGCAATTCGGTCGACGCGACGTGGACCCGTACCGGCCCTTCATAGCGCAACAGGCGCTCCAGCTTCTCCCCACTTTCGAGGCCGAAGGTCAGATCGAGGAAATCGGTTGCAAGATTTTGGTTCGACCGGGCGACACCCCGCTCAAAGATGACGGGTCCGAACCGAATGGAAGTGATGTCCGCAGGGGGTGGTGACGAACAGGCCGCTAGCGTGACGAGGACGAGGCCGAGGAGGGCGCGACGGGCCACGCAGGTCAACGTTTGTACTTTATAAATGGTGTCACGGATCCAATACGATCATAAAGCGCGCGCGCTGCGGTGTTGTGGCCCTGGGTCAGCCAATAGACCGCCGGCTTGCCGGCTGCGTCGGCGGCATCGAAGACCGCTTCGATCAACGCGCGGCCGATACCAGTTCCGCGATGCTGCGGCGCAACATAGAGATCCTGCAAATAACACACGTCGACAGCCTGCCAGCCATGCCGGTGGTAGATTGAATGTGCAAGGCCTACGGTTACGCCGTTCAGGTCCGCGACGAGGCCCTGGTAATCCTCTATGTCCGGATCGATCAGTCGCGCGAAACTCAGATTGAAAATCCTATCGTCGAGCTGCGTCTCATAAAATGCAAGATAAGCACACCAGAGTGTTCGCCACGCCGCTTCATCGCCTGCACACAAGGCCCGGACGGCGATCATCGCTCTCTCGCTCCAAAGAGGTTTACTTGCGCAGTTGCCGTACGTTGGCTCGGGTTTTTGCACCGTAGGGTGCCAGTGCTGCAGTCAGAACCCGGGCCGGATGGCCCCCGTTCGCCGCAGCGACTGCCGCCCGCTCCGCAGCGGTCGCAAAGGCCGCACCTTTTTCCATCACCATACCGATGGCTTCGGCGGGCGTCATCTCGCCGCTTGCCATACGCTGTGCACGACGCAGGATGATCTCGTTTGCTGCCATCGTCATTTCGGAGAGGGCAACCGTATAGGCGACCCAGGGGATCAACGGGTTTGGATCTTTCGGAAAGAACACGGAGCTGTTTCCTTTTATGCTGCACTGCACAATAGCACGGTGCGACTAAGCTGTCACCCGGAGATATCGGACCGATCATGCCCGGCACCCGCGGGTCAGGAACGCCAGTCGCTCAAAAAGGTTCACATCCTGTTCGTTCTTGAACAACGCGCCATTTAGCTTGGGCAGATTATGTCCCAGATCGGTGCGCAGATCCTCCGCCGTGAGGTTCTCGATCAACAGGAGCTTCATCCAGTCGGGCGTCTGGGAGGTCGAAGATTCTTTGTTCAATCCCGGCATTTTGCGAATCTCGAAGAACGGCGTCAATGCCGCGCGTACAAATGACTGCTTGATACCTAAGACGTCTTTCACCGGTCCATCGCCCGATGTCCCGCAGGCGGCTGACCGCATCGTAAGCATACCGGCCTTGGGACGCCGTCGTGGTCGGATTGACCAACCATTCGAGGAGCGGCAGATCCAGCATCTCGGCGGTCTGCCGGGCCATCTCGGTCCTTGTGGTGCCTGGTTCTCCCTGACCAGCATCGGACGTTCCAATGCAATCATTGTTTTCACGGCCACAGTGAAATCAGGTGTCGGAAAATACTTCGCGCCGCCATTAAAATGCATGATTTTTCCGCACGTTGCGCCTTTTTCCGGACGACAGACTAGCAGCCCTCTGCCGTTAGGCAAGTTGGCATATCTTCTGCGTGACATCGTTGGCGAAACTCTATAACCGGGGCGCGAGAAACGGCTGAGCCTGAAGCCCGGGCTGACTTGATCCGGCAGAATTACGGGCCGCGGACTGACCAGAGGTGTGACTGAAATGAAGCCCGAAACCAAGTTCGACGCAGAGTATCAGCCAAGAGACGACGAACCGTTCATGAGCGCAAGACAGCTTGATTACTTTCGCCGCAAGTTGCTGGCTTGGAAAGCATCAATTCTAGCGGAAAACAAGGGCACTATTGAACACATGCAGGCCGGGACACGAAACATCCCGGATGTCGCCGACCGTGCGAGCGAAGAAACCGACCGAGCCCTGGAATTGCGCACGCGCGATCGCCAGCGCAAGGTGGTCTCTAAAATCGATGCCGCTTTGCGCCGCATCGAGGATGGAAGCTACGGATATTGCGAGGAAACCGGAGAACCTATCTCGCTGCGGCGCCTCGATGCGCGGCCGATTGCCACCCTGAGCCTTGAAGCGCAAGAGCGCCACGAGCGTAAGGAGAAGGTCCACCGCGAGGAATGAACTCCTGCAATTGAGCTACTCCCCATCGATTGGACAGATTTTCGGGTGATTTAAGCTACTGCCTGCACCTGCTGATCGGTTTCGATTGCAT
>JBBQYB010000109.1:0-11645 GCA_038209095.1 Rhodobacterales bacterium
GGCGACGCTGTGCGGCGTGTATGTGGAGACCGACGACGCGTCGGGGCGCGCCCTCCGGGCCGAGGCCGTCCGGATCGGCGGGCGGCTGCCGCAAAGTGCGCCGGCCTGAGATGAGCGGCCTCAGGTCGACGCTGGTGCTGATCGCCATCGGTGCGGCCTGGGGGCTGACCCTGCCGCTGATCCGGATCGGCGTCTCCAGCGGCCTGCCGCCGCTCGGGATCGTCGTCTGGCAGCAGGTCATCATGGCCGTGCTGCTGCTCGGGCTTCTGGCACCCCTAGGCCTCGGCATGCCGAAGCTGCGCGGCTCGACCGGCATCTTCGTCATGGTGGCGGTATTCGGAGCAGTGCTTCCCGGCTATTTCACGTTCCTGACCGCCTTCGACGTGCCCGCCGGCGTTCGTGCACTTATCATCGCCCTCGTGCCGATGTTCGCGCTGCCCATGGCGCTGGTGTTCCGGTTCGAGCGGCCCGATCTGCGCCGGGCGGCTGGCGTCTGCCTCGGGGCCGCCGCGATCGCGCTGATCGCGCTGCCGGGGTCGGGGGTGACCTCTGGCGTGGGGCTCGGCGTGCTCGCGCTCGCGCTGATCGCCCCGCTGAGCTATGCCGTCGAGGCCACGTATCTCGGCTGGCGGGGCGCGGACGGGATGCATCCGTTCCAGCTTCTGGCCGTGGCCTCCGCGCTCGGCATCGCGTTCGTCTGGCCGCTCGCGGCCCTGACCGGCCAGACGGTGGACGTCCTGCGACCCTGGGCCCGGCCGGAATGGGCGCTGCTGGCGGCGGGCCTGCTCAACGCCTTCGCCTATTCTGGCTACGTCTGGCTCGTCGGACGGGCGGGGCCGGTGTTCGCGAGCCAGATCGCCTATGTCGTGACGGCCTTCGGGGTGCTGTGGTCGATGCTCCTGCTGGGCGAGACCTATTCGCTCTGGATCTGGGCCGCCTTCGTCCTGCTGGCCTGCGGCCTCGCCTGCGTACGGCCACGCGCCGATGCCGCGAAGGCACCTTGAGCCGTAAATCGCTTTGCGGCATGGTGCGCGGCCGGGGCGTCGGCGACGGTCCGGGCAGGTCCGACGAGCGGAATCTGCGGCCGGGTGAGTAGCGAGGGTTTAGCGTGACCGAGATCCTGGCAAACGAGATGTTTCCGCCTGTCTTCACGCTCGGCGTCCTCGCGGTCATGCTGGTGTTCTTCGTCAAGGAGATCTACCGCCCCGAAGTCACCGCCGTGATCGGGGCGGCGGTGCTGCTCGCCACGGGCATGATCCCCACCTCGGCCCTGCCCGGGGTCTTCGGCAATCCGGCACCCTGGACCATCGCTTCGATGCTGATCCTGTCCGGCGGGCTGGTGCGGACCGGGGCGATCAGCAACGTCTCGCGGCTCGTGTCCAAATACGGCAAGGCGAACCCGGCGCTCGTCATCGCCGGCGTGGGCGTGTTCGTCGTGTCGGCCTCCGCGTTCATGAACAACACGCCGCTGGTGATCATCATGATCCCGGTGATCGTCCAGATGGCGCAGACCGTGGGGATGTCGCCCTCCAAACTGCTCATCCCGCTGTCCTATGCCACGATCCTCGGCGGGGCCTGCACGCTGATCGGCACGTCGACGAACCTGCTGGTGGATGGTGTCGCGCGCGCACAGGGGCTCGAGCCGTTCACGCTCTTCGAGATCACGCCCCTCGGGATCTGTCTGGCAGCGATCGGCCTCGTCTACATGTGGCTTTTCGTGCCGAAGCTGCTGCCGGACCGCGATTCGATGGCGGACATGATCTCGGGCCGCAAGAAGATGAAATTCTTCACCGAGGTCGTGGTCCCCGAGGCCTCCAAGCTCATCGGGGCCAATATCATGGACGTGGCGCTCTTCAAGCGCGAGGGCATGCGGGTGATCGACGTGCTGCGCGGCGAGGAGAGCCTGCGCCGGCAGTTTCCCGACGTGACGCTGGTGGAGGGGGACCGGGTCGTCCTGCGCACGGAGATGAACGAACTCCTGGGGCTTAAGGACCAGAGTTCGGTCAATCTGGTGGACCGGGTCGGATCGAAGGACACCACCACCGTGGAGGCGCTGGTCTCGCCGGAATGCAAGCTCGTCGGGCGTTCGCTGGGCAGCCTGAGATTGCGCCGCCGCTACGGCGTTTATCCGCTGGCGGTGCACCGGCGCAATCAGAACATCGGCCGCCAGCTTGACGAAGTGGTGGTGCGCGTGGGCGACACGCTGCTGCTCGAGGGGGCACCCGAGGACATCCGCAGGCTCGCGGCCGACGTGGACCTGGTGGACATCTCGAAGCCCGCCGAGCGGCCGTATCGCAGGGGCCGAGCCCCCGTCGTGCTGGGGGTGCTGGCCGGGGTCGTGGTGCTCTCGGCGCTCGAGGTCGCCTCGATCCAGGTCCTGGCCCTTCTGGGGGTGGCGGTGGTGCTCGCGACTCGCTGCATCGACGCCGACGAGGCGTTCGAGTTTCTCGATGGGGCGCTCCTGACGCTATTGCTCGCGATGCTCGCAGTCGGGGCGGCGCTGGAGCACACCGGGGCGGTGCAGCTGATCGCCGACGGGGTGGCCCCGCTCCTGCAGGGCATGCCGCATTGGGTGGTGGTTCTGGCCGTTTTCACGATCGCCTCGGCGCTGACGGAGATCGTGACGAACAACGCCGTGGCGGTCGTCATGACGCCGATCGTGATCTCGCTCGCGGCGTCCCTTGGGCTCGATCCGAGGCCGTTGGTGGTCGCGGTGATGGTCGCGGCGAGCTGTTCCTTCGCGACGCCCATCGGTTATCAGACCAACACGCTCGTCTACGGACCCGGAGGCTACAAGTTCACCGATTTCGTCCGGGTCGGGGTGCCGCTGAATGTGGTTCTGGCGATTGCGGCCGCGATCCTGATTCCGCTGATGTGGCCGCTCACCCCGGGTTGATATCAAAGCCCGCAAGGGCCTATAACGCGCGCCAGCATCCAGACATCTGACGGAGAAACCCCATGGCGGGTCATTCCAAATGGGCGAACATCCAGCACCGCAAGGGCCGTCAGGACGCGGTCCGCGCAAAGATGTTCTCGAAGTTCTCGAAGGAGATCACGGTCGCCGCCAAGATGGGCGATCCCGATCCCGACAAAAACCCGCGCCTGCGGCTCGCCGTCAAGGAAGCCAAGGCGAGCTCGATGCCGAAGGACAACATCGAGCGGGCCATCAAGAAGGCCATCGGCGGGGACGCGGAGAACTATGAGGAAATCCGCTATGAGGGGTACGGCCCGAACGGCGTGGCGATCATCGTCGAGGCCATGACCGACAACCGCAACCGCACCGCCTCGAACGTGCGCTCCACCTTCACGAAGCGCGGCGGCAACCTCGGCGAGACCGGATCGGTCAGCTTCATGTTCGACCGGATGGGCCAGATCGTCTACGGGGCAGGGGCCGCATCGGCGGACCGGCTCATGGAGGCCGCCATCGAGGCCGGGGCCGAGGACGTCGAGAGCAACGAGGACGGCCATGTGGTTTGGTGTGCGGTCGAGGATCTGCACGGGGTCTCCGCTGCCCTCGAGGCGGCATTGGGCGAGGCGGAGTCGACGCGGCTGGTCTGGAAGCCCCAGACCCTGACCGAACTCGATCTGGATGCGGCCCAGAGCCTGATGAAACTGATCGAGGCGCTCGAGGACGACGACGACGTGCAATCGGTGACGGCCAACTTCGAGATATCCGACGAAGTGATGGCGCAGCTTTGAGCGCTCGCGGGGTCGCGCGGCAAGGGGGCCGCGTTTTGATCCGGACGCGGCGGCGATGAGCGAGCCCGGCCTTCTGCGGCACTGGATGACATCCGGGCCGGACAAGGTCGCCACCTGGGTACAGAGCCTCGACGATTTCTGGCGACCGCTGCGCGCGGAGGAGCTGGCCGCGGCCGACCGAATCTCCACCGTCGTGCTGCCGCTCGGATCCTACCGGAACCTGACCACGATGACGGCGGCGCTCTTTGCCTTTCATGCGCGGGCCGTCGTGCTGAACCATGCCGCCGACCGGGTCTTCGGATCGCGGTACGATCCGTTCGACCGGCTCGACCCCGCGCGATGGCGGGCGTTCAAGGCGGGGGCCCTCCGCCTCTTGCAGCATGGCCGCAAGAGCAGTTATGGCGGCAATGTGCTGTTGTCGCATTCGTTCCGGCGTGGCGGGCTTCGGGACCGCTATGAGGCCCGGCACGGGGCCGTGCTGGCGAAGCCCGACGCGACGACCCTGTTCTGGAAGGATTCGATGCGGTTCCAGAACCGGTTCCTGCGCGCGCGCCCGGCGATCGAGCCGTTCCTCGAGGCCTATCCGGAGGTCGTCTTCATCTTTCCAGTCCGCAACCCGATGGACTGCGCGCGGTCGTGCCTGAACACCGGACACTGGCGGCATCTGGTGGCGAAGCCCGACGCGCGGTTCGAGCCGGTGCTGACCCGCATCCTCGAAACCCTTGCCTGGTTCCGGGCCCGCGAGATCCGCGACCCGACCCGGTTCTGGTCGTTCACCGAACTCGAGCTTGGCCCGGGCTTTCTAGACCGGTTCGCCGCGTTCTGCCGTCTGCCCGAGGACGTGGCCTGGCGCGAGGATGCGCCCCATGCCATCGAAGTCATGGAACGGTCGCGGCACCCGGAGGAGAATCGTGTGCTCTATGCCCGGCTCATCGGCGATCTGTTTGCACAGGATCCGGAGATGCGGACCCGTCTGGGGCAGTTTCTCGACTAGGTCGGGATCCGTGCGCCTGCGCCGTCCGGACAAGCTGCGACTTGACAGACGCGTTTCCCGCCGTGAAGTTCGAGACTCAGGCCGGAAAGGCCACGGTCTCGACGGGGAGTGAGCCGGACATGCACGTTCGCAACATTATCGGATCCAAGAAAAGCCACGAGATCGTTTCGGTAAAACCAGCGGATTCCGTCAAGACGGCCGCCGAAGTTCTCGCGCGGCACCGGATCGGTGCCGTCATCGTCAGCCGCGATGGCCAGATCGTCGACGGCATCCTGTCTGAGCGCGACATCGTGCGTGCGCTGGGGACCGTGGGCGTCGGGTGCCTGACGCAGTCTGTGCAGGATCTCATGACATCGGCGGTAATCGCCTGCCACCCGGACGACACGGCGAACGCGGTCATGGAGAAGATGTCGGACGGCCGTTTCCGTCACATGCCGGTGGTGGAGAGCAACCGGATGATCGGCGTCATCTCCATCGGCGACGTGGTCAAGGCGCGGATCACCGAGATCCAGCACGAGAACGTCGCCCTGACAGAGATGATCTCAAATTCCTGGTAAAGTGGCCTGAGACTGCGGCTTGACCCCGCCCGCGCAATAGCGTTGCTTTCACAAAACGGCGAAGACCGGGGGTGACACTTGATGCGTATCGGGCTCTATCCGGGAACGTTCGATCCGATCACCCTGGGCCATACCGACATCATCCGGCGCGCGTGCAGCCTCGTCGACAGGCTGGTGATTGGGATCGCGATCAATCGCGACAAGGCACCGATGTTCGACCTCGGCGAGCGGGTCGCGATGGTGGAGGCGGAATGCGCCCCCATCGGCACCGAGACCGGCGTGGAGATCGTGGTGCATCCCTTCGAGAACCTGCTCATCCATTGCGCGGAGGACGTGAAGGCGAGCGTCATCATCCGCGGCCTGCGCGCCGTCTCGGATTTTGAGTACGAGTTCCAGATGGTCGGCATGAACCGGGCCATGAACGACGACGTGGAGACGGTCTTCCTGATGGCCGATGCTCATTTCCAGGCCATCGCCTCGCGGCTGGTCAAGGAGATCGCCCGGCTCGGCGGCGACATCAGCGGGTTCGTCCCCGCACCGGTGGCCGAGGCCCTCTCGCGGAAATTCGCGGCAAAAGCCTGTTGAACGACGGTCCGGCCTAGCCGGAGGCGCGGTCGCCGAAGATCGCGGATCCGACCCGGACATGGGTCGCGCCAAGACGGATGGCGGTCTCGAAGTCGCCGCTCATGCCCATGGAGAGCCCGTCGAGGCCGTGCCGGGCGGCCATGTCGCGCAGCCGGGAGAAATGCGCGGCGGGGTCATCCTCGGCGGGCGGGATGCACATCAGCCCGGCCACGGGCAGGTCATAGCTGCCGTGACACCGGTCGAGAAACGCGTCCAGACCGTCCGGTGCCACGCCCGCCTTCTGCGCCTCCTCGCCGGTGTTGACCTGGACGAAGAGCCTGGGACACTTGCCGCGTGCCTGCACGGCGGACGCGAGCTTCTTGGCGAGGCTGTCGCGGTCGAGACTGTGGATCGCCTCGAACAGATCGAGCGCACGCGCAAGCTTGTTGGTCTGCAAGGGGCCGATCAGGTGCAGGCTTAGCGGTCCGAAGGTCTCCAGAAACGGCGGCCAGCGGTCCGAGGCCTCCTGGACCCGGTTCTCGCCGAAAACGCGCTGGCCGGCGTCGAGCACGGCGCGAACCCTGTCCTCGGGCTGCACCTTCGAGACGGCGATCAGTGTCACGGTGCCGGCGGGTCGCCCGGCGGCGGCGGTTGCGGTCTCGATCCGGGCACGGATGTCGGCGAGGGGCATGGCGGTCTCCCGGATTGGGCGGGCCCGTTCGGGCCAAAGAAAAAGGCGGGCTTTCGCCCGCCTTCCCCTGATGTCGATGATCGGTCGGATCAGAAGGTCAGGCCGATACCGAAGTCGCCGACAGTATCGTCTGTCAGGGTCCGGGCGACACCGCCGGCCAGACGTGCGCCGCCGCCGAGGTCGTAGGCCACTCCGGCGCCATAGGCAGAGTTACCGTCGAGGAATTCCGCGTTGCCGGTTCCATCGAGGATGTCGTGGTAGAAGCCGTTGACCGAGAAGCGGTCAAAGCTGGTACCGAGACCGAGGACGATAGCCTCGAGATCGGAGTTCTGCGACGACGCATTGGAATAGACCACACCGAACTCGAACATCTCGAACGTGCCCTTGACGGTTGCGGAATACTGCTCGCCACCCTCCACGACAATTGCCTCTTCCGCACCAGGCAGGACCACGGTCTGGCCGTCGAGGCCCTCGACGACCACAGCCGTCGTTCCGAAGATCGTAAATTCGGAGTAGTCGTAATATCCAAGACCGCCGGTGATGCTGCCGCCGAAGAGGTCGGCGGTATAGCTGAGGCCGACGCCGACGTCGGTCAGGTCACGGTTGGTCGAGGCCGACACGCCGAGACCGCCGAAGTTGTAGTCGTAACGGACCGTCGGACGGGCGAAGGGGTTGTTCGCGAAATCCTGCTGGTCGTCGTCGCCGAAGCCGCCGCCGTTCGAGATGAAAAGCGTCTCGTTCAGGTCGCCGAGGCCGGTGATGCCGACGCCGCCGATGGCGTCGCCGACGTTCTGTTCGTCCGCGGCGTTGGTGTCACCGTAGGTCAGCGTACCGAAGGAGCCGGACACGAACACTTCACCGGCCGTCTGGCCGTTGAGGGCACCCTGGCCGCCGGCGGCGTTGTCGAAACGGATGGACGCGCCGTAGGTGATGCCGGTGTCGGTTTCGCCCGATGCTGCTGCACCGATGCGGACGCGGCTGACGGCACGAAGGTCTTCGTCGCCCTGCGCCGAGCCGTCGTTGTTGATGTTGTACCCGAGACCGAGGCGGGCGTCGCCGAACATCGCAATGTCGGCCGAAGCCACGCCAGCGAACGCCAGGCCGGCGAGCGCGGTCGTTGCGAAGAGAATCTTTTTCATCGCTTTCCTCTTATATTTCGTTAACCGATCTCAAATCCGGACGCTCCGGATCGATGAAACTCTCATCCCTCAGAGGCCTGCTTTGGGTCAAGAGAATGGCATCGGGCCTGTTCTTTGTCTGGTGGATTGGTGCAGCTTTGCCACAGTACCTGTTGGGCCGCACGGGCGTTTCGACTTGCCGGCCCGACCCGCAGCCTTTACGAGACCGTCGGAGGATCTGGATGCGGGACGGCGGACGGGTGGCCATAGGGTATTCTCGCTTTTTGTTGCTGGCGGGTTTCGCAGCCCTCACCGGCTGCGGCTTGCCCGGTCAGAGCCCCGAGCAGACCGCAATCAACACCGAACGCGCCCGCCAGCAGAACCTCGAGAGCGCCCTTCCGGCCTCGGGGGCCGTGGGTATCGGAACGGGTCCAGCCCAGGACGGCGGGGGATCGGTGTTCGACCTGTTCAGCCCGGGGGCCGAGCCCGACCGCCAGATCGGCGTGAACCGGTATCTCTGGGCCGCGTCCCTCGACGTCGTCTCCTTCCTGCCGCTCGAGGGGGCCGACCCGTTCTCCGGCGTCATTTCGACGGACTGGGGCCGCATCGGCGGCGATCCCACGCCGTTCCGGGTGACGGTGCTGGTCTCGGAGGCGGCGCTCGATGCGCGCTCGCTGAAGGTGGCGGCGTTCCGCCAGCAGGGCGGCCGGGCCGTGCCTGTCAGCGCGCAGGACAACCGCAGGCTGGAGGACGCGATCCTGACTCGCGCCCGCCAGTTGCGCATCGCGTCGAGCCGGCGCTGACTTCCCGGCCCTGTTGAGGAGTGCCGTCCGTGTCGCGTTATGACGCCCCCGCCATAGAGCGGAAATGGCAGGCCGAATGGGCCGCGGAGCAGACGTTCCGGGCCGTGGCCGATCCGGACCGCCCCAAGTACTACGTCCTCGAGATGTTCCCCTACCCCTCCGGGCGCATCCACATGGGCCATGTGCGCAACTATACCATGGGCGACGTGGTCGCCCGGCACCGCGCGGCCCGCGGCTTCAACGTGCTTCATCCCATGGGCTGGGACGCTTTCGGGATGCCCGCAGAGAACGCCGCCATGGAACGGGGCGTGCATCCTGGCGCCTGGACCTACGAAAATATCGCACAGATGCGTGCTCAGATGAAGCCCTTCGGCTTTTCCATCGACTGGAGCCGCGAGTTCGCGACCTGCGATCCAGAGTATTACGGCCAGCAGCAACGGTTGTTCCTCGACATGCTGGACGCGGGCCTCGTCACCCGCAAGGCCGCCATGGTCAACTGGGACCCGGTGGACATGACCGTGCTCGCAAACGAGCAGGTGGAAAACGGCCGCGGCTGGCGTTCGGGCGCGCCGGTGGAGCGGCGCGAACTGACCCAGTGGTTCTTGCGCATCTCCGACATGGCCGAAGACCTGCTCGCGGCGCTGGACGGTCTCGAGGCCTGGCCCGAGAAGGTGCGCCTGATGCAGCGCAACTGGATCGGCAAGTCGAAGGGCCTGCGGTTCAGCTTTGGCGTGAAGGGCGCGCCTGAGGGCTTCGAGCGGCTGCAAGTCTACACCACGCGTCCCGACACCATGCTCGGCCCGACCTTCGCGGCCATCGCGGCGGATCATCCGCTGGCGCGGGCGCTGGAGGAACGCGACCCGGCCGTCGCTGCCTTCTGTGCAGACTGCCGCCGGATGGGCACATCGGAGGAGGCGCTGGAGACGGCGGAGAAGCGCGGGATCGACACCGGGCTGACCGTGACGCATCCGGCAGATCCGGGGCTGGAGCTGCCGCTCTGGATCGCGAATTTCGTGCTGATGGACTACGGGACCGGTGCCGTGATCGGCTGTCCCGCGCACGACCAGCGCGATCTCGATTTCGCGCGGAAATACGGCCTGCCGGTGATCGACGTCTTCGTGCCCCACGGAACGGATGAGCGAGTGGGCGACACGGCCTTCGTGCCGCCGAAGACCCAGGTCGTCGACTACGTCTGCTGGCATGGCGCGCCGGGCCAGCGCACCTGTCAGGAGGCGATGGACGAGACCCTGGCGCTCTACGAGGCGCAGGACTGGGGCGTGGCGGAGACGCAGTTCCGCCTGCGCGACTGGGGGATCAGCCGCCAGCGGTACTGGGGTTGTCCCATCCCGGTGGTGCATTGCGCGGCCTGTGGCGTGGTGCCGGAGAAGCGCGAGAACCTGCCCGTGCGCCTGCCAGAGGACGTGAGCTTCGATAAGCCGGGCAATCCGCTGGAGCGTCATCCGACATGGACGCAGGCGGAATGCCCACAATGTGGCAAGCCTGCGCGCCGCGAGACCGACACGATGGACACGTTCGTGGATTCGTCCTGGTACTATGCCCGGTTCACCGCCCCCGATGCAGAGACGCCGACGCGGATGGAGGACGCGGCCTACTGGATGAACGTGGACCAGTACATCGGCGGGGTTGAGCACGCGATCCTGCACCTGCTCTACAGCCGGTTCTTCGCGCGGGCCATGGTGCGGACGGGGCATCTGCCCGAGCAGGCGTCGGAGCCGTTTTCCGCCCTCTTCACCCAAGGCATGGTGACCCACGAGACCTATGCAACCCGCGCCGGGGATGGGCGTACGGTCTGGCGCGATCCGGTGGAGGTGATGCGGGACGATATGGGTGCGCGGCTGGCGGACGGCACGCCGGTCGAGATCGGCCCGTCGATCAAGATGTCGAAGTCCAAGAAGAACGTCGTCGATCCGGATGCCATCGTGGCGCAATACGGGGCCGACACGGCACGCTGGTTCGTGATGTCCGACAGCCCGCCCGAGCGCGACGTCGAATGGACCGCCGCCGGAGCCGAGGCCGCCTCGCGCCATCTCGCGCGGGTCTGGCGGCTGGTCGACACGCTCGTTGCGGATTGCGCCGGAATGGCGGAGGGCCCGGCCGCCGGCGCGGCGGCGGACGCGCTGCGCCGGGCGGTGCATCGCACCATCCGCGACGTGAGCGACGGGATCGAGGGCTTTGCCTTCAACCGCGCGATCGCCAAGCTCTACGAGTTGACCAACACGCTCTCCCGGGCGACGGGCGTCGAGCCCGACATGATCGAGGCGCGCGTCTATGCTCTTCGGGTCATGGCACAGCTGATGCAGCCCATGACGCCGCATCTGGCCGAGGAGATGTGGGATGCCTTGGGCGGTGCCGGGCTGGTGTGCCGCGCACCCTGGCCGGTCGCCGATCCCACGATGCTGGAGACGACCACCGTAATCCTGCCGGTCCAGATCAACGGCAAGCGGCGGGCGGAGATCACGGCACCCGCCGGGCTCGATGCCGCCGCGGTCGAGGCGCTGGTGCTGGCCGACCCGGCCGTGCTGCGCGTGCTGGCGGGGGCGCGTCCGCGCAAGTTCATCGTGGTCCCGGACCGGATCGTGAATGTGGTGCTCTGATCGCCGCACACTCCTAGCAGGCCTCGGGTCGCTGGGTCTCGCGGGCTGCGGGTTCGCGCCGCTCCATGCTCCGGGCAGCCCCGCGGAGGCGATTGCCGGGCGGGTCGCGGTCGAGGCGATCGATGGATCGGCGGGCTTTGCGATGCGTGAGCGGCTGGTGACCCGGCTCGGCCCGGCCATGGACGAGACCCACCGCCTGGCCGTGTCGCTGCGCCTCGATGAGGTGGGCGTCGCGATCACGCAACAGGATGTCACCTCGCGGTTCGACGTGATCGCGGTCGCCACCTATGCGCTCTATCCCCTGGGCGCGACCGAACCCGTGCTCACGGGCGAGACCCGGGCCGTGACCGGCTACAGCGCCCCGTCCTCCAGCACGGCTTCGGCTTTCGCGATCCTGTCCGCGCGGCGCGATGCGGAAGAACGGCTGGCGGTGCTGTTGGCGGAGCGGATCGCCCGGCGGCTCGCCATCGATGCGGCGGACTGGGCCCCGTGAAGCTGTCGGGCCGGGAGGCTGCGCGTTATCTCGCCCGGCCGGACGCGGCGCGGGCCGGGGTGCTGCTGCACGGGGCCGACGCGATGCGGATTGCCCTGAAACGCAAGGCTT
>JBBQYB010000110.1:0-11341 GCA_038209095.1 Rhodobacterales bacterium
CCAGCGGCTCGAGTCGCCAGCGGGCCATCATGTCCAGCGTCGCCCGGACATGGCCTGAGTTCGAGACGAGCCGTCTGTAGAGCCCGTAGCCTGCGGGATCGATCCGGCTTCCGGTGTTGTCGATGAGGCTCTGGATGGCACCCGGGGCCCGGGCCGTGCGCGCGAAGATTGAGGCAACCAGCGGATTCAGGCTTAGCGCACGCGCGAGTGGCGGAAACAGGGCCCCCGCGAGGCCGTCGAAGGGCGTGAGCGCGCCGTTGAGACAGATCACGCGGCGCGGCCGGACCAGACCCGCGATCGCCATCTGTAGCGCGATCGCGGCTCCTGCGGAGTGACCGACCATGAGTTTGGGCACGAAGGCCTCTGCGTCGAGGAGGTCACCGAGGTCCTGGGACATACCTGTCAGCGTATACCGGGCGGGCGTGCCGGACGAGAAACCCTGTCCCGGCAAGTCTGGGGCCAGAACCTCGAAGTCCGGTGTCAGCAGCGGCAGCAGATCGCGCCAGGAATGCGTGGAGGCTCCCGCGCCGTGCAGCAGGAGCAGCCGCGGGCCCGTGCCGCCCCGCTGGATGTGAAAGCGTGCGCCCGCAGTGCGGACGAAGCGCGACAGATTCCGGTTCGGCCAGTCCCGCCCGGCCCGCGTCCAGTCGAGCGCCATCTCAGCCTCCTGCCAGCGCGGACGTCATGGCCCCGGCCAGCGCCCGAGCATCCGCGCGGGGCAACGGCAGATAGGTGGCCCCCATGGTGTCCGCGAGGACGCGCGCCGCCGGGGTCGGACGATTGCCGGTGTCGATCACGGTTGCGGCCAGTCCCTCACTCGAGACGAGGCGCGCGAGGCGCAGCACGTCGGTCTCCGCCTGCGTCCGGCCGGGCGCACCGTCGAGGGCGATGTTGGCCTTGCCGTCGGTCAGGAGGGCGAGATAGGGCGTCATGCCGCGGCTCCGGGCGCTGCGCGCCAGTTCCAGCGCGGAATTGAGCCCCGCCGCAAGCGGAGTGCCTCCGCCCCCGGGCAGGCTCGCAAGGCGTCGCTTGGTCAGGACCAGGCTGCGGGTCGGCGGCAGGAGCACCTCGGCACCGGTCCCACGGAACGCGATCAGGGCGACCTGCTGGCGTTCGACATAGGCCTGTCCGAGCATCAGTTCCACCGCACCCTTGGTTTCCGCGAGCCGCGACAAAGCCGTGGAGCCCGAGGCGTCGACCGCGAAGATCAGCACCTTTTCCGTGCGCTGCTTGGAGCGCTTGATCCGGAAATCGTCGGACAGGACAATGACGCGGTCCCCGGTGCCCTCGCGGCGGCGCAACGGCTGCCAGGGGGCCGCCGCGCGCAGCGTCTCGACGAGATCGAGCTGGCCGCCGTCCGTGAGGCGCCCCCGCACCGAGCCGGCGGGCCGGCCCTTGGCCCGCGACTTGCGCTCGTCGCCGGCACCGCTGGTCCGGGCGGACTGGGCCGCGAAAGCCTGCCGGCCGAGCAGTCGGGCTATGATGTCCGGCGGGATGGCGGCGCGGGCCGCTTCGAGCAGGATCTCCTCGGGGATGCGGCCCATGTTCGGATCCGGAGGGTCGGTCTCCTCGCCTGTGTCGGGCCGGTCGTCGGGAGCGGAGGGCTCCTCCGGCTCCTCCATGTCCTCCTCAGGCGGGGTCTCGGGCAGGCACTTGGCCCGAGGCCCCAGGACGAGGCGTGCCGCGAGGATCGCCGCGGCCTCGTTCATGCGGGTCTCGCCCGCGAGGGCGATGGCGGCCCGTGCGGCCGCGAGCGCCAGGAGCGGGGCGCGCATGGAGAGGATCCCGAGCGTGACCGCAACTTTCACGAAGTTCTCGTATGCCTCCGGCGGGGTCTCTACCCGCCCGAGCAGGGCCCGGGCGCGTCTCACGTCTTCGACGCAGACGCCTTCGGTCAGGTCCGCCATCCGGACGGCGTCGAGCCGGGGCAGGAAGGCGAGCCGGTCAGTCAGCGCCGCCGGAGCGAATTCCGCGTCGTCGGCCCCCTCGTCCAGCAGGGTCAGGGTCGCTCCGCATCCGGCGTCGAGGGCCACGGCGAGCCGGGCCGCGAGCCCCGCGCTGGCGCGTTCGGCCATGGGGAGGATCATCGCCCGTGCGCCACCGGACCGCAGAAGACCTTCAGTCATCACGGGTTTACCGGAGGCGAGGGTCGCGGCGAGGTCGAGCCCGCCGAAAAGCCGCTCATCCCCGATCCCCGGCGGCAGACGCAGGACCGTGCGCTCCGGATCGAGTCGCCGGTAGAGGTCGAGCCAGGCCGCCTGTGCGGGACCCGTGCGCACCCGCAGACAGGCCCCACCGAGCGACGGATCGATGGCGAGTAGGGCTGCGGCGAGGGCTGCATCCGCCCAGGCCGCACCTCCCGGCGTCACGCGGCGAAGACTTCGGCCAGTGCCCGGTCGACCCGCGCGCCGGAACCCGCCTCGTCGAGCGGATCGCGCCGAAGACGGTGCCGCATCGCCGAGGGAGCGATGGCGCGCAGATGCGCCACCGTCACCTCGGGCGCGCCCTCGAGGGCCGCGAGGGCACGGGCGGTGCGCATCAGGGTCAATTCGCCGCGCAGACCGTCCGAGCCGAGGGCGATGCACAGCTCCGCACAGGAGGCGAGTGCCGTGTCGGGAACCGTGACCCGCGCAAGCCGTTTGCGGGCCGTTAGGATCAGCTTGCGGTGCTGGGCGTCCGCCGAGGCCCATTTGCGCAGGAACGCCTCCGGCGCGCGGTCGAAGGCGTCTCGCCTGCGGATCACCTCGACCCGGTCGTCGATGTCGCGCGGGCTCGCGACCTCCACCGAGAGGCCGAAGCGGTCGAGAAGCTGGGGGCGCAGTTCGCCCTCCTCCGGATTGCCCGAACCTACCAGAACGAACCGCGCCGCATGCCGCACACTGAGGCCTTCGCGCTCCACCACGTTCTCGCCGCTTGCGGCGACGTCGAGCAGCAGATCGACAATGTGGTCCTCCAGAAGGTTGACCTCGTCGATGTAGAGAAAACCCCGGTGCGCCCGCGCGAGCAGGCCGGGCTCAAACGCCTTCTCGCCGCGGGTCAGCGCGCGCTCGAGGTCGAGCGCGCCCACGACCCGGTCCTCTGTCGCACCCAGCGGCAAATCGACCACCGGCGTCGGCACGGTCTCGCTCTCCTCGCCGTCCTTTGGGGGCGTATTGTAGGCGGAGCCTTTGGCGATGACGATCGGCGGCAGCAGGGCCGCAAGCGACCGCACCGCGGTCGACTTGCCGGTCCCGCGGTCGCCGAACACCAGAACGCCGCCGATGGAGGGATCGACCGCGGCCAGCGTCAGTGCGTGCTTCATCTCGGTCTGGCCGACGATGGCGGAGAACGGAAAGGCGGCAGGCATAGGAAATTCCCTCCAGGTGAAGACGACTATTTCGCTGCCACCGCCGGATGGCCGGGCGACAGCGGGTCGATCCCGCCCCAGCTACCCGAATGCGCCCGGATCGTGAAGCGGGCATAAAGCTCCTCGGAGAACCACCCCTCGGTACGGACCGCCCGGATCGCCTCGGCATGGGGGCCGCCCTCGCGGGCGAACCGCGCCATGGAGGCCGCGTTCGGCCAGATGGAGAAGGTGACCTGATGCAGCAGAGGGATCTCGCCGACACCGATCTTAAAGATCACATTTGCGTCCGCGCCGATGCGCGTGGAGATCTCGGGTGTGCGGCCCCAGAACTTCAGAAGCTTGCGCGGACGAATGGTTGCTCGCGTGAGGGCCGCGATTGGTCCGGGCGACGATGGCCCGGGTCGAAAGGGGGCCCGTCCCGACCAGACCCCGCGCGCTGAGACAGGCGTCATGTAGAGTGCGAGAACCTCCGACGCGCGAGCTCGGTAGCGCCCGTAGACGCCGAACTCGCCGGTCTGGGCCCGGGCGATCGCGAGATCAGGCCAGGTCGCCAGCACGGCGACGACGCCTGGATCAGGCAGGGGCGTGAAGCCCTCGCCCGTGCCGGCCCCCATCATCTTGACGAAGCCGGTACCCGGAAGCTTGCGGAACGCGCGCCGCGAGAACCCCATTTGGGCGAAGGCCCATGCACGGTCGCGCCAGCGCGAGAACCGGAACAGGCACAGGCTTACAACCTGTTCGTCAACAATTTCGGGCGTATCCATCAGGACAATCTGACACGGATGGGACGGGCGGAAAAGAGGCCACAGCCCGATTGTAAATCAAAATGGACACTGCTACCGTCACGGAATGCTTACAACACTCGATCCCGATCTTCACACTACGACCGCCCCGGACACCCGCCCCGTGGCGATCGTGATTGGTGCCGGTTTCGGTGGCCTCGCCGCTGGCGTGCGCCTTGGCGTCAAGGGCTACCGCGTTGTCGTCCTCGACAAGCTCGACATGCCCGGCGGGCGCGCCTCCTTCGTCCGGCAGGGCGGCTATCGATTCGATCTCGGCCCGACCATCGTCACGGTGCCGCAAGTGTTCGAGGATCTCTGGGCGCTCACAGGCCGACGCATGTCCGACGATGTTGATCTGCGCCCGCTCGACCCGTTCTACACCATCCGGTTCCCAGACGGATCCACCTTCACCGCCCGGCAGGACGTCGAGGCCATGCGAGCCGAGGTGGCGCGCCTGTCGCCCTCCGATCTCGAGGGCTACGACCGGTTCATGGCCGACAGTGCCGTGCGCTACGAGTTCGGGTTCGAGGACCTCGGACGACGGCCGATGCACAAGGTATGGGATCTGATCAAGGTCCTGCCGAAATTCGCCATGCTGCGCGCCGACCGCTCCACCTACGGGCACGCGGCGCTGCGCATGAAGGACGAACGTCTGCGCATGGCGCTCTCGTTCCATCCATTGTTCATCGGGGGAGATCCGTTCAACGTCACCTCGATGTATTCGCTGGTGGCTTTTCTTGAGAAGACCTTCGGCGTGCATTAT
The DNA here is from genome assembly GCA_038209095.1 of Rhodobacterales bacterium. Taxonomy (GTDB): domain Bacteria; phylum Pseudomonadota; class Alphaproteobacteria; order Rhodobacterales; family Rhodobacteraceae; genus Amaricoccus. Next base: position 4,892 of record JBBQYB010000110.1, read on the forward strand.
GCCATGGGCGGGGCAGGGGCGCTGGCCGAGGGCATCGCCGGTCTGGTCCGCCGCACCGGAGGCACGTTCCGGTTCCACACGGAGGTCGACGAGATCACGTCCCGCGACGGCCGGGCCACGGGCGTCCGGCTGACCAGCGGCGAGACCATCTCCGCCGAAATCGTCGTGTCAAACGCCGATGCCGGGCACACGTATCAGCGGCTGCTCCGCAAGCTGCCGCGCAGGCGCTGGACCGACGCGCGGCTCAGGCGCACGCGCTGGTCCAATGGCCTCTTCGTCTGGTATTTCGGCACGGAGAACACCCGCACCCTCTGGCCCGACGTCGGCCACCACACCATTCTAAACGGCCCCCGCTACGAGGGGTTGGTCCGCGACATCTTCATCTGCGGCAAGCTCGCCGACGACATGTCGATCTACCTGCACCGTCCCACCGTGACCGATCCATCCGCGGCCCCCGAGGGCTGCGACAGCTTCTATGCGCTGGCACCCGTTCCGCATCTCGGCCACGACTGGCCCGTCGACTGGCAGGCCGAAAGCCCGCGGTATCTCGACAAGATGCGCCGCATGCTGGAGGAGACCGCCCTGCCGGGGCTGTCGGATCACATCGCGGAGAGCCACGTCCTGACACCCGCCGATTTCCAGACGCGGTACTGCTCGCCCTATGGCTCCGGGTTCTCGATCGAGCCGCGGATCCTGCAATCCGCCTGGTTCCGGCCGCACAACGTCTCGGAGGAACTGCAGGGTCTCTACATGGTCGGTGCGGGCTCCCATCCTGGAGCGGGCCTTCCGGGTGTGATCTCTTCGGCGGAGGTCCTCGACAAACTCATCCCCCAGGCAGCACGCGTGACCGTATGATCGCCCAAGACGACATCGAAGCCTGCCGCAGCGCCATCCGCCATGGATCGAAGAGCTTTCACGCCGCCTCCCGCCTTTTGCCAGCGCATGTGCGCAACCCTGCCCTAGCACTCTATGCGTTCTGCAGGCTGGCCGACGATGCGGTGGACCTGAACGCCGAGAAATCCGTCGCAGTGCAGTCCCTGCACCACCGCCTCGACCGGGCTTATGCCGGGCGGCCGATGGACAACCCGGCCGACCGCGCCTTCGCCGCAATGATCGCGGCGCACGAGATGCCGCGCACGCTGCCCGAGGCCCTGCTCGAAGGGTTCGCCTGGGACGCGGTGGAGCGCCGCTACGAGACCCTTTCCGACCTGCGCGCCTATGCCGCGCGCGTGGCTTCGGCGGTGGGGGCAATGATGACCGTGCTCATGGGGGTGCGCGACGCCGATGCCCTCGCTCGGGCCTGCGACCTCGGCGTCGCGATGCAACTCACCAACATCGCGCGCGACGTGGGCGAGGACGCGCGCGAGGGCCGGCTCTATCTGCCCCTCGACTGGCTCACCGATGCCGGTGTCGATCCGGAGGCATTCCTCGCCGACCCGCGGCTCACGCCGGCGTTGGCAGAGGTGATCCGCCGTATCCTGTCCGAATCGCGCCGGCTCTATTATCGCTCGGAGGCCGGGATCGCCGCCCTTCCGGTCTCCGCACGGCCGGCCATCTTCGCGGCACGGCTCATCTATGCCGAAATCGGCGTGCGCGTGCGCGACGCGGGCTACGACAGCGTCAGCAGCCGTGCCGTAACCTCGCGCGGGCGCAAGCTCGCCCTCGCGGGCAGCGCGTTTCTGCACGCGGCCGTCGCAACCGTGATGCCGCGCAGTGCCGTGCTGCATGCGCCGCCCTTGCCGGAAACCGCGTTCCTGGTCGCGGCCGCCGCCCGCAGCGTGCCCGGCCGGGCGCGGGCGGATCACCTCACCGCGATCTTCGCCGACCTGAGGCGCCACGACATCGAGCGTATGACGCCCTCCGGGCTGCCAACCTGACCGGGCCGTAACGATCTCAACCATTAGCAAACTTGAAAGTATTTCCGTGCTTTGTCCCGCCTGTTGGGACAAAGGAATAATGAAGTGCTGCGATTTAAGATCATAGCGACAGTGGCCGTGGTGACGACGATCCTACAGATAGCGGGGATCCTCTACGCGACGACCCACGTGCGACAGAACGAGCAGACGCGCATGCAGCAGGATGTGGTGCTCACGCTGCGGATGGCCGCGAGCCTGCTGAGCAACTCCGTCCCGGGCCTGACCGTCGGTGTCACGCCAAGCGGCGATGTCGAGCGACTCAGCGCGCCATCCATCGGCATATTCGCCGACCACCGGTGGGTCGACCAGATCGAGGTCGTGACGGGGGACGGGGCGACCATCTTTGCCTTCGACCCCAGTACCCGCGATTTCACCCGTTTCAGCACGACCATCCTAAATAGCCAGAGTCAGCGCGCCCTAGGCACCACGCTCGACAAGTCCTCCCCCGCCTATGCGGCACTTGCCGCCGGAACGACCTACACGGGCGAAGCTGTGATCCTCGGCTCTGAATTCATGGCGAAATACATGCCCATCCAGAACGCCGAGGGTGCCATCATCGGGGCCTTGGCCGTGACCAAGAACGTCGAGTATCTGCGCGCGCTCCTCCGGAGCGAGACGACAATGCTCGCGGTGCAGGGAGCCATATTAGTGGTGTGCATCACCGGTGTCATGTGGATCCTTCTCACGTTGATCCTCAAGGGTCTCGGACGGCTCCAGGTTGCCGCGAATGACCTTGCGGAGGGCAAGCGTGACATGACAGTGCCCGACCAAAACCGGCGCGACGAAGTGGGACTTCTGGCGCGCAACCTCGAATCGCTGCGCGGCAACCTCCAGCAGGCCGAGGCCGAGCAGGCCCGCGCCATGGCGGAGGAGGCGCGGGCGCAGACCGTGATGAACACCATGCTCACGGAACTCGACCGCGAGGTTTCGGGGGTGGTGCAGGCCGTGGGCGAGGGCGATCTGTCGCGCTCCATCACCTTACGATTCGACCAGCCCGAACTGCAATCCCTCGCCACGGCGGTCAACGCCCTGCGCGACCGCATCCAGTCCTTCGCCGGCGACATCGGCCAGACCCTCAAGGCGATGGCGGCTGGCGATCTGACCCAGGGCATGCCCCTTCGGTACAACGGGGCCTTCGGCAAGATCGCCGAGGACGCCAACGAGACGCTGATGCGCCTCGGCGGGGTTCTGGGCGAGGTCCTGTCCGCTGCGGACGAGAACCGCCGCGCGGTCGCCAACATCGACCGGGCGTCGAACGATTTGGGCGTGCGGGTCGAGGAACAGGCTGCGGCCCTTCAGGAGACCGCTGCCACCATGGAAGAGATGGCGGCCTCGGTGCGTGCCAACGCCGCCTCGCTGTCGGAAGCGGAAGCCGCGGCCGTCAGCGCCCGCCAGACCACCCAGGCCGGCGGATCCGCCGCATCCGCCGCCGTCGCGGCCGTGGGTCGGATCGCGGAGAGCTCAAAGCAGATCGCCGAAATCCTCAAGGTGATCGACAGCATCGCTTTCCAGACCAATCTGCTCGCGCTCAACGCCGCCGTCGAGGCCGCCCGCGCGGGCGACGCCGGCAAGGGTTTTGCCGTGGTCGCCAACGAGGTGGGCAATCTCGCGCGCCAGTCCTCCGAAGCCGCGCGCGAGATCAGCACGCTCGTCGCGCGCAACCAGGGCTCCGTTGAGGAAGGCGTCGAGATGGTGCGCAACGCCGGATCCGCGCTCGAATCCATCAACGCCGAGATCGACAAGCTGTCCCACCGCGTGGCCACGGTATCCCTCGCGGGCCGCGAACAGAGCACCGGCATCGAGGAGGTCAACCGCGCCGTCTCCGGTCTCGACCAGATGACGCAGGAGAACGCTTCGCTGACCGAGCGCACGGCCGCGGAGGTCAACACGCTTAACGTCCAGATGACACGGCTCGTCGACAGTCTCGCGAACCTGCGTCTGCCGGGGGCTGCCCGCGTCGAGGACCGCTGGGTCGCCTGATCCGGCTCAGGCGCATCGATGCGCCCGCCCGTTTCGAGCGGGCCGTTTGACTTCCGGGACATGGTAGCCCACTTCACGGAGCAGATGTGGGAGGCTCCGATGACCTGGATCACGCTTGCTGGATTTCTCGCAGCGACATTTGCCGCCGCATCGACCGGTGCCGTCTTCCAGCCGGGCACCTGGTACCGCACCCTGAACAAGCCCGTCTGGACCCCGCCGGACTGGCTTTTCCCCATTGCCTGGACCACGCTTTATATCGCCATGGCCGTGGCGGCCTGGCGTGTGGCCTATGCTCCTTCCCCACTCGCCATCCCGGCCATAGCGCTCTGGTCCTGGCAGATTGTGACGAACGCACTTTGGTCGCCGATCTTCTTCGGCCTCAGACGGCTTGGTGCTGCCATGGTGGCGCTCGTTTTTCTCTGGATTTCCGTCGTCACCACCGCCGTGGTCTTCTGGATGGTGGATCCGATTGCCGGCTACCTGATGGCCCCTTACATCGTCTGGGTCAGCTATGCCGGAGCGCTCAATTTGGCACTCTGGCGCAGGAATCCGGACGGCGCGCGCCTCGCCGCCGTGAGCGCCTAAGCCTGACGCGACCCCGATGATCGCCGCCGCGGCATCCGAAAGGCGAGCAGGGGCTTCATCAGCGGATTGGCGAACCGGTCGAGATCGAGGTGCTCGTGCACACCGGTCAGTTCGTGTCCCTCAAGTTGCGTGCGCACGATAGACCGCGAATAGAATGGGACGTCCAGCATCGCCATGACCTGCCTCGGCTGGTAGCCCGGATCGGCGCGCATCCCGCGGCGCAGGAGGCATAGCGTGCGACCCAGATCCACCGACTCGGGGGCGGCAAAGGCCTCCGTGCGCCCATCGCCGTCGAAGCGCAATCCGAGCTCCAGTCGGCTGCCGTCCCGCCGCACCGCGTCGTAGATCGTTATTGCACCGTCCGCGACGGGGAGCCGCGCCCAGGTCCAGTCCTTGAAATCCGCCTCGATCGCACGCGTTCCGAAATTGGCGTCGAAGTAGCCGTGCCCCGACCAGCGCCAGCCTGGGCGATCTATCTCCACCTCGATTCGCGCCGCCGGCGCGAAGGGCCGCCACAGGTGCGCGCCGTCCGGATCGAGCCGCGCCTCGATGCCGGTCACGGCTTGGGGGTGCAGTCTGATGCGGCCCTTTAGCCGCGTCAGATGGGGCACCGACACCTCGTCGATCTCGATGTGGAGCGCGTCGTCCTTCCATTCCATGGCGCTCGGTCCGACCTCGAAACGGTCTGCACTCTGGGTCACCGCCCCCGCGTCGCGCTCGGTCATCGCCCAGCGGCCGCCGCGCCCATAGAGCGCCACGTTGATCGAGCAATGATCGTGCGGCCGCTTGCGCCCTGCCCAGCCGTAATAGGGCGAGAACACGGAGCCGATGAACCCGATTACGCTGATCGCCTGGGTCCCGTCGTCGGAAATGCCGTCGACGTACCACCAGGCATACCCGTTCGGGGCAACCTTCAGGTCGAACTTCGGTCTTGCATGATCGCCTCTGCCGCGAGCTGGCCCGACAGGCAGGCCATCGCCACGCCCGGCCCCGGATGCGCCCCACCCCCCGCCAGATACAGTCCCGGCAGTTTCGTCCGGGTCATGGGCCGGCGGAAGGTCGCCATCGTCCCGTGCGGTGCCGCGCCGTAGAGCGCGCCCCCCGTCCCCGGGAACAGCCTGTCGAACTGGTCGGGCGTCGTCAGCCCCTCCCGTCCCGGCGGGGTCAGGATCAATCCCATTCGGGCCAGTCTCTCGAATACGCGTGTCTGACATGTCTCGATCTCCTCTTGCGTCACGGCACCTCTATCCCCGTCCGGCGGGGCATTCATGATCATCAGCAGGCGCTCCGGGCTCCGGGGCAGTTCGCGCCCCGGCATCCGGTCCTGCGCGCAGACATAGAGCGTCGGCTCGCGCGGGGTCCGCCGCTGGCGAAAGATCTCGTCGAACTCCGCGCGGTAGTCCGACCCGAAGAATACGGTGTGATGCTCGAGATCAAACCCGGCGGGGCGGTCGGCGAAGGTCCAGACCCAGGCGGACAGCGACCGGGCCGCCGGGGCGAGCCGCGGTGCCGCTCTGCGCACTCCGGACCCGAGCAGCCCCGACCCGAGGGCGGAGGGATCGCCGTTGAACACAACCGCACTCGCGGCCAGCCGTTCGCCGCAGTCGAGCGTCACCCCCGCGACCCGGCCGCCGGCGATGTCGACGGACCGGACACCGGTCCCGAGGCGGAGGTCTACGCCCCTCGTCCGCGCGAGGTCCGCGATGGCGCGGGCGAGGGCCGACAGGCCGCCCTCGACGCACCAGACGCCCGCCGCCTCCGCGCGCCAGATCAACGTCAGGATCGCGGGGCTGAGGTAGGGAGACCCTCCCACATAGGTAGCATAGCGCGCAAAGAGCTGCGCAAGGCGCTTGTCGGAGAATTGCCGGTCGACGGCCTGCCACATCGAGGACAGGGGTGCCATGGCGGGCAAGATCCGCCAGGCGTCGCGCGCCACCGCCCCGGCGACCCCCAGCGGCGTCGGGCGGGC
>JBBQYB010000111.1:0-11177 GCA_038209095.1 Rhodobacterales bacterium
TGGGCGGGCCCCGCTATCTGTGGTGGAATTTCGTGGCTTCCTCGAAGGAGCGCATCGAGGCCGCCAAGGACGCTTGGCGCGCCGGCGACTGGGAGCATGGCCGCTTCCAGCTTCCTCCCGGCGACGACGCCGAGTTCATCCCGCTCCCCTGACCTGCGAGATCCGTTCACACACCTTGCCAAAAAGTTAACTAAATCAACAATATAAAGCGAATTCAAGGCCTTGCCGGTTTGTCCGCGCGCGGACAAGCCTCCGTCCGCATTGACAGGCCCGGAATCGCCACGGCACTCTCGATCCAACAAGAGCGCGCCGGATCCCCCGGACGCGCTGGACCTCGGGAGGACCACCATGGCTGATCGCCTTCGTTTCGGCGTGTTTCTGGCACCGTTTCACAAGCCGGGCGTTAATCCGACGCTGGCACTCCAGAACGATCTCGAACTGATGCAGCACCTCGACCGCTGCGGCTACGACGAGGCCTGGATCGGCGAGCATCATTCCGCCGGCTCCGAGACCATCGCGAGCCCCGAGATCTTCATCGCCGCCGCCGCCGAACGCACCCGCCACATCAAGCTCGGCACCGGCGTCGTCTCGCTCAGCTATCACAACCCGCTCTGGGTGGCCGAGCGCATCGTCTTGCTCGACCATCTCACCCGCGGGCGCGTCATGCTGGGCGTGGGTCCCGGCGCGCTGCCCACCGATGCGCGCATGATCGGGCTGGAGCCGTCCCAGACCCGCCAGCTGCTCGAGGACAGCCTCGGCGTCATCATGCACCTCTTGCGCTCCGAGGAGCCGATCAGCTTCAAGAACGACCGATGGGACCTGCGCGACGCCCGCCTGCACCTCCGTCCCTATTCCAATCCGCTCTTCGACATCGTGACCGCCGGCGTGGCCTCCCCCGCCGGCCCGCGCCTCGGTGGGCGGCACGGCACGGGCCTGTTGTCCATCGGCGCAACCACAGCGGCCGGCTTCGACGCCCTCGCCCTCCACTGGGGCGTGATGGAAGCCGAGGCAGCGGCGCACGGCACCCGCGTCGACCGCTCAAAATGGCGCCTCGTCGGCCTCGTGCACATCGCCGAGACCATGGACCAGGCTTACCGCGACGTCGAATACGGCATCGAACAGTGGTTCCACTACTTCCAGGCCGTCGCCGCCTTCCCGCAGATGGCCGTACCCGGCGACAACGTGAAGGAAATGATCGAGTTCGTGAACGAGAGCGGCTTCGGTGCCATCGGCACACCCGACATGGCCGTGGCCCAGATCGACCGCCTGATGAAGCAGTCGAACGGCGGTTTCGGCGCGTATCTCATGCTCGCCCACAACTGGGCGAACCCGCGTGCGACCCACAACAGCTACGAGCTGATCGCCCGCCACGTGATGCCGCATTTCCAGGGCCACCACCTGCCCACCATGGACAGTGCAGCCCGTGCGGAGAAACTCCGCCCCGACCTTGCCGCAAAACACGCCCAGGCGGTGGAGGACATGAAGGCCCGCTACGAGGCCGAACTCCTCGAACGGGTCGATTGACGCAACCGACGGCCCCCGCCGCTTGGACGGGGGCCAACGCTGTCACACGTCGCGCCGCGCGACCACGAAGGCGGTCACCACCGCGAACAGGACATGCCCGACGAGGGCCACCCAGGTGATCCCGGTAAATCCGAGAAACGCCGGCATCCCCGCCACCAGATGCGCCAGGACGAACAGCGCAAACACCCAGAGCGCCACCCCGTAGGCCACCGCGCCGACCCACCAGGGTGCGGCCGGGATCATCCGCCCGGCCAGCGGCCGGACGATCAGCATCCACCCCAGCGGATAGGCCACCAGACCCGCGACGTAATGCAGGAAATGCGCCCCCGGCGTGAAGGGTGCCCCGAAGACCGCCGCAATGGTCGCATTGGCGAGCGGCACCGGTGCGAGGCTCGCGAACCCGAGCGCAGGGCTAAGGCTCTGACCGAAAAAGTCGAACGCCATCGTGGCGAGCGCCCCCGAGACCAGCATGGTCACGAAAAGGCGCGCATCGAGGCGCGGAAGGGCTGTGGCGGTTGCTGTCGTCATGGAACGATCCTCGGGTTCTGTCTTGCGATGCAGACCGGTTCGCCTTGCTCCCGTCGTCCGTTTCGCCCCCGATGTCACGTCCACGTGTGATCCCTGAAACAAATCGCAGGCCGCCTCGGCCTCGCTCTTGAGGTTTTCATATGGGCAAGCATTCCTATCGAGCAGACGGGCGCGCCCAACAGGGCGCGCCAAGGAAAAAGACTGCGTGCGATCCGCACGCTCCTGATGGCGGCAAAGGCCGCCTCCCCGATGCGACCCTCAGTCCGGCGCCAGCAGGTATCCCGATCCCCGCACGGTCTGGAGATACCGCGGTGTGCGCGGATCGACCTCGATCTTGCGCCGCAGCCGCGTCACTTGCACGTCCACCGCACGTTCCTGCGCATCCGCCACCCCGCCGCCGAGCTCGCCGACGAGTTCGGTCCGCGTCACCGCCTCGTTGACCCGCCCGGCCAGGATCCGCAGCAGCATCCCCTCGGTCGCCGTCAGCCGGATCATCTCCCGGCCGCGCCACAGCTCGCCCCGGTTGACGTCGTAGCGAACATCCCCGAGTTGCAGCGTCCGCGGCGGCTCGGCCTTCGAGGCAGGTTTCGGCACGCGCCGCAGGATCGCGGTGATCCGGAGCAGCAACTCCCGCGGCTCGAACGGCTTCGGCAGATAGTCGTCCGCCCCCGCCTCCAGCCCCTCGATCCGGTCGTCCGCATCGCCGCGCGCCGTCAGGAGCAGGATCGGCGTCGACAGCCGCTCGCGCAAGGACGCGGTCAGTTGCAGCCCCGTCTCGCCCGGCATCATCCAGTCCAGAACGAGGATGTCGAACTCCAAGCCCTCCAGCAGCCGCCGCGCCTGGCCCGCGTCCCGCGCGGCAGTTACCATAAAGCCGTTGCGCGTCAGGAACTTCTGCAGCAACCCGCGGATCCGCTCGTCGTCGTCGACGATCAGCACATGCGCCGGACCAGTCACGGCCGCGCCAGATCGAGCGCGCCGAGGAACCGCTCGCGCAGGTCCGGATCGATCATCTGCTCGAGCACCTTGCGAAAGCCCCGGACCGCCTCGGGGCCCGCGTGCGAGAAGGCCACCCGCATCCGCTTTCGCTGGGCCGCCGAGAGCTCCTTTTCCAGACCGCGACCAAGCTCGGTCAGGTGAAGGTTGCGCTGGCGACGGTCCACGACCCCCACCCGGCTCTCCACGAGGCCGTCCTCCACCAGCTGGCGCAGCACCCGGTTCAGGCTCTGCTTCGTCACCCCGAGGATCTCCAGCAACTCGTTCACCGTGAGGCCGGGCCGGCGGTTGACGAAATAGACGGCCCGGTGGTGCGCCCGCCCGTATCCACGGGCGTCGAGGATCCGGTCCGGATCGGCAGTAAACCCGCGGTAGGCGAAGAACATCAACTCGATGCCCTGACGCAATTGGTCGTCGGTCAGAAACAGTATCTGCTCGCTGCGATTTGAATTCATCGAAAAGCCGCCCCGGGCCATCCTGCATCCAGTTCTGATCAATGGTTCTAGTTTATGTCAGGAGTGTTGACATTCCAAGCCTCAAACGATAGCCAGAGACCCCAGATGGCGAAGGATCATTTCGCCACGGACGGATCTTGCGCAACATTCGGGAAGACGGGACATGGCGGGCTCATATGACGACCGGGACGGGGTGATCTGGATGGACGGTGGCCTGCGGCCATGGCGTGACGCCAAGGTCCATGTCCTGAGCCATGCGATGCATTACGCAAGCTCCGTTTTCGAGGGGGAGCGCGCCTATGGCGGCGCCATCTTCAAGAGCCGGGCCCACACGGACCGCCTGCTCAAATCTTGCGATTACCTCGACATTCCGCATCCCTATACCGCGGACGAGATCGAGGCCGCCAAGGAGGCCACCCTCCGGGCGAGCGGGCTGAGCGACGCCTATATCCGGCCGGTCGTCTGGCGCGGCTCCGGCCCGGATATGGGTGTAGCCTCTGCGCGCAACCCGGTGCATCTCGCCATCGCGGTATGGGAATGGGGGGCCTATTACGGCGACGCCAAGACGCGCGGAGCCAAACTCGACATCTCCAAATGGAAACGCCCGAGCCCCGAGACGATCCCGTCCTTCGCGAAGGCCAGCGGCCTCTACATGATCTGCACCATGTCCAAGCACGCGGCCGAGGCCAAGGGGTGCTCGGACGCCATCATGATGGACTGGCGCGGCTATGTCGCGGAGGCGACCGGGGCCAATGTCTTCTTCGTCCGGGACGGTGAGGTGCACACGCCGCTGCCCGACGGGTTCCTGAACGGCATCACCCGCCAGACGGTCGTCCAGATGCTGCGCGAGCGCGGCGTCAAGGTCCACGAGCGCCATATCGAGCCCGCCGAGATGGAAGGCTTCCAGCAATGCTGGCTGACGGGGACGGCCGCCGAGGTGACGCCGGTGGGCTCCATCGGCGACTATACCTTCGAGGTCGGGGCCCTGACTCGCGCCATTTCCGGCGACTACGAAAAGCTCGTGCGGCGTCACCTCGAGGCCGCCTGAGGCCCGCTGGCTGGTCGGGTGCGGCAAACCGGTTGATCCCGCATCCGGGCAGGCGTAGGTCTGCCTGGTGCTCCGGAGGGTGTGATTTGACATATGAGCGCGCAAGATCCCGGTCCGTCCTGACCCGTGGGCTCGACAAGGCGCAGCGAGTTCTGGCGGATGCCGTCTATACCCCACTGGGCCGCCCCGTCACCGTGGCCACCGTGAAGGGCCGCTCGGATGTGGGATCGATCCGCAGGTCGCATGTCCGCGATTTCACCCTCGGCTTCCCCCAGCCCGCGCGATGCCTCGATCTCGCGGTCTACACCCCCTTCTTCGCCGATTATCCCCGAGGCCTGCTGCATCTGGTGCGCACGGACCCGTCCGGGGATGCGACACGGGCGTTTTTCTACATGGCGCAGCGCGAATTCGCCGACAGGGTCGCCACGGTCTCCTTCGACCGGCTCGACGAGCTCCGCACGGTCGGGTTCGAGCAGACGGCCCGTCCCATCCTGATCTTTTCCATCGGGCGCTGCGGCTCGACGCTCCTGTCGAAGCTCCTCGCCACCTCCGGGATAGCGTCGTTCTCCGAACTCGACGTCTTCAGCCAGGTCGAGGAGCTGACCGGCGGGGTCGGGCGCCGGTTCGGCCATTCCGAGGCCCGCATCAGGGCCTTCCGCGACCGTGTGATCGGCACGACCCTCGAGGCGCTGCAGGCACGTGCGAGGTCGGACCGGATCTGCGTGAAGATGCGCAGCGCCGCCGCCCGCGCCTTTCCCCAGATCGCCGAGACCTGCCCCAGGGCGGATGTCGTCTTCCTGTTCCGCGGCGTCGAGGGCTGGGCGCGGTCCTGGATCTCGGCGCTCGGCTTCGATGTGGACAAGATGGTGGCGACGCTCGAGGCCTGCGTCGCGGCCGTCGATCATGCAACCGCCCACGGGCGCGCGCACACCATCCTGTGGTACGAGGATCTGTCGGCCGACCCGCTGGCGGCCTGCGCGCGGATCACCGGCCAGACGGGCGATCCGGTGGCCCTCGGCCAGGTCATGGCGGAGGATTCGCAGCACAACTCCGGCCTAGCCGCTCGAACCTTGCAGGACCGGCGCCTGGCGCAAGGCTCCGAGATCGACGCTCAAACCGCTCAGTTCCTGAAAGCCTGGCACACGGCCCAGCCGGTCGAGCGCCTGCGGCGACTGGGTCTCGCCGGCCTGATCGTCTGAGGCCCTATCATGCCGCAAAAGATCCTCATCGACACCGATCCGGGGCATGACGACGCCATCGCGATCCTGCTCGCGCTCGCCTCGCCGGAACTGGAGGTCCTGGGCCTGACCGCCGTCGCGGGAAACGTGCCCTTGCCGCTCACGAGCCGCAACTGCCTCACGATCTGCGAGCTGGCCGGACGAACCGATCTCGCCGTCCATGCCGGGGCCGACCGTCCGCTGGAACGGCCGCTGATCACCGCCGAGTACATTCATGGCAAGACCGGTCTCGACGGGCCCAATCTGCCGCCCCCGACGATGCGCCTGCGGGACGGCGATGCCGTGGACTTCATCCTCGATGCGCTGCTTGCCGAGCCTCCGGGGACCGTGACCCTTTGTGCGCTCGGTCCGATGACCAACCTCGCCACGGCATTCCTGCGAGCCCCCGCCGTCTTCGGACGCCTCCAGCGGATCGTTGCCATGGGCGGGGGTGCCTTCGAGGGCGGCAACACCACCCCCGTGGCCGAATTCAACATCCTCGTCGATCCGCAGGCGGCGCAAATCGTCTTCCGCTCCGGTGTCCCCATTGTGCTGATGCCGCTAGACGTCACGCACAAGGTGCTGACTTGGCGTACCCGGGTCGAGGCGATGCGCGGCATCGGCACCCGGGTGGCCGGGGTAGTCGCGGACCTGCTCGACTTCTTCGAGCGCTTCGACGAGGTGAAGTACGGCACCGACGGCGGCCCGCTGCACGATCCCAACGTGATCGCCTGGCTGCTCCATCCGGAATTCTACGCCGGGCGCTACGTCAATCTCGAGGTGGAGACCTCATCCGAGCTGACGATGGGCCAGACCGTCGTCGACTGGTGGGGCGTCACCGGCCGCCCGGCCAACGTCCATTACGTCCGCGACGTGGACGACACGGCCTTCTTCGCCCTCCTGACCGAACGAATCGCCCGGCTCTGACAGACCTGGGCTTTCGCCAACGCGGCCGCCCGCCGGGGCCCCTGCGCGCGCATGTCTTGAGACAGACGCATAACCGAACTATATTGATGAACAAGGTACGGCGTCCGCACGTGCCGGTTTCGGAGGACAAGACCTGACCCAACCAACCCCCGCGGCGCAGGCCGCAACCCGGACCGGAACCTTTTCCGGTACGCGCCCGACCGAGGTGCAACCGCTCCTCACCACGATCCTCGCCTCGCTCGAGGACGACAAGGCCGAAAACGTCATCGACATCCCGCTCGCCGGCAAGTCCGAGATGGCCGACAGCATGGTCATCGCGACTGGCCGGTCCTCGCGCCAGGTCTCCGCCATTGCCGAAAAGCTCGCTGACCGCCTCAAGGCGGAGCGCGGCCTCATCGTGCGGATGGAGGGCAAGGAGCTCGGCGACTGGGTGCTGATCGACGCCGGCGACGTAATCGTACACGTGTTCCGCCCGGAAGTTCGCGATTTCTACCAGCTCGAGAGGATGTGGGCCCCCGAGACCGCGGCTGGGGTCGCGACCGAGGCTGCCGCAACGCCGAAGCCCGCCGACACGGTCTGACTGCTTGCGCCTGACGATCCTTGCGGTCGGTCGTCTGCGCGCCGGCCCCGAGGCCACGCTGGTGTCGGGGTATCTCGACCGGTACGCGCGCACCGGACGTCCCCTCGGCCTCGGGCCGGCCAGTGTGGTGGAGCTTGAGGACAAGCGCGGCGGCGGGCCTGCCGCCGAGGCAGTCCTCCTGCGCGGTGCAATTCCGAAGGGTGCCCGGTGCCTCGCGCTGGACGAGCGCGGCCCACAGGTCACGTCGCCCGAATTCGCAGACAGTCTGCGTCACTGGGCGGACAGCGGGGTTCGCGATCTTGGGATCCTCATCGGCGGGGCCGACGGTCTCGACGCCGGCCTCCGGGCCGAGGCGGACGATCTCATTTCCTTCGGGCGCATGGTCTGGCCCCACATGCTCGTGCGCGTCATGCTCGCCGAACAGCTCTACCGGGCCGCGACGATCCTCGCCGGCGGCCCGTATCACCGCACCTGACGGACTGGACACGCTCCGATCCCGGCGCGATGCCTCGCATACGACCCGGATCACATCGCATTCTCAACAGTATTCACGCCCTGCGGCCTAAAGTCCGCTGGACCGGTGCGGCCCGAGGCTCTAGATGGAAAGATCACGAAACACGGTCGACGTTGACCCGTGGCCAGATACGCCTGTCGTTCGGGGCGTCCAGTATGGAGAAATTGGCGTGGCTCATGTAGAAGAGCAATCGGCATCCCGCCGAGACTTCCTGTATGTAGCGACCGGGGCCGTCGGGGCCATCGCGGTGGGTGCCGCGGTCTGGCCGCTCGTCAACCAGATGAACCCGAGCGCGGACGTCCAGGCGCTGGCCTCCATCCGGGTCGATGTGAGCGCGGTCGAAGAAGGCAGCCAGATCACGGTGCTCTACCTCGGAAAGCCCGTTTTTATCCGCAGGCGCACGGCGGAGGACATCGCCGGTGCCGAAGCCGTCGATGTCTCCACCTTGCCCGACCCGATCGCCCGCAACGCCAATCTTGATGCGGATGCGCCGGCGATCGACGCGAACCGGGCCCTCGACGGCATGGAAGAATGGCTCGTGATGATGGGGGTCTGCACGCATCTCGGCTGCGTCCCTCTGTCGGATGCGGGTGATTTCGGCGGATGGTTCTGTCCATGCCACGGCTCACATTACGACGCGGCCGGACGGATCCGGCGCGGTCCGGCACCGACAAACCTTCCCGTGCCCGTCGCCAGTTTCGTCGAAGACCTCGTGCTGCAGCTCGGTTAAGGAGAACCCAAGATGAGCGGTATCCCACACGACCATTACGAGCCGAAAACCGACGCGGAGAAGTGGCTCGACAAGCGCCTGCCCGTCGTGGGTCTGGTCCATGCCACCATGACCCTGCCCACACCCCGCAATCTCAACTGGATGTGGATCTGGGGCATCGTGCTGACGGTCTGCCTCGTGATGCAGATAATCACCGGCATCGCCCTCGTGATGCACTACACCCCCGACACGTCGATGGCCTTCGCCTCGGTCGAGCATATCATGCGCAACGTGAACGGCGGATGGGCCCTGCGCTACATCCACCAGAACGGGGCTTCCCTGTTCTTCGTAGCCGTCTATCTCCACATCTTCCGCAGCCTCTACTACGGGTCCTACAAGGCTCCGCGCGAGGTGACGTGGATCATCGGAATGCTGATCTATCTCCTGATGATGGCGACCGCCTTCATGGGCTACGTCCTGCCCTGGGGTCAGATGTCCTTCTGGGGTGCTACGGTCATCACCGGCCTCTTCGGCGCAATCCCGGTCATCGGTGCGGAATTGCAGACATGGCTGCTCGGCGGACCGGCGGTCGACAATGCGACGCTTACCCGGTTCTTCAGCCTCCACTACCTGATGCCCTTCGTGATCCTCGGGCTGGTCGTGACCCACATCTGGGCCTTCCACACGACGGGCAACAACAACCCAACCGGCGTCGAAGTGCGCCGGACCTCGCGCCGCGAGGCGGAGGCGGACACGTTGCCGTTCTGGCCCTATTTCGTGATCAAGGATCTGTTCGCGCTGGTCCTGGTGCTTGCGATATTTGCCGCCGTCGTCGGGTTCATGCCAAACTTCCTCGGCCACCCCGACAATTACATCGAGGCCAATCCCCTTTCCACGCCCGCGCACATCGTCCCGGAATGGTACTTCCTGCCCTTCTACGCGATCCTGCGCGCCATCACTTTCGACATCCTCTTCATCGACTCCAAGCTCGGCGGCGTGATAGCGATGTTCGGCTCCATCGCGGTCATGGCCTTCGTGCCCTGGCTCGACACCAGCCGCGTGCGCTCGGGCCGCTACCGTCCGCAGTTCAAGTTCTGGTTCGCCGGTCTCTGCGTGACGTTCATGGTGCTGATGTGGTGCGGTGCGATGCCGGCGGAACAGCCTTACGTGATCATAAGCCAGCTCGCGACGCTCTATTGGTTCGCCTACTTCCTTGTGGTCCTTCCGCTGCTCGGAGTGATTGAGAAGCCCTCGCCCCAGCCTGCGACGATCGCTGATGACTATGCGGCCGGTCACGACAACCGGGTCAGCGGTTCCGGCACGGTCAAGCCGGCAGAGTGATCCGACAGAGGACGAATGACATGATGAAAAGAACGCTCCTCGCCGCCATGTGCGCCTTTGGCCTGTCGTCGGGGGTAGCCCAGGCTGCGGTCGAGGCCGGACACGTCACCGACTACTCCTTCTCCTTTGAGGGACCGTTCGGGACCTTCGACCAGGCGCAGCTTCAGCGCGGCCTGCAAGTCTACACCGAGGTCTGCTCGGCCTGTCACGGCCTGCGCTACGTCGCCTTCCGAACGCTTGCGGACGAGGGCGGCCCAGCACTGACTGACGAGCAGATGCGGGCCTACGCGGCGCAGTTCGAAATCGAGGATGAGGTGACGGGCGAATTCCGTCCCGCCGCCCCTACGGATCATTTCCCGATGTCGATGCTCGCCAATGCGCCCGACCTCAGCCTGATGGCCAAGGCGCGCGCCGGTTTCCACGGCCCCTATGGCCTCGGCATCAACCAGCTCGTCCGAGGCATGGGCGGGGCGGAATACGTGGCCTCCTTCACGATCGGCTTCACCGGCGAGGAGAAGGAAGAGGCCGGCGTCTTGCTCTACGAGAACGCCGCCAAGGGTGCTTACGTCGCGATGCCTCCTGTAATCTACGGCGATGACGTGACCTATGCCGACGGCACCGAGGCCACGCCGGAACAGATCGCCCAGGACGTGGCCGCCTTCCTGATGTGGACTGCGGAGCCGAAGATGATGGCCCGCAAGCAGGCCGGCTTCACCGCCGTCCTGTTCCTGATCACGTTGACGGTCCTGCTGTACTTCACCAACAAGCAGATCTGGGCCCCGCACAAGCCCAAGAAAAGCGCCTGATCTTTGAGCCTCCTTAGGAGGGTCGGTCCACAAGGATCGGCCCTTTTTCGTGCAGGGAGGCGAGTTGTCAAATTGAGTGGCTCGCCCGGCTCATCGGCTCATGGATCTGCAAGGACCGCCCTCCGCACCAGACCGGTCGTCGGCGCCGAGCCTACCGCATGGCCCCTTGACGGCACCGCCCACGGGCTGGGACGATGTCGCTCCCCGTGCATCCCCGCCACCGGAGCCTGCCATGCCCTATACCTACGACGATCAGAACGTCTTCGCGAAGATCCTGCGCGGCGAGATCCCCAACAAGACCGTGCTCGAGACCGAGCATTGCCTCGCCTTCCACGACATCCGCCCGCAGGCCCCGATCCACGTGCTGGTCATCCCCAAGGGTTATTACGTCAACCACGACCATTTCGGGGCCGAGGCCACCGATGCGGAAATCGTCGAGTTCACCCGCGTCACCGCGCGTCTCTGCGCCGATCTCGGGGCGGCGCCGATCGCCGGCGGCACCGGTTACCGGCTGATCTTCAACACCGACCGG
>JBBQYB010000112.1:0-10941 GCA_038209095.1 Rhodobacterales bacterium
CGATCCGGCCCTCGACCTGGATCGACTGGACCGCCAGTCCCTGCTCGATGGAGCCTGCGGGCAGATCGCGGTTGTCTTGCCCCAGTGCCGCCGTGACCTCGCCCACGCCGACCCCGAAGGCGCTGAGGCGGTCAGGGTCGATCAGTACGTTGAGCTGGCGCGGCACGCCCCCCACGACCGAGGCGCGACCGACCCCCTGGATCGAGGCAAGCCGCGGCTCGATCACGTCTTCGGTCAACGCGGTCAGGTCGCGCAGGGACATCGTTTGCGAACTGACGGCAAGCGAGACGATGGGCTGCTCGGCTGGATCGAACTTGAAGAGCAGCGGATCGTTCGCGTTGTCCGGGAACGCCGCTTGATCCGTGCCGAGCCGGTCGCGGACCTCCTGCATCGCGGTGGCGCTGTCCACGTCCATCTCGAAGAACAGGATCACCAGCGCCTCGCCGGCGCGCGCGGTGCTCTGGATGTAGTCGATGCCGCTGATCGTGTTCACCGCTTCCTCGATGGGCTCGATGATGTCGCTCTCCACCGCCTCGGGAGCGGCACCAGGATAGCTCACCACCACGGCGACCACGGGGAAATCAACGTCCGGCAGTTGCTCGATGGGCAGGCGCACGAAGGAATAGGCGCCGATGACCATGAGAGCGGCCATGATCATCGTCGCGAAGACGGGGGCGTTGACGCTGATGCGGGTCAGGAACATGGGATCAGTCCTCGACGATCACGACGGCGTCGCCATCGGTGAGGGATGGCAGAGGAGCGGTCACGACGGTCTGCCCGGCCTCCACGCCGCTCGCAATGCGCGTCAGGCCGCCGGCCCAATCGCCATCCGTCTCGACCGGGCGGCGCACGAGCCGGCCATCCGCGATCTGCAACAGGTGATGCCCCTCGGCGTCCTCGCGCAGGGCGGCGGCAGGAACGGCCAGCGAGCCCGGAGCCTCCTCGACCACGATCTGACCGACACCGAACATGCCGCCCAGAAGAACGCCGTCCGCGTTGTCGATGCGGACATAGACGGGGATCGTCCGCGTCCCTTCATCGGCCACCGGGTTGATACGGGTGACGACGCCTTCGAACGTCCGGCCGGGAATACCGTCGACACGCACCGTGACCTCCTGGCCGCGTTGCAGGAGCGCCCCGGAGCCTACGGCAGCGCTCGCCCGCATCTCGACGCTGGTCAGATCGACCACGGTCACGAGCGGTGCGCCGACCGAGACATACTGCCCCGGCTCGGCCGCGCGGGCCGAGATCGCCCCGTCATAAGGCGCGCGGACCGTGGCGTTGCGCAGCCCCAGTTCCGCACCCGCGACCTGGTCCTCCAGCGCGCTGACGCTCGCGCGCAACTGGGCCACGGTGCTCTGCGCCTCGTCGAGATCCGACGCCGTGCTGACGCCGCGGTCGATCAGCCGCTGCGCCCTTTCAAGTTGAACCTCCGCGAGGCCGAGCTGCGCACGCGTGGCATCAGCGGTGCTCCTGGCCTGCCGCAACTCCAGCGACAAGGTCTCTACGTCGATCTGCGCCAGCACGTCGCCGGCGGCGACGGCATCGCCCGGCTGCACCTCGACCGTCTCGACTCGGCCATTCACCTGTGCCGACAGCTGCGCCTGCCGAACCGGCACGATCGTGCCGATCACGCGCACGGTGCGTTGCAAGGTCTGCGGCCGAAGTAGCTGGATCTCTACCGGATTAAGCTGCATCACCGGCTCGGTCTCCGACGCGGGAGCCGAGGCAAGCGTGTTCGAGGCAGGAGCGACGACGGTGCCGTAGGAGTAATATCCCGCGCCCGCCGCGATCACCAGCGCGAGAACGGTCCAGACCCAGACGCGCCACCTGCGCGCCGGCCCCTCGTGTTCGCGCCGTTCAAGCACCGTCGCGCACTTGGCTGTCGCCCCATGCGTGGTCCTGTCGATCGTCCGCTCGTGAGCGTTCATGCGCCGCCTCCGAAAGTCACGTCATTCTGTCGCCGTAGGAGCGCCTCACGAGACGGGTACTGCCCGCAAGGTGACGCGTCCGCGGCCTTTCAGGTCAATCCCACCCACTCACGGGCGGACGCCTCATCGTTCTTGTCGAAGAAGCGCATCTCGAATGGCATCACCGGGCCCATCGCAGACACGAGGCTCCTAATCCAGGACGGTGCCCCGACAATGGCATAGCGCTTCAGATGTCCAATCAATCCAAATTTGGACGCCATGGTGGATCCGTCCAGGAGAAGTGCGGGATCGAAGCCGTCCCATCGCATGAACATCGCGAGAACGTTGACCTTGGCATGGCCCTTCATCACGCTCTGGAGGGGCTCGAACACCGCATCGACGTCCTTTTCGGTGATGCGCCCCGTCACCTCGAAGGCCACGACGACGTCGGATCCATCGGCCAGCAGCCTGATGTCGCTGCCATGCGCCGTGCCGTGCCGCTGCGATCGGGCAGGTCGGACACGAAGGCCTCGTCCGCCGCGGCGTCGGACGCGCCAAAGCTGCGCATCTCGATCCTGGGCAGAACCGGATCGATCCATTTCAGCAGGGCCGAGACCGCCTGAAGGTCCGTCACCATCGCCATCTTGGCAATCTTCGCCCATCGGGTCAGAAGACCGAATTCGAACTTCATGTCCTCGGCCAGCGCGTCCGCATTAATGTCCTTCCAGCCCTTGGCACGAATGATAAGGCCGATCTGCTCATCACCTTGCAGCGCGGGGGTCAGCTCCCGCTCCATCGTTTCGATGTTGCTCTTCTCGATCACGCCCCGGAGCGTCAGTTCATAGACGTTCGGCTTGAGTTCCTTGACGGTCAGCATGGTCAATCCTCCCCTGTTCGACTGTAATTCAGGTCAAGCGGTTTCGGACGCGGTCATCGCGACCAGCATCCGGCGGTATTCGTCCGGATCGGACAGGGCGACGCTGCCGGGTGGCAGACCCAGCATGCGGTCGATCAAGTAGCCCTCCGCATCCATCCTGTGGGACAGCATCCTCGTGGCACCATCGAGATCGCCCGCATCCGCAGAAGCGATGGCCGTGCGCAGGAGGGCGCGGCGTCCCTGCGACAGCGCCAGGATGGTTTCGGCAACAAGCTCGAGATCGGGCACGTCGAAGCGCCCTTCGCGGATCCCCGCCGAGATCATCTCTCGGAGGATCGGCAGAGCCGCCTTGGCCGATGCGACAAAAATGCGCTGAAAGAGCAGATCGTTGCCCGGCCTCAGCATCACATCGACGAAAAAACGCAGTTCGGGTCCTCGCTCGGCTTTCCAGCGGTTCGTCGCAGCGATGAAAGCATTGAAGCGCGCGAGTGCGTCGCCGCGTGAAGAGTCGCGCGCCGGTGCCGTGCCTTCCATGGCCTCGACCGTAAAACGCTCCACGATGCCGTCGAAAAGATCCTCCTTGGCGGTAAAATGGTGATAAAAGCCACCCTTCGAAAGGCCGGCGCCTGCGATCACGTCGGCAAGGGTCACTGCGTCCCAGCCGTGTTCAAAGAAAAGCCCCTGTGCCGCGTCCAGGATCTGCGTCTGACGCGCCTCCGGAGACATCCGCACTCGACGCGGGGCTCAATTGTTCTCGCCCGAGGATGTTCCGTCGTGCCGCATTATCGCTGCCTTGTCATGTTAGAGACCGACGGTCGGTATGTAAGCGTCCTAGGCGGAGTGTCACCGCCGAGGCGGCCTGGGGGGTTCGGCAGCGGGAACCGGTGACTAGGCATAAGCCTCGCCGTCTGACGGCAGGAAATTTGGTTGATGCGCTCCGCTGTGAGCGAAGAGTGTAATGTTGTGGTTGGCACACCATGAGCAGACGACGCAGTTCCCGAGGGTCTGGCCGGAAGTCACATGCATAATACCCGCTGAGCTACATGCCCAGCACGCGCCAAAACATCCTCACCGGCCAGACGGCGCGATGTTACTGCTTTCCAGCAGCGCCACAGCTTCTCGTTTGAACTCGGGAGAAAACTCCCGCTTCGTCTTCGCCATTCAACACTTCCATGCCCTCAAAGGCTTAACGCAGGTGTCCACCAAATCGAGGGACCATCAGCAAGCCGCTTGCGCTTCTCGTAGACGCCGTTGACGCGGATCTTTATCACCGCGCCCTCGCGCCGATGCCGCGATCGGATCATGCCTGGGAACGGGTTTCGCGCCGATCGCTGGAAAGCGTGCGTCGCCATCCCGGTAGAAAATTCGGTCCGGTCCCGCCACCGCCGGGATCTGGCGCCGAGGGTCCTCCGTGTTCCAGTTGACGGGAAACGAACCATGGCGCGACGCCTGCCGATTGCGGCAGCACGATGGGACGGACACCCCGAAATCCACCAAAAGTACGAAAAAGTACGAACCGGATTGCGAACTATCGAGAAATCGAGGTCTATTTCTATGATGCAAATCCCGTAACTCGTTGGGATTTATGGTACCAGCGCCCCGGCTTGAACGGGGGACCTCCTGATCCACAATCAGGCGCTCTAACCAACTGAGCTACGCCGGCACCGTGGCTGTTGCGTAACGCCGGTACCGGGTGAATTCAAGTCCCCTCTTGCCTGTTCGGGTCCGCCCCGCGCAGGGTCACACGCAATCGGCTCGGGAGGCGCGGATGGGAATTGACAAGGAAAGCGACGTAGCAGCCAATCTTCAGATCGGACCCACATCCGCCGGCATGGTCCGGCTTTACGTGGAGACCGACGATGCGTCCATCCCGCTCGATTTCGAGCCGGAGGAGGCCGAGGAGATCGCCGACGAGCTGCGTGCGGCGGCAGAGCGCGCCCGTGCAATCGCAAAGCGGCGCTAGACTTTTGGCAGGGACGCGGTCGGGTCAAGGAGAGACTGAAGCCTCGATGCGGCCATCCGGGCAAACCGCAGGTTCAGGCTGCGCCGCCGCGCACCCGACAGGGGCGTTGGGGCTGGCAGGCGTGCGATCTCACCCTCGTACGGATCGGCGAGGATGAGGCCGGACTCCTTGGGCAGCAGATCCGTGTCGAAATCCGGATCCACCGCCCAGAAGAACGCGTCGCACCAGTCCGTATAGCCCATCCATTTCCGATCCGATTGGAAGTCGCTCCGGCTCGATTTGCATTCGACGATCCAGATCTCGCCGCGAGGTCCGATGGCCATGACGTCGACGCGCAGGCCGCAGGCGAGCGGAACCTCGGTGAGGGTGGCGAAATCCATCCCCCTGAGCAATCGACAGGTGCCACGCGCAAGGCTCTGTCCGGGCGTGAGGGCGGGAGACATGTCCGTCTGCATGATCGGGTCAGGGCGACGGGTCAAGGGGCCCTGCGCCGAAACGACCTCTTGAGGACTGCAATGCACCAAGTTAGGAACGTCCCAAGGCGGGATGGGTAAGTCCCGTGAACAGGTCGTCAGGAGAGTGCCGATGGCAGATGCAGCCCATGCCCCCGATCAATCCGCGCATGGTGCGCCAGGGTTCTTCACGCGGTGGTTCATGTCCACGAACCACAAGGACATCGGCATACTCTACCTGATTACGGCCGCGATCCTCGGACTGATTTCCGTGGCCATGACCATGTACATGCGTCTGGAACTGATGGAACCGGGCGTACAGTACATGTTGCTCGACGGGGTGCCGAACGGCCATCTGTGGAACGTGATGATCACGGCGCACGGCATCCTGATGATGTTCTTCGTGGTCATTCCCGCGCTGTTTGGCGGTTTCGGGAACTATTTCATGCCCCTGATGATCGGCGCGCCCGACATGGCGTTTCCGCGCATGAACAACCTCAGTTATTGGCTGTTCGTCGCCGGCGCGTCGCTCGCCGTGATCTCGCTCTTCGTGCCGGGCGGGAGCGGCCAGACCGGCTCGGGTGTCGGCTGGGTGATGTATGCACCCCTGTCCACGACCGAAACTGGCATGTCGATGGATCTCGCGATCTTCGCCGTGCACCTGTCGGGCGCGTCCTCGATCCTCGGTGCAATAAACATCATCACGACCTTCCTGAACATGCGCGCGCCGGGCATGACGTTGCACAAGACGCCGCTCTTCGTGTGGTCCATCGTCGTGACGGCGTTTCTCATTCTTCTGGCTCTGCCGGTTCTGGCGGGGGCGATCACCATGCTTCTGACGGATCGCAACTTCGGCACGACGTTCTTCGCGCCTGAGGGCGGCGGAGATCCGGTGCTCTACCAGCATCTGCTGTGGTTCTTCGGGCATCCAGAGGTCTACATCATTATTCTGCCGGGCTTCGGCATCATCAGCCATGTGATCTCGACCTTCTCGCGCAAGCCGATCTTCGGGTACCTGCCGATGGTCTATGCGATGATCGCCATCGGCGTGCTCGGGTTCGTCGTCTGGGCGCACCACATGTACACCGTTGGCCTCTCCACGACGCAGCAGGCCTATTTTATGCTCGCAACAATGGTCATCGCGGTGCCCACGGGCATCAAAATCTTCTCTTGGATCGCGACGATGTGGGGTGGGTCGGTTGAATTCCGGACGCCCATGCTCTGGGCGCTCGGGTTTCTGTTCCTGTTCACGGTCGGCGGCGTCACCGGCGTGGTGCTCAGCCAGGCAGCGATCGATCGGGTGTATCACGACACCTATTACGTCGTGGCCCATTTCCACTACGTGATGAGTCTTGGCGCTGTGTTCTGCATCTTTGCCGGCATCTACTACTGGTTTCCCAAGATGACCGGCCGGATGTATCCCGAATGGGCCGGGAAGCTGCACTTCTGGATGATGTTCATCGGGGCCAACGTGACCTTCTTCCCGCAGCATTTCCTCGGACGGCAAGGAATGCCACGGCGCTACATCGATTATCCCGAACAGTTTGCGCTCTGGAACTATGTCTCGTCTCTCGGGGCCTTCCTGTCCGGGTTCTCAATGCTGTTCTTCTTCGCGATTATGTTCTATTCGCTGCGCTACGGTCAGCGGGTGACGGAGCCGATGTACTGGGGACCGCAGCCGGACCCGACGCTGGAATGGACCCTGTCCAATCCGCCGCCGGAACACACGTTCGAAGTATTGCCCACTCAAGACATGTGGGACCACAGCAACAAGTCTCATTGAGCGACCTTGGGATGGACGACGCTGGCGAGAGAAAGGGGGTGGACATTGCAATGTCCGCCCCTGTTCTATTCGAGCGACCCGATCCTCCTCTCTTGTCGCTGCGGATCTGGCCGCACCGGTCGCTCAGTCGGCGGGGCTTCGTCCTCGTGATCGGCATGGTGAGCTTGGCGTTGACGGTGCCGCTTGCACCGTTCGTGGGAACGTCGGCGTTCTGGGGGCTGTTTCCATTTCTGCTTATCGCGCCGGTGGCGCTTTATGCGGCGCTCCGGCGGAATTATGCGGATGCGCGGTTGTCGGAAGAGTTGCGCTTGTGGCCGGATCTGATCACGGTGGAGCGGCGCGACCCGAAGGGCGCGGTCCGGCGGTGGCACGCGAATCCGTTCTGGGTGCAGGTGCGTCTGCTTGATGACGCACGGATCGAGAAGTACCTGACATTGCAGGGAAACGGACGGGAGATCGAGCTCGGGGCCTTTTTAAGTCCGCCGGAGCGGGAGGCCTTGTACCGGGATCTGAGAAATGCGCTGGGAGAGCTTCGGGATGGCTGACAGATGAGCCTGCGCTCGGGTATGATCCTGCGGCAAACATCAAGAGGTATATGAACGATGATCCGCAACACCTTGATTGCCTTGTCGATAGTCCTTCCGAGCGCGGTCCTGGCCGACGAATTCACGGATGTCGTGCGCGAGGCGCTGACGGCCTATGAGGAGGGCGACGTCGCAGGCGCACGCGAGGAGCTTGATTATGCGATGAAGCTGCTCTCGGCCATGAAGGCGGACGTGCTGGCGGCGTTCCTGCCGGCGGCACCCGCGGGCTGGACGCGGTCGGAGGCGGAGGCCTCCGGAGCGGGGGCAGCGATGGCGATGTTCGGCGGAGGCACCTCGGCGGCGGCGACCTATATTGGGACCGGTTCGGAGATGACGTTGAGTTTGCTCGCGAATTCGCCGATGATTTCGGGGATTGCGGCAATGGTTTCGGGGCTGGGCGGGGTCACCGGGGAGATGCGGCGGATCCAGCGTACCCAGTTCGTCGTGAACGACGGCGAGATGCAGGGCGTGGTGGGGGACCGGGTTCTGGTCTCGGTCAGCGGGACGGCCACGCCGGACGAGATGGCGGCCCTGGTCGAGATGATGGATCTTGGGGCTCTGGGGGATTTCTGACGTTCGCCTGCATCCGGGGATCGGTTGACAGGGAAATGGCTGAAATCGCTGCGCTTTTGGAGGCTGACATCCGGCTGGAAACAGGCTGGAAAGTGGCTTGCCATTTCTGCGGCATCCGGGAGGCTGTGAGGGCAGGCGGGGGCCAGTTTTCAGCCCGCGCCGCCGAGGAGTGAGAGCCACAGCGAGATGGTGAGCACGGAGGCTGCGGTGGCGAGGAGGACGACGCTGGCGGCCTGGGCCTGTCCGCGGTTGTAGAGATTTGCGAAGACATAGGCGTTGACCCCGGGGGCCATGGAGGCGGTCACCACGGCCGAGCGCACGAAGTCCTGGGGCAGGGCGAAGGCGTGCTGGGCGAGAATGTAGGTGATGGCGGGATGCACCAGGAGGGAGAGGGCCGCGATCATGCCGGCCTCGCCGAGCTGGGCGCGCAGCGCGTAGCGCGTCAGCACGCCGCCCATGCCGAAGAGGGCTGCGGGTAGGGCCGAGTCCGCCACCATGTCGATGGCGACGCGCGGCGGCTCCGGCAGGGCGAGCCCGGAAAGGTTCACGGCGAAGCCGAGGGCGAGGCCGATCATCAGCGCGTTGCGAAAGATCGCGCGCAGGACCGCCTGAGCGGTGCCCGCGAGACCGCGCCCGTCGGCGCGGGTGAACTCCATCACGGTGATGCCGAGCAGATAGCAGAGCGGCGCGTGGATGGAGAGGATCGCGAAATTGGGCGAGAGGGCGGACGCCCCGTAGGCGCGTTCCATGATCGGGATGCCGAGGAGGAGCGAGTTCGAGAACAGCGCGCCGAAGCCGATGGCAACGGCCTCGCCGGGGCGGCGGCGAAACAGAACCCGCGCCCCGAAGATGCCGAGCGCGAAGCAGAGGATAGCGCCCGAATAGAAGGAGACCATGAGCCTCGGATCGAAGACGGCCGCGAAGTCGAGATCGACGATCCCCCGGAACAAGAGGCACGGAACGGCGAAGGTCTGGGTGAAGAGCATCAGGCCGTCCACGCCGGACGCGGGGAAAAGACCCGATCTGGTGGCACCATAGCCCGCGGCGATCACGAGAAAGACCGGCAGGACGACCGTGACGAGGGTAACGATCAAATCGGGAAATCCAGCGTCAGCCCGTCATGCGCGGGAATGACACCGGCCGGGATTTCGGCGGAGAGGACCGCATAGTCGAGGTCGTTGTGCATGTTGGTCAGGACCGCCTGCCGGGGGGCTGCCCGGGCGATCCATTCGAGGCTGCGCTCCAGATGGGCGTGGGTCGGGTGGGGCCGGTAGCGCAGGGCATCGAGCACCCAGCAGTCGAGATTTCGGAGCAGCGCCCAGCTGTCCTCCGGGATCTCGGAGACGTCCGGCAGATAGGCGACATCGTGGATGCGAAACCCCAGGGCGTCGATGCCGCCGTGCCGGACCCGCAGCGGGACGAAGGGGATCGGACCGCCAGGGCCGTCGACGACGAAGGGGCCGCGGAGGGTGTTGAGCTCGAGGATCGGGGGATAGTCGCTGCCGTGGGGCTGGAAGAAGGCGTAGCCGAAGCGGGCGGACAGGGCCTCGGAGGTTTCCGCATCGGCCCAGACGGGCAGGCGCGAGCGGCGGTTGAAGACGATCATGCGCAAATCGTCGATGCCGTGGACGTGGTCGGCATGGGCATGGGTGTAGACCACGCCGTCGAGCAGACCCACGCCCGCGTCGAGAAGCTGGGCGCGCAGGTCGGGCGATGTGTCGATGAGCACGCGGGTGACGCCGGTATCGCTGATGCGCTCGATCAGCACCGAGCAGCGACGCCGGGCGTTGCGCGGGTTCGCGGGATCGCAGGCCCCCCATTGCCCGCCGAGACGCGGTACACCGCCCGAGGAGCCGCATCCGAGGATGGTCAGGCGCAGCGTCGTCACGGATTGGGCCCGGAGCCGCAGGCCTTCGGGAAGAGGCGGTCGAAGTTCGCGGTGGTCTGGGCGGCGAACTCGGCTGGGTCGCACCCCAGATGCCCGGCCATCAGCCGGGCGGTCTCGGCCACGTAGGCCGGCTCGTTGCGCTTGCCCCGATGGGGCAGGGGGGCGAGATAGGGCGCGTCGGTCTCGATCAAGAGACGGTCGCGGGGCGCGGCCGCGAAGATCGCGCGCAGATCGCCCGCGGACTTGAACGTGGCGATGCCGGAGATGGACAGATAGAAGCCGAGGCCGAGCGCCGTCTCCGCGAGCGCGGGTCCGGCGGTGAAGCAGTGCATGACGCAAGCGAAGGCGCCGGCCGCGTGTTCCTCGGTGAGGATGCGGGCAATGTCGGCATCGGCATCGCGGGCATGGACGATGAGGGGGAGCCGCGTCCGGCGGGCCGCCTCGATATGGATGCGCAGGCTGATCTCCTGCTGGCGCGCGGTGTCGGCGGTGTAGTGGAAATCGAGGCCGGTCTCGCCGATGCCCACCATTCTCGGGTGCCGGGCCAGCGTCGTGAGGTCCTCGACCGTCACGGGGGGCTCCTCGGCCACGTGCATGGGATGGGCGCCGGCCGCATAGAAGACGCCGACGTTCCGCTCGGCGATACGGCGCACGTCGGGTTCCTGGCGCAGGCGGGTGCAGATCGTGACCATGCGCGTGACGCCGGCCGCCCGGGCGCGGGCGACAATCGCGGGGGTCTCGCCGGCAAAATCCGGGAAGTCGAGGTGACAATGGCTGTCGACGAGGTCGGGCAGGGGCATGAGGTACTCGGCGCAGGGTCAGGCAGCCAACACGCGCGCCTCGGTTGCCGCCGCATCAATCTGGAGCAAGGTATCGAGGATCACCTGCGCGGGGTCAAGGTGCACGGCGCG
>JBBQYB010000113.1:0-10914 GCA_038209095.1 Rhodobacterales bacterium
TCGTCGATCTACGTGGCCGGCGCCACCGTGCTCAAGCTCGGGATCAAGCGCGACTGGACCAATACCGATGCCCCGGCCGGCGGCAAGTTCGGCGACGTGAAGGCCTGAGCGATGCGCATCAACGAGGTCAGCTTCGACGGACCGCCGCCCATCGACGGCTACGGGGCGGGGTTTTTCCGCGTGGCGGGCCTCGTGCATCAGGGGCCTTTGGTCCTGCTGCCGTCGGGGCCCGCCTCTTGGTCGGGCCTTGACGATCTGTCCGGTTTCCTCGCGGAGGCGGACCGCATCGACGTGCTGTTTCTCGGAATGGGCCAGGAGATCGCCGCGCTCGACCCTGAGACCCGCCGCGTGCTCGAGGCCGCCGGCATCGGCGTCGAGATCATGGCGACCCCGCCCGCCTGCCGGACCTACAATGTCCTTCTCTCCGAGGGGCGCCGGATTGCCGCTGGTTTGCTGCCGATCTGACCCTTGGGGTTTTCCTAAGCGGCGATGCGGGTATATAGCACAGGGCAGTCCAGGCACCCCGCGGGGTTCCGGGCGTTCAACCAGCGAGGACCAAGATGGCTTTCACCCTTCCCGACCTTCCCTATTCCCACGATGCGCTCGCAGCCGGCGGCATGTCGCGGGAGACGCTGGAGTTTCACCACGACCTGCACCACAAGGCCTATGTCGACAACGGCAACAAGCTGGTTGCCGGAACCGAGTGGGACGGCAAGTCCCTCGAGGAGATCATCAAGGGCACCTACCAGTCGGGTTCTGTCGCGCAGTCGGGCATCTTCAACAACGTCTCCCAGCACTGGAACCACAACGAATTCTGGCTGATGATGGGCCCCAAGGGGCGCAGCATGCCGAGCGAACTGGAAAAGGCCCTCAACGAGGCGTTCGGGTCGGTCGCGAAGTTCAAGGAAGACTTTTCCGCCGCGGGTGCGGGCCAGTTCGGCTCGGGCTGGGCCTGGCTCGTCAAGGACGCGGACGGGAGCCTCAAGGTCACCAAGACCGAGAACGGCGTGAACCCGGTCTGCTTCGGACAGACGGCGCTGCTCGGCTGCGACGTGTGGGAACATTCCTATTACATCGATTTCCGCAACAAGCGTCCGGCGTATCTGACCAACTTCGTCGACAACCTGGTTGACTGGGAGAACGTCGCCTCGCGCATGTGACGGCCGGAGATCAGGCTCCAAAGACGAGGCCCGGCGCAGCCAACGCCGGGCTTTTTCGTGTCCGGCCCGCCGTCCTCCCCGGCGCGCGCATTTTTGCGCCGCCGCGATGCGACGTGTGCTATCGTGGTGCGATCGAGGCGGAGGCGTCGGGCCTTCGCGAGGTGCGGCCGGAGGCTACATGGCAGGGACGATTGGAAATCCGCTCTCCTGGAGCGTCGATGCGATGCGCAGCGCGCGTCGTCACCTCGGGGACATGGCCGACGCGGTGAGTGCAGACGCCGGGGCCCGGCCCCAAGTGCGCCGCATCACCTATGCCGACCTCGGCCTCGCCCTGCGCAGGGGCTTCGACGACTTCGTCGCCTGTCGGTCGGACGTGGCGTTTTTGTGCCTGCTCTATCCCATCATCGGCGCGGCCCTTGCCTGGATGGCCTATCGCGGCGATCTCGCCCCGCTCCTCTTTCCGGTAATCTCGGGCTTCGCGCTGGTCGGACCCGTCGCGGCCGTGGGGCTCTACGAGATCAGCCGACGGCGCGAGCGCGGCGAGCCGACCAGCTGGGGGTCTGCCTTCGCGGTCGCGGGCTCGCCTTCCTTCGGGGCCATCCTGGTGCTCGGACTGCTGCTCGGACTGGTGTTCGTGGTCTGGATGCTCGCGGCCGGCGCGATCCACGCGGCCACCCTCGGGCCCGGTGCCCCGGCCTCGCTCCGATCCTTCTTCGGGCAAGTGCTGACCACGGGCCCGGGCTGGGCCATGATCCTGATCGGCTTCGGTGTGGGCTTTATGTTCGCGGCGGTGGTCCTCGCCATCAGCATCGTCTCGTTTCCCATGCTGCTCGACCGCAAGGTGGGCATCGCGACGGCGGTGCTGACCTCGGTCCGGGTGGCCCTGCGCAACCCGGGTCCCACGGCCGTCTGGGGGCTGATCGTGGCGGGATCGCTCGCCCTCGGGTCGCTCCCGGTCTTTCTGGGGCTGATCCTCGTCCTGCCCGTGCTCGGGCACGCCACATGGCATCTCTACCGGCTGGCGGTCGAGATCCCGCCACGCATCCCGGCCTGAGGCCGTCGCTGGCGCCTCTCGCCGTCCGGTGCTAGGGCACGGTCCCTGAGCCTGCGGGGAGCGCGCCACGATGACGGAAGGCCTGAAAGGCGTGCTGGCCATGGCCATGGCGAGCACGATCTGGGGATTGTCGGGCCTGTTTTTCAAGGCGCTGGCCCATGTGCCGCCGGCGGAAGTGCTGGCGCACCGCGTGCTCTGGACCGTGCTCGTCCTCGGGATCGTCCTCGCGGTCCAGGGACGCCTGAACGAGATCGGCCTCGTCGCGCGGCGCGGACGCACCTGGATCGTCCTCATGGTGTCCGGCGTACTGATCGCCGCGAACTGGTTCGGGTTCGTCTTCGCGATCCAGAGCGGGCACGGGCTGGAGGCGAGCCTCGGATACTACATCTTTCCGCTGATCGCAGTGGCCCTCGGATTTGTGGTCCTGGGCGAGCGGTTCAGCCGGCTTCAGGGCATGGCCATCGCGCTGGCAGCCCTCGCCGTGCTCATCCTGACACTCGGCCTCGGAGCGCCGCCCTGGGTCGCCCTGCTGCTCGGCGTGACCTTCGGCGGGTACGGGCTGGTTAAGAATCGGCTCGGGCTTGGGCCGGTGGTGAGCGTCTTTTGCGAGACCGCCCTGCTGGCCCCGTTTGCCTTCCTGTGGATTGCGGGGCTGCACGCGGGGTACTGGACCGACCCCACGGGGCGGCCGGGGGCGGCCTTCGGCCACGACGCGCAGACCTCGATCCTCCTGGCCCTATCCGGTCCCCTGATGACCGCGGGGCCGCTGATCCTGTTCTCGTATGCCGCCCGGCGCATCCGCCTCGCGACGCTGGGACTGGTGCAATACGTCAATCCGACGCTGCAGTTCACCGTGTCGGTCGCCGTCTTCGGCGAGGCCTTCACCCCGGCGCATGCCGTGGCCTTTCCGGTGATCTGGGTAGGCCTCGCCCTCTATTCCGGCGAGAGCTGGCGTCAGGACATACTGGCACGCAACCGCGCCATGAGCGCCGGAACCGTGTCGTAGCTCTCGAGGTACTCCAGAAACGAGGGCTCCGCGAACCCCTGCTCCACGATATGGTTCAGGAGCACGAGCAGCGGATCCCAATAGTTGGCGGTGTTCAGCAGAAACACGGGCTTTTCGTGCAGACCGAGCTGGCGCCAGGTCAGCACCTCGAACAACTCGTCGAGACTGCCCGGCCCGCCCGGCAAGGTCACGATGACATCGGCGTTCATAAACATCACCTTCTTGCGCTCGTGCATGGTGTCCGTGACGACGACGGTGGACAGATCGCGCCGTCCGACCTCGCGCGCGAGTAGGTGCTGGGGGATCACGCCGAAGGTCTGGGCTCCGGCCGCCGTCGCCGCCCGGGAGACCTCGCCCATCAGGCCCACGTCCCCGGCTCCGAAGACCAACCGCAGCCCGGCCTCCGCCAGGGCGGCCCCGAGGGTCCGGGCAGCCTCGACATGGACCGGGTTTCCACCGGAGCGTGAACCGCAGAATACGCATACTGATTTCGGTTGCAGAGGATGCATGGACAGGGACGCTCGATGTTTCTAAATTGTGACAGGACGACGGGTAGCACCCTCTAGCTAGCAGCAACAGCACGGCTGCGCGAGGAATTGAGCCGGATTTATCCGCGCCTTCCGAAAGGGCCTGACCATGATGCAGACGTCCCTTCCGAGACAGGCCGCGGCGGTCGCGATCCTGGGCGGACTAGCCCTCGGCCTCGTGTGGAACGCCGTGCCCTCGACGGATACCCTGGAGGTGACGGCAACCGTCCCGCAAGGCGCCCCCCCTGCTCCCGGGCCGACGACATCGCCAGAGACGACCACAGCCATTGAGACGCCTCCTTCCGCTCCGACCGCCGATGCGACTGTAAAGCCGGACGCCGAGGAGGCCCCGGACTCCGCGGCACCCAGCCTCGATCTGGTGCGCGTGACCCCGGAGGGTGGCGCGGTGGTGGCCGGCCGGGCGCAGCCGGGGTCGACGGTGACGATCTTTGCCGGCGAGGATGCGGTGGCCGAGACCGAGGCCGATGCCACGGGCGATTTCGTGGCCATCTTCGAGACCGAACCCACGGGCACGGCCCGCACCCTGACGCTGAATGCGCAAACCGAGACCGGGATCGTGACACCCTCCGAGGATGTCGTGGTCCTGCTGCCGGGCACGCCCGAGGCGGTCCCCGATGCAGCCCCGTCGGACACCGTCCTTGCGCCGGACCCGCTGCCTGGCGCGCGCACCGATCCGCCCGCCGGGACCGGACCGCAGCCCAGACCGACCATCGCGGCCACCGCGATCCTGCGTGGCGGCCTGACCGAGGTGACGCTGACCGATCCGAACGCGGCCCCGCAAGGCCTGGCGCTCGCCAGCATCTCCTACGGCGAGACCGGGCTCGTGCGGCTCGACGGGCTGGCCCCGGCCGGGCTGCAGGTGCGCGCCTATGTCGACGGTCGATTGACCACCGATGCGGGCGTGGACGACACGGGGCGCTGGCGGCTGGAGATCGCCGATCTCGCGGCGGGTCTCTATGTGCTGCGCATCGACGCGGTCCAGGACGACGGGTCGGTCAGCGCGCGGATCGAGACACCGTTCCAGCGCGATCTGCCGGCAGCCCCCGTCGCGGGTGCGGAGCCCGGTGCGAACCCGGTGGCGGTGATCGTGCAGCCGGGCAACAATTTGTGGACGCTTGCGCGCATTCACTATGGGTCGGGGGTGCGCTATACGCAGATCTATACCGCCAACCGCGACCTGATCCGCGACCCCGAACTGATCTATCCCGGGCAGATCTTCGTCCTGCCCCAGGATGAGGGCGCGCCCGAAAACTGAGCGCCGGAGACCCATGACAGACGCCTCCCTCCCCGCCCTCGAGGCGACCTCGAACGGCTTGCGAACCATCCGCAAGGTCGGCCCGTATCTCTGGCCCAAGGACAACCCCAAGGTCCGCTGGCGCGTCTCGCTGGCGATCGCGGCCCTTCTGCTGGCCAAGCTCGCGACGGTCGTGACACCGATCTTCTTCAAGGAGGCCGTGGACGGTCTGGCCCCCGAGGCGGGGGCCGACCAGACCATGTTCCTGCTGCTCGGGGGGGCGATCGGGGTCACGGTCGCCTACGGCGTGCTCAGGTTCGCGGCGGTGGGGTTCAACCAGCTGCGTGACGGCATATTCGCCAAGGTGGGCCAGAGCGCCCTGCGCCAGATGGCGATCGAGACGTTCCGGCACATCCATGCCCTGAGCCTGCGCTATCACATCACCCGCAAGACCGGCGGTCTCAGCCGGGTGATCGAGCGCGGCGTGAAGGGCGTCGATTTCCTGCTGCGGTTCCTGCTGTTCTCCATCGCCCCGCTGTTTCTGGAGCTGCTCCTCGTCGCGGGCATCATGTTCTTCCTGTTCGACGTCTGGTATCTCGTCGTCGTCGCCGTGACTATCGTGCTCTATGTCTGGTTCACGCTCCGGGTCACGGAATGGCGGCTCGAAATCCGCAAGCGCATGAACGAGCGCGACACGGATGCGAACCAGAAGGCTATCGACAGCCTGCTGAACTTCGAGACGGTCAAGTATTTCGGGGCCGAGGCCCGGGAGGCCGGCCGCTATGATGGCTCGATGCAGGGCTACGAGAAGGCGGCCGTCCAGACCAATATTTCGCTTGCCTGGCTGAACCTCGGGCAATCCTTCATCATCACCGCGGGCCTCGTGATCGTGATGGTCATGGCGGCGCAGGGCGTGCAGTCCGGGGCCCTGACGGTGGGCGATTTCGTCATGGTCAACGCCTACATGATCCAGATCACCATGCCGCTGAACTTTCTGGGCACGGTCTACCGCGAGATCCGCCAGGCGCTGATCGACATGGACAGCATGTTCGACCTGCTGGACCAACCGGCTGAGATCGTCGACGCGAAGGACGCGAAGCCCCTGATCGTGACGGGCGGGCGCATCGAGTTTCGCGACGTCGGCTTCGCCTACGAGACCGAGCGCGCGATCCTCAAGGGGCTGAGCCTGACGGTCGAGCCGGGGCAGACCGTCGCGGTGGTGGGGCCGTCCGGGTCGGGCAAGTCCACCATCGGACGGCTCTTGTTCCGGTTCTACGAGGTGACGCAGGGTGCGATCCTGATCGACGGACAGGATCTGCGGGCGGTCACGCAGGAATCCCTGCGCGCGGCCATCGGCATCGTCCCGCAGGACACGGTCCTGTTCAACGACACGATCTACTACAACATCGCCTACGGGAGGGCCGATGCCAGCCGCGAAGAGGTCGAGGCGGCGGCGCGGGCGGCGTCGATCCACGACTTCATCCTGAGCCTGCCGGACGGCTACGAGACCACGGTGGGCGAGCGCGGCCTCAAGCTGTCGGGCGGCGAGAAACAGCGCGTGGGGATCGCCCGCACGATCCTGAAGAACCCGCCGATCCTGCTCCTCGACGAGGCGACGAGCGCCCTCGACACCGGGACCGAGCGCGACATCCAGGACAGCCTGCGCGCGATGGGGCGCGGGCGCAGCGTGATCGTGATCGCCCACCGGCTCTCGACGATCGTCGACGCGGACCGGATCATCGTGCTGGAGGCGGGACAGGCGGTGGAAGAGGGCTCGCACGAGACCCTGCTCGCGCGCGGCGGGCGCTATGCGACCCTCTGGCAACGCCAGCAATCGGAGCCCGACGAGAAAACCGACGCGGCGTGAGGGGACAGGGTCATTTGTCCACGCGTGGACAAATGATCAAGTTATTGATATTAAACGGGTATTTGTGACCCGTTAACGCAATTTTCACGACTTTGACAGCTCCTTTCGGCTTGGCGCATTGCCGCGAGATGGCGCGGCCGGCCTCCACTTCCAGGATGGTTCGGATCGTCTACCGTTCCGGGTCAAGACACCGGAGGCGCGAGGCCGATCCTTGGTGATCGAGCGCCGCCGCAGTGACTGCAGCCGGCGCAGACACCTGTGCGCGGGCCTATGCCCTTGGCACCGCGGGGGGGTGGGGATATAGGCATGCGTCTTCGGTCGGAGAACGCCGTGAGCGAGAGTGATTCCTTCATCAACGAGGTGGCCGAGGAGGTCCGGCGCGAACGGCTGTCGCGGTTCCTGCGCCGTTATGGCTGGCTGATCGGGGCCGTGCTGCTCGCCATCGTCGGCGGCGTCGCCTGGAACGAATGGTCGAGGGCGCGCGATGCGGCTGCGGCGGAGGCGACGGGCGACGCCCTGCGTGCGGCCCTCGATACCGCGGATCCGGCCGCGCGCGCCGTGGCGCTGGCGTCCCTGCCGGCCGGTCCCGCGGATGCGGTGGCCCGGTTCGCCGAAGCCGGTGCCCTGCTCGAGACCGGCGACGCGGTGGCGGCTGCGGCCATCCTCGCGGCGCTGGCCGAAGATGCGCGCACGCCGGAGGTTCTGCGCGGGCTTGCGGCGCTCCAGCGTGTCATGGCGCTGGGCTCCACGCTCGAGCCGAGCGAGCGGATCGCGACCCTCGATGCGCTCGCGGCGGATGCGGCCCCGTTCCGCCTGCTGGCGCTGGAACAGCGCGCGCTCTCCCGCATCGAGACCGGCGAGACCGAGGCCGCGCGCGCCGATCTGGAGACGGTGACGCGCGCGCCGCTGGCCCCCGAGGGCCTGCGCGGCCGCACCCAGCAGTTGCTGACAGCACTCGGCGGTCCGCTGGAGCCTGCCGAACCGGACGCCGGCACAATACCTGCCGGCACGCCCGGGACGACCCCGGGCTCCGGCGGCTAGGGCGGACCGGAAAGAAGGACGCCGAACATGCCGACATCGTCCGCCCTGCGCCGGTCGCTCCTCGGGCTCTTGATCCTCGGGCTCGTCGCCGCCTGCGACCGCGAACCGCGTCTGCCCGGCACGCGCGAGGCCATCCGCCCCGACGTGTCGCCCATCGCCGAGGCGCAGGCGCGGCCGCTGGCGCTGCCGGCACCGGTTACGAACGCCGACTGGACGCATCGCAACGGTGCTGCCCAGGGCAGGTTCATTCATCTCGGCCTCGGGGCCGACCCGCAGCCGGTCTGGACGGTCTCGATCGGCGAAGGCAGTTCGCGGCGCACCCGGATCCTCGCGGCCCCGGTGGTGGCGAGAGGGCTCGTGTTCACGCTCGACGCCGCAGGCACGCTGGTCGCGACCGCGACGGGGGGCACCGCCGCCTGGCGGCGCAGCGTCGTGCCGGCGGGACAGGAACCGGGATCGGCCCTCGGGGGCGGCATGGCGGTGGATCTGGGCGTCTTGTTCGTGACCACAGGGTTCGGCCAGATCCTCGCCCTCGATCCTGCCACCGGCGGGGAGATCTGGAGCGTGACGCTCGACGCGCCGCTGCGCGCAGCCCCCGTGGTCCAGGACGGCCGCGTGTTCGTCGTCGCGCGCAACGACACGGCCTATGCGCTGTCCGCACGGGACGGGGCGATCCAGTGGCGCGCCCAGGGTGCGGGCGGTCCGGGCGTGCTCGGGGGGGCGACGCCCGCGGTGGACGGAAACCTTGTCGTGGTGCCGTTCGTCTCGGGCGAGGTGCTGGGGCTCCTCGCGCGCAACGGCCTGCAGGTCTGGGGCACGGCCGTGACCGGCGGGCGGCGCGAACTGGTGCGCAACCGCATCAGCGACATCACCGGCGATCCGGTGATCGCGGGCGACGTGGTCTATGCCTCGAACCAGAGCGGGCGCACGATTTCGCTCGACCGGGAGACCGGCGAGCGCAACTGGACCATCGCGGAAGGGGCCTTCGGGCCGGCCTGGCCGGTGGCGGGATCGGTGTTCCTGTTGTCCGATCAGGGCGCGCTGGTGCGGGTCGACGCCGAGACCGGCGCGATCCTCTGGCTGACGCAACTGCCGGAGTATTTCGACGAGGACCGCCGCGAGGCCGTGGCCCATTACGGTCCGATCCTGGCGGGCGGACGGCTCTGGGTCGCAAGCTCGGACGGGCTGTTGCGAGCCTTTGCGCCCGGCAGCGGCACGCTCGCGGGCACGCTCGCGCTGCCCGGGGGGGCCGCGGCACCGCCGGCCGTGGCGCGCGGGGTGATGTATGTCGTGACCCGCGACGGGCGGCTTCACGCTTTCCAATAGCGGTCGTCTCGGGTAAGGGGACGCTCGCGCCGCAAAGGCCCGGGGATCCATGTCCTTCACGCTCGCCATCGTCGGCCGCCCCAACGTGGGCAAGTCCACCCTGTTCAACCGGCTCGTCGGCCGGCGTCTGGCGTTGGTCGACGACCAGCCCGGGGTGACGCGCGATTTGCGCGAGGGAGCGGGCCGCATCGGGCCGCTGCGCTTCACCGTGATCGACACCGCGGGCCTTGAGGAGGCCACCGACGAGAGCCTGCAGGGCCGGATGCGCGCGCTGACCGAGCGGGCGGTGGACATGGCGGACGTGTGCCTGTTTCTGGTGGATGCGCGGGTGGGGATCACCTCGACGGACAAGCTGCTCGCCGAGGTTCTGCGCAAGCGGGCCGCACGGGTGATCCTCGTTGCGAACAAGACCGAGGGCCGGGTGTCGGACCAGGGGTATTACGATGCGTTCTCGCTGGGGCTCGGCGAGCCCGTGGCGCTGTCGGCCGAACACGGGCAGGGAATGGACGACCTGATGCGCGCGCTCGAGCCGGTGGCGGTGGAGTTCGAGGGCTCGCAGGCCATCGTCGACGTGGACATCGACAGCGAGGGCCGGGTCGACGACATGGTGGACGAGGACGGCGAGGCGGCCGTGCTGCCGCCGGGCCGGCCGATCCAGATCGCGGTGGTGGGCCGCCCGAATTCCGGCAAGTCGACGCTGATCAACGCGGTGCTGGGCGAGGACCGCCTGCTGACCGGCCCCGAGGCCGGTATCACGCGCGACGCGATCGCGGTCAAGACCGACTGGCTCGGGGTGCCGTTCCGCATCTTCGACACCGCGGGCATGCGCAAGAAGGCCAAGGTCCAGGAGAAGCTGGAGAAGCTGTCGGTGTCGGACGGCTTGCGCGCGGTAAAGTTCGCCGAGGTGGTTGTCGTCCTGCTCGACGTGCAGATCCCCTTCGAGAGCCAGGACCTGCGGATCGCCGATCTCGCCGAGCGCGAGGGGCGCGCGGTGGTGGTGGCGGTCAACAAATGGGATCTCGAGGACGACAAGTCCCACAAGCTGAATGAATTGCGCGAGAGTTTCGGCCGGTTGCTACCGCAATTGCGCGGAGCGCCGATGGTGATGGTCTCGGCGCTGACCGGCAAGGGGCTCGACCGATTGCAGGCCGCCATCGTGCGGGCGCATGCGGTCTGGAACACGCGCATCTCCACCGCGCGGTTGAACCGGTGGCTGATGCTCCAGACGTCCGATCATCCGCCGCCGGCACCCTCGGGGCGGCGGCTGCGGCTGCGCTACATGACCCAGGTCAAGACGCGGCCGCCGACATTCGTGCTCTTCGCCTCGATCCCGGATGCCCTGCCGGAGGATTACCGGCGGTTCCTGGTGAACGGTTTGCGGCGGGATTTCGAGATGCCGGGCACGCCGATCCGGCTGTTCGTGCGCGGCGGCGACAACCCCTATGCCCACCGCAAGAAGCAGAACACCACATCCCTCGACAAGCACAGGCCGCGCCGCGTCTCGGAGTGAGAGCGGCGGCAAGGCCCCCGATGGGGGTCATACGGACTCCGGCTGATCAGTTCGCGACGACACGAGCGGGCCACCAGTGGAATCCGGCTTGGCCGCGGATGAGATTGCGATCGCCGGCGAGGGCGACGCAGCGTTCGGCGACGACGGTGTCGAGGTCTCGGAGGGTGT
>JBBQYB010000114.1:0-10695 GCA_038209095.1 Rhodobacterales bacterium
AACAGATCGACCGCTTCTCCGCGTCCGTCCAGAGCCGCTTCGTCCGACGCGCCATCGAGAGACCCATACTGTCCACTACCCAAGGTGGACACTATCGATCCCACTCCATCCCCGTCAGAGCAGCGAGACCGGACGGTTACCGGCGGAGTCCCTCATCAACGATTTTAGTTCCTCTGCGGCCCGCGCCTGGAACTCACGGCCGTGTTCGACGACGGGCGGGCAGACTGTTGGGGTGCGAGGCTCAGTCCGTCGTACAGCCAGTGAACGTCGAGGGTCTTTGGAAATGTCGATGCCGATGGTATCGTTCATGGCCTTTCGTCTCCCGCGCCCGTCATGCTGGGCAAGGACCTTAGCCTCCCCCATCTATCCGTTCAGGACATGCGAATGGCGGGGGCGATCCCACTTCTGACCGGTCCAATCGACCACTGACCGTTCGACCCCTCCCCCGCCGCTCTCCGGCATGTATGAGGTGCCGGAGAGCAGCTCCTGTGTCGCACGGGAGTCGGGGGAAACCTGTAAACGACCGACCGTCACGTAGCCGCTCAGCAAGCTCGTCGCGATCGCGAGGACGACGAGCCACCGCCTCCAGCATCCGGCGTCGGACATCATTGGTCTTCTCCATGGTTTCAAGGCGTTCGGTGAAGCGTCCCGCTCGCTCGCCGAACCGCCGAAGCGAAAGCAGGAACAGGACCATGGCGAGCACGGGGGCGGAATAGCGCAGCGTCGCCCGCATCAAGGGGATGGCGGCTAGTCTCCACCTAACCGCTGAGTGCTGCGACCTGACATGATTGACCGTAACCCAAGTTTGGCGCGAGCTTGTTCCAGGCGTCGTATTGCGACAGGAACACTCCCCAGTCAGCGCGTCGAGGAAATGGGTCTTCTTCAACCCGTCCATCACGGGACCCTTGAATTCGGACAGGTGAACCTTGATGCCCTGCTCCTCCAGCCGTTGATTGATCGCCTCGAGCCTTTCCAGCGCGCTGAGGTCGATCTCGTTGATCGCCGAGCACATCAGAACCACGTGGCGGATGGCGCGATCGTCCGCGAGGCGATCGTAAATGTAATCCTCCAAAAACCGCGCGTTGGCGAAGTAGAGGCTCTCGTCGACGCGGATGGTCAGAAGTCCCGGATCGGTCAGGACCTTGTGGCGATTGATGTTGCGGAAATGTTGGGTTCCCGGGACGAGGCCGACCTCGGCGACATGCGGCCGCGAGGTGCGATAGAGATGCAGCCCGATCGACAGGATCACGCCCGCCGACACGCCGGTCTCGACCCCCATGCCGAGCGTGAACAGGATCGTCGCGGCGACCGCGACGAAATCGGGTTTGGAATAGGACCAGCTGCGCTTCAGGATCGAGAAATCGACGAGGCTCAGGACCGCCACGATGATCGTGGCTGACAGGGTGGCGACCGGCAGGAAGTAGATCAGCGGCGTCAGCGCCAGCGCCGCGATGGCGAGCCCGACGGCGGTGAATGCCCCGGCGGCGGCGGTCTCGGCCCCCGCGTCGAAGTTCACCACCGACCGGGCGAAGCCTCCCGTCACCGGATAGCCGCCAGTGAAGGCCGCGCCGATATTGGCCGCGCCAAGACCGATCAGCTCCTGATCCGGGTCGATCCTCTGGCGTTTCTTCGAAGCCAGCGTCCGCGAGACGGAGATAGATTTCACGAAGCCGATTATCGAGATGAGCAAAGCCGGCAGGACCAGCAGACGGATCAGATCGTGCGAGAACGAGGGCAGCGTCAGCGGCGGCGGGCCCTGCGGCACGGCGCCGACGATCCTGACGCCCCGGGCGTCGAGCCCGAGGCCCCAGACCGCCAGCGTGGTGACCACCACGACGGCGACCGGCCCCGCCTTGGTGATCATGTCCGCCGGACTAGCGCCAAGGCCGAGGCTTCGCAACAGCGGCTTCAGCCCCTTGCGCACCCAGAACAGGAACGCCGTCGCCGCCACACCGATGCCCAGCGTGATCGGGTTCGTTTGTCCCAGGTTCGAGCCCAGCGACACGACCAGTTCGGGCAGTGTGGCGCCGCCCGCGCCGATCCCTAGAACATGCTTGATCTGGCTGGCCGCGATCAGGATGCCGCTGGCCGTGATGAAGCCTGCGATCACCGGATGCGACAGGAAGTTCGCCAGAAACCCGAGCTTCAGAAGCCCAAGCGTCAGCAGGATCACGCCCGACAGGCCCGCCAGCGTCAGGGCGGCGACCGCATAGCCCATCGTGCCCGCCTCGGCGATATCGCCGATGGCCGCGGCGGTCATCAGCGACACCACCGCCACCGGCCCGACCACCAGCGCGCGGCTGGTGCCGAAGATCGCATAGAGGATGATCGGCGCGATCGAGGCGTAGAGCCCCGCTTCGGGCGGCAGACCCGCCAGCAGCGCGTAGGAAAGCGACTGCGGTATCAGCATGATCGTGACGATCACAGCCGCCAGCATATCGCCCGAAAGCGCCTGTCGGTCGTAGGTCCGCCCCCATTGCAGGATCGGCACGTAGCGGGCGAGCGACTTTGACGTCATGGTGTCCAGACCAGAAAAAGGGAACCCGGCGGCGCGCGGGGCCGCCGGTCTTGAGGTTCTCGCCGACGTTTCAGGCGACGGCGATCTTCTCGGGCTTGGCCAGCCACTCGTGGCCGCGCAGCATCCCCCGCCAGTAGATCGGCGGCAGCATCTTTTCCTTGAGGAACCACGCCGCACGGCTCGGTTTCGTGCCGTCGATCAGGAAGCCCGGAAAGCTGGGCAATAGCTTGCCGCCATAGCCGAATTCGGCCAGGACGATCTTGCCCTTCTCGACCGTCAGCGGGCAAGAGCCGTAGCCGTTGTATTGCGACACCGCCGTTTTCCCCCGCATGTCGGCCACAATGTTTTCGGCCACCACCGGCGCTTGCATCCGCGCCGCCGCCGCCGTCTTGGCGTTCGGCGCGTTCATCACGTCGCCAAGCGACCAGATGTTGTCGTAGGTCTTGTGGCGCAGGGTCGCCTGATCCACGTCGACCCAGCCCGCGGCGTCGGCCAGCGGCGAGACGCGGATGAAGTCGGGCGCGGTCTGCGGCGGGCAGACATGCAGCATGTCAAACTCGACTTCGATGCGTTCCTTGGGCGTGTCGGGCCTGGCCACATCGAACCACGCCTTTTTCGCCGGCCCGTCCACCGCGACGAGGTTGTGGAAGAAGTTCAGCGCGGCACCATACTTCTTCACATACTCCATCAGCGCCGGCACATAGTCCTCGACGCCGAACAGAACGCCGCCGGCGTTCATGAACTGGACGTCGATGTTCTTGAGCGCACCGTTGCGGAACCAGGCGTCGCCCGACAGATACATAGCCTTCTGCGGCGCGCCCGCGCACTTGATCGGCATCGGCGGCTGGGTGAACAGGGCGCGGCCGAATTTCAGGCCCCGCACAAGCTCCCAGGTGTAGGGGGCCAGGTCATAGCGGTAGTTCGAAGTCACGCCGTTGCGGCCCAGCGTGTCCACCAGGCCCTCGACCTTGTGCCAATCGAGCTTCAGGCCGGGCGCGACCACCAGCCGCTTGTATCCGACCACCCGGCAGCCATCGAGGATGACGGTGTTGGTCTTGGGCTCGAAGGCGGCGACCGCGGACTTGATCCAGTGCACGCCATGGGGAATGAGCGATCCCATGGTGCGCGCCGTCTGCTCCGGCGTGAACACGCCCGCGCCGACCAGGGTCCATCCCGGCTGGTAGTAATGCACGTCCGCCGGGTCGATGATCGCGATCTCCAGCCCGTGCTTGCGCGACAGAAGACTTGCGGCGACCGCGATGCCCGCGGCGCCCGCGCCGACGATCTCGACGTCGTAGCTGGCGTCGGCCTTGTCCGTTGGGGTCTTGCCGCCATTGGCGATGCGGCGCGCGACGCCGCCCATGTCATAGCCCGCCGCCCTTGTCGCACCGAGGATCTCGGGCAAGGGCATGGCGCCCGCCTGGACGAGCGACCAGAGGGTGGCCGACCGGGTCCCGGTCCGGCAGTAGGCGAGCGTCGGCGCTGGCATATC
Organism: Rhodobacterales bacterium; assembly: GCA_038209095.1. Lineage (GTDB taxonomy): Bacteria > Pseudomonadota > Alphaproteobacteria > Rhodobacterales > Rhodobacteraceae > Amaricoccus. The sequence goes on from JBBQYB010000114.1 coordinate 4,011, forward strand.
ATGCAGCGCCGCGCCGAAGGCCGCGACATCGGCGTCCGCGACCATGCCGCCAGCTATCGGAATGTAGCGCGCCTCGACTCCGGCGGCCTTCGCGGCGGCCTCGATCTCTCGGAAGCTGGGCTGATCGGCGCCCTCGCCATCGGGGCGGTTGCAGACGATCGAACGGAAGCCCTGGTCGCGCACCTCGGCGACATCCTCCGGCGTGATCTGGGGGCTGACCGACAGGTACGCCGATATCATCTTGGGATCCATTGGATCCTCCTTGGGGTTTCGGTTCAGAGAACGTTGACTGGTACTTTCAGCATCGGGCGGCCGTTCCTGTCGGTCGGGACCTCGCCCGCGCGCATGTTGACCTGCAGCGACGGGAGGATGAGCTTGGGCATCCCCAGCGTCGAATCTCGTTCCGTGCGGAACTTCACGAACTGCTCTTTTGTGGCGCCCTTGCCGACGTGGATGTTGTGTTCCTTTTCGGCGCCCACCGTGGTCTCCCACTGGATGTCACGGCCGTTGGGGCCGTAGTCGTGGCACATGAACAGGCGCATCGCATCGGGCAGGGCCAGCACCTTCTGGATGCTGTCGTAGAGCGTTCCGGCATCGCCGCCGGGGAAGTCGGCTCGGGCCGAGCCGGCGTCGGGCATGAACAGCGTGTCGCCGACAAACGCTGCGTCGCCCATCACATGCACCATGCAGGCCGGGGTGTGGCCGGGCGTGTAGATCGCGACCGCCACCATCGCGCCGACCTTGTAGGTGTCGCCATCCTTGAACAGGGCGTCGAACTGGCTGCCGTCGCGCTGAAACTCGGTGCCTTCGTTGAAGACCTTGCCGAACATGTCCTGCACGACCATGATCCGGTCGCCGATCCCGATCTTGCCGCCGAGCGCATTCTGGATGTACGGCGCGGCGGACAGGTGGTCGGCGTGGACATGGGTCTCGATGATCCATTCCAGCTGCAGGTCATGTTCCCGGACATGGGCGATCATCGCGTCGGCGTGGTCGTAGGTGATCCGCCCTGCGGCGTAGTCGATGTCCATCACGGAATCGACGATGGCGCAGGCGTTGGACGAGGGATCCTTGACGACAAAGCTGATGGTGTTGGTCGCGGGGTCGAAGAACGCCTCGACCTCGGGTTTCACCGCCATGTTGATCGGGTAGTCGGACATGATCGTCTCCTTCACGGTCAGGATTCTGTGCGCAGCACGCGGGCGGCTCGCGCGCCGCTCAGGGCGATCAGGCCCTTCGCGGCAAAGATGCCGGCGATCAGCGCCGCGACAAAGATCATGACCTCGACGCGGCCGGTGCCCAGCGCGGGAAGCGCGCCGCCCGGGCAGAACCCGGCGATGCCCCAGCCGATGCCGAAGACCGCCGACCCGCCGAGCAGGCGGGCGTCGATGCGGGGATTGTCGGGCAGGTGGAACTTGGTGTCGATTACCGGCGCGGGGCGGCGCAGCACGACGCGGTAGCCCAGGAACGCGACAACCACCGCCCCACCCATCACGAAGATCAGGCTCGGATCCCAGCTCCCCGCGACATCGAAGAAATTCAGCACCTTCGCTGGATTGGCCATGCCGGAGATCGAGATGCCGACCCCGAAGATCAGGCCGATCAGGTAGCTCGAGACAAGACGCATCGCTCAGCCCCCCAGGACGTGGCGGACGACGTAGACGGACGCCCCGGTGGTCAGCATGAAGGTCAGCGTCGCCGCGACGGAGCGCCGCGACAGCCGCGCGATGCCGCAGACACCATGGCCGGACGTGCAGCCCGAGCCGAAGGTGACGCCGATCCCCACGATGAAACCGCCGACCAGCAGCATCGGCATCGAGACGGGAACCTGGACGACGGGCATCCGCCCGGTCATCGCCAGGACGGCCAGCGGCCCGCTGATCATCCCCAGAAGCACCGCCGCCCGCCAGCTTCTGTCGGGGTGCGAACGGGCGTCAGAACTCCCGCCAGAATCCCGGTCGCCCCCATGATGCGACCAAGGGTCAGCATCAGGAGCGTGGCCGCAAGGCCGATCAGGGCGCCGCCGCCCAGGGACTGCCAAGGCGTGAAGACGGTATCCATCTCAATCAGACCTTTGAGGTTCGGATGCCGAGAATCGAATAGGCCGGACATGTCCGCATCAGGCCCGTGACGCCCAGCACTAGCCCGACGATTACGGCGGTGTATTTCAGCACCGCGCCGTCAAATACCGCCAGGCCGCTGAAAAGTGCGGCCACGACCAGCGCCATTCCCAGCACAAGCCGGATGCCCCGATCAAGTTTGCCTACATTGGAGTTCACGGTGTCGTCCTCTTGCTTGATCGCGGACGAAGATTGCCCGGCCCCAACGGAGCGTCGGGGCGACTTCCCTCGGCCCGGATAATGGACAGTCTCACGTGATCCGGAACTTGTCCCTGATCTGCATCAGGTTCCAGCTGCTTAAAACATTCGTCGTCCTGATGCAGATCAACGGCAACTTCCGCTGCCTGCGCGAGGATATGCGGGAACTGGAGATCCCATGGTCCTTGCAGACCCGCCCGGACTGATCCTCGAACAGACGGTTCCGGGCCGCCGCGCGGCGCCGTCTTCGCGCGAGTGTCCCGGGAAAATCAGCGGCCCGTTCCGCCCGACCATCCTCAGGTCAGTGACGCGATGAACATCTTCGGCTGGATGAACGATCAGCTGCTGCGGATGCAGTGGCTGTCCGACCTCGTCGCGAAGGGCGTTTCGGCCGCGGGGCTCGACCCGGCCTCGCGTCTTGGCGGGTCGGTGCAGTTCTTCGTTTTCGACGTCATCAAGATCTTCATCCTGCTGTCGGTGCTGATCTTCGCCGTCTCCTGGGTCCAGAGCTTCTTTCCCCCCGAACGCACGCGCCGCATTCTGGGTGGACGCTCGGGGATCGGGGCGAACACGCTCGCGGCACTCCTCGGCACCATGACGCCGTTCTGTTCCTGCTCATCCATTCCGATCTTCATCGGCTTCACTGCAGCCGGCCTGCCGCTGGCGATCACCTTCTCCTTCCTGATCTCATCGCCGCTGGTAGACCTTGCCTCCGTGATTCTGCTGGCGTCGATCTTCAGCTGGCCGATCGCTCTGACCTACGTCGTAGTGGGGCTGCTGCTGGCGGTCGTCGGCGGCACACTGATCGGGCGCGCCGGAATGGAGGATCAGGTGGCCGATTTCGTGCGCAACGTTCCGGTACAGGACGGTGATACCGCCATGACCCGGGCGGACAGGCTTGCCTTCGCACGCGATCAGGTGGCCGAGATCGTTCATCGAGTCTGGCCGTATGTGCTGATCGGGGTCGGTATCGGCGCCGCGATCCACAACTGGATCCCCGCCAGCATCATCACGGCCCTGCTGGGACTGGACAACTGGTGGTCGGTGCCGCTGGCGACACTGGTCGGCATTCCCATGTACGCCGACATTTTCGGAACCTTGGCCATCGCCGAGGCCCTGCTTGGCAAAGGTGTGGGACTTGGAACCGTACTGGCCTTCATGATGGCCGTCACCGCGCTGTCGCTGCCGTCGATCATCATGCTCAAGCGCGTGATGATGATGCCACTGCTGGCGATGTTCCTCGCGGTCGTCACCGGGGGCATCCTGGGCATCGGATTTCTGTTCAACGCCCTCTCTCACTGGTTCATCTGAAAGGAACGCTGCGATGATCATCAAGATCCTCGGTTCGGGCTGCAGGAAATGCGTCGCTCTTGGGGAGAACGCCAAGACCGCCGCCGAAGCGACCGGAAAACACGCGGACATCGTCAAGGTGACGGACATCGCCCGGATCGCCGCCTACGGCCTCATGTCTACGCCGGGCCTGGTGATCGACGAAAAGCTGGTCTCGGCCGGCAAGGTGCTGAGCGCCCAGGAGATCGCAAAGCTGCTGTGACGCCATATCGCGTCAGGACACGCCGGATCGATTGCCAAGGCAGGCTTGCGAAAGCCAAGCAGCCTCTCGTCGCTTTGCGGATCAACCCGGCAAAGATCGGCAGAGCAAGAGGAAGAAAACTCCTGCACGAAAAAGAAGAACCACTCGATTCATGAGAACCAACTGCACGGATTGCTCAGGCACCGTGGCCAAAGGGCCTTGTTCGATCTCTTGTCACGAATTTTCATCCCACGTCGCTATCAACCCCAAGGGGTGACGATGACCTGAAACGCACTGGTGGCCGAATCTGTGAAGCGGACCTATTCGGCCGGCTTCCAGGTGCTGCTCCAGTTCGCCCACGGCTGCGGCTCGGGTTTGGGCAACGGCCCGCCCGTATTGCCCATCAGGCCGTCGGGCGTGCTGAGCCCGCAGGCGCTGACCTCGTCGTGGTAGGCGCTGCGGGTCGCCTCGACGCTGCCCAGCCAGCGTGGATCCTGCGGACGTTCGTGACTGTCGATGTAAAGCGCGACGTCCCATGCCTCCTGTTCGGTCAGGTCGGGGTTGCCGAGCGGCATGTTCGCTTTCAGGAAGCCAGCCGCCTTGTCGATCTGCTGCATCCCGGCCCCCCAGTTGTAGGAGTTGGCCCCCCAGACCGGTGGAAACACGACGCGATCGCCTTCCTTAAGCCCGGCGCCGTCCGTGCCATGGCACGTCACGCAGCGTGCCGCGTAGACAGTCTCGCCACGAGCATAGTCGGGCGTCTCGGCCGGCATCGGCAGGCTGACGTAACCGCGCGCTTTCTGGACAGCTCCCGAAGGCGCACCGGTTGCGAGCCACCTCATGTAGCTCTCCAGCGCCACCATGACCTCATGCTGCGCGGGTGGCGGCGTTCCGTTCATCGAATACTTGAAACAGCCCGCGAGCCGTTCCGGCAGGGTGTTCACGTGCTTGTTCTTGCCGCGGTAGATCGGGAAATCGACCGCCGTCGCCCAGATGGGCGCCGCCACCGGGTTTGCGCCCGCATTCATGTGGCAGTTGCTGCACGAAAGATCGTTGCCGACAAAGGTTCCGCGCAGGACCTGGGTGTTGATGAATATTTCCCGCCCGAGACGGATCATGTCGCCGAGCGGCGTCTCGGGGATCGCGGAGGGGTCGGGCGGAACGTGCTCATACAGATCGGGATTGGAGAGGCGCTTCTCCTGTGCGGCATAGGCCGCGTCCGCATCCGACCAGGTGATCCCGTCGGGCAACGGCTTCGTGTTGTACGTCAGCACCGGCCAGTCCGTCTCATAGGGCGTGTAGCCCGTGCTCGGACCGGCGGCGGGATCGAGGCCGGCGAAATGGGCGATCGCGGCCGCCATGGCATCGGGTGGCGCCGCGGTGGCGATGCGGGCCATGATCGCTTCCTCAGGAGTTTCGGCCGGATCCTCGCCGGTGTTCCAGAGTTCGATCCGGGCTGACATATAGTCGGGAAGCTGGCCCGCGAGGCGCGGGAACGTCGCGCCGATGCCCTCGCCGTTTTGGCCGTGACACGAAACGCAGCCAGGAACGCCGGCGGTCATGATGCCGTTTTGAACGATCCCCTGGCCCAGTTCGGCCGCAGCCGCGTCGATCTCCCAGTCCTGACTGACTGCCGGAAGTGCCGCGAAATGCGCCGCGAGCGCAGCGATTTCTTCGGGCGTCAGTTCGGGCGCGATGCCGTTCATCGTGTAGCCGACCCTTGTGCCGTCGGCGTAGGCGGTGAGCGTCCTGCTGATGTAGCCCGCATCCATTCCGGCGATCATCGGGGCTCCGAAGTCGACGTCGCCGAGACCTTGCGCGCCGTGACAGGTGACGCAGGCCGGAACTGCGTCCGTGCCCTCGTTGATCAGGGTGGTGACGTCGACCTGCTGCGCTTGTGCAGGAATCACCAGAACAGCGGCCGGGATCAGGGCTGCGGCCAGAAGCGCCGGACCGCGCCAGGATCGCGCCGCGGCGGCCCGATCCGGACCCTGTCTTCCGAATCCAAGGCCAAGGGGAGATATGCGGGCATCCGACATGTTCAACCTTCCTTTCCTGATGCGCCCGACCGCAGCGTGACCGGGTCAGGAGATGTCATTCAGGCTTCAGCATGCGCATCAGAAGGCCATCCTGACGCCAGAACTGGTGATACAGCGACGCTGCGACATGGAGTGCGATGAGGACGATGAAGACAGGCTTCGCGAGCGTGTGGATCTCGCCAAACGGATCGCCGAAATAGTAGCCGAGCAGGCCCGTGATCGGCACCACGATCAGCAGCGCGTAGAACAGCCAATGGGAGATCCTGCCAGCCAGTTCGATGGCTCCGCTCGACTCTGGAGGCGGCGGCGCGCCGTGCCGGAGGCGCAGGGCCAGCCGGACCGCGACCAGCGCAAGAATGGCGATGCCGAAGTAGTAGTGCACGCTGGCGAGCGTGGCATCCAGCGCTGAGGCCGGCTCGCCCTCCTCGGCCGCTTCCACGAACTCGGTCATGCTTTCGCCGAAGATAAGCTGCGCGAAAACGAGCGCGGCGATCAGCCAGTGCAGCCCGATTTGCCAGATCGAATAGCCGTGGACGGCGCTGGTCCGGTCTTCCGTAGTGGTCAAAGTCATGTCCCTTTCCTTTCTAGGTGGGGCCCGGTCTATCTCAAGAGCCTGCATGCTGCTGTTTGGTATCAGACCCGTCCGGAACCCACTCGCGCCGCAGCGTCGTCGCAGATCACTGCTGCGGGCGCGGCGTATCGGCGGTGCTGGGCGGCAATGTCGGGTAGATGACCTGGGGCATGTCGCCGGTCAGGCTGTCGAGAAACGCCACGATGCTCGCCTCCTGATCCGGGTC
>JBBQYB010000115.1:0-10536 GCA_038209095.1 Rhodobacterales bacterium
AGAAAAATGACGCGGCGGACGCGAACGCGATCGTGGAAGCAGCGCTGTGCCCGACCATGCGCTATGTCGAGCCGAAGACCGGAGACCAGCAGGCGCGGGCCATTCTGTTCCGCACCCGCGAGCAGTTCGTGAAGCAGCGCACTGAAGCGGTCAATGCGCTGCGGTCGCACCTGTACGAATTCGGTTTTATCGCGCCCGAGGGGATCGGCTATCTCCCGCGCCTAGGAGCCGTCCTGGAAGATCCGAGCTCGCATTTGCCTTCGCGCTGGCCAACAATATGGCGCGCGGCATCTGGGCGATGATGACGCGCGGCGAAGACTATCGCGGCCCGGAGATCGGAAGCGCCGCCTGATCCGACAGCGCTGTTCGAACCGGACCGCCGAGTTGTGAGGAAAACATGAACCGTATGGGCAAATGATTGACATGATCCGGGGTGGGCGAACCAGAAACCTTCTCCGAGCCTCGAGCTCGCTCTCAGAGATCTGGCCCCGCTCCGCGCATCACCATCTCGGCCAGCGGCATCTATCAGGCCGCGCTAACAGGCCTGACAAGAGTCCGCACTCGATCACATGTCTAACGTTCAGAAATTCCTTGCAAATGAGGGCGGCATCCACAAGAGAAGGTTGGATATAAGGCCCATTCCCTTCGCCACTTGCCCTCACGAAAGCGTTCTCCCCATCCGGATGCGGTCGGATTTTTCCTTTATTTTCAAGGGTTATGGGGGCGGGGCTGAGCACTTGCCCCGTCGCCAGGAGGCTTGGAAGCGGTCTCTGAGGGCCAGTATTCTCCGGACCTAATGACTACGCCGTTTTGGCGTTCAGGTTGTAAGCCACTGCTTATCAAGCTCTTTTTAAAGGGTCAGAAATTGACTTCGATGCCAGTGGCGTTCGTGAGATGGAACACAAATCGAACGTTCGCCATTGCGGTTGTTCGCCGCGATGCTTCTTGATGACCGGGATGCGGACCTTCCTGCCGTTCACTGCATTCGCTCGGTCTCTGCTGCAACTGCGAAAACCTTCGGGAGGAAGGGCGGGAAGCAGATGTTCGCTGCAGGTGCGATGCGTCGAGGTGGTTTCGGCAGGTGCTGACATTCAAATGGCGCGATATCGTGAGTTTCCCTGCCATGGCGCATGTCGGCACCAGCTTTCAGAAGCAACCGTCTGCACAATGATCGCTGCGATGGCTTCATCGTCTTGGAATTCATCGGCAGCGATAAGTCTTCGTTTGCGGTTACTGTCTTGATCGCGGCATCGACATCATCGCGAAGCACGATGCAGCATCGAAAGTGTCGCTGGGTCAGGATCGCCCGAACCTGCTGAGCGTGGCGCCGGTCCAGCGGCGGAAGGCGCGCGACAGGCTTGCCTGCCCGGCATAGCCGAGGTCTGACGACAACGTTGCCAACGCATCGTTAGCGTGTCCGGCCCGTTCCACGGCGAGGTCGCGCCGTGCTGCGTCGAGGATGGCCGAGAACGACGTGCCCTCGTCCAACAGCCGGCGCTGGAGGCTGCGGCGGCTCATGCACGCATAGCCGGCCACACGATCCACGGTCGGCGTTTCGGCTCCGAGCATGCTGCGCACAAGGTGGCGCACTGCCTCGGTGAGCGTGCCGTCCGTTCTGAGGCGCGGCCAGTCAGTGAATTGCACGGGTACGGCTGGGTTCTGCGTCAGGTCAAGCGGGCTCTGGGCGAGGGCCGAAGGCACGGACAGCACGAGCGTGTCCTGCGTCGCGCGCAGGACGCTGTCCCCGAACCAGGGCAGAATGTGGTCGAGACCAGCCAAGGGATGCGGGCGGAGCGTGATGCGCACAGACCGCGTCTCGCCGAAGCCGAGCCGGAAGAGCGACACGAAGATCGCCGCGACGTATTGCTGGATGGCATGCGCCGTTTCCGCGTCGTCGAAGGCCAGCGACCAGATGTCCCTGATCACGACGCCTTCCCTTTCGATCCCGACCGTGATCATCTCGTTCGTGCAGTGGCGCGGCATTGCCGTCGCGACGGCCCGGACGGCGCCGCCCACGGTTCGTGCCGCCAGGGCCCGCTCGCCCAGGGGGCCCAACTGGAAAATGCCCCGCGCTATCGCCATGCGGCAGGGAAGGTCTGGACCGTGCGCTCGCACCAACTCGACGAACAGCGACACTGCCGGAAGCAGGGGCACCGGGCGATTTCGCGGGTGTCCAGCGACCCACGAGATATCCCAGGCGGCAAGCCGGTCCGCCGACCGGACATCGTTGGCCGCCATCCAGTCGAGGATTGGCCCGAGCGCGCCAGCGCTGATGAGGGGTAGGTTCCGTGCCACTAGGTCCTAAAATTGCGCGCGAAAAAACTTACCGAACAGTGCACATTCTGGCGCGCAAAGCAAAACGCATGCTCAGCGGTCGTGTAATCGTGATCGATATATTGCGCCTGGACAGAGGCGGGTCGGGAGGATGGGACATGCGGACAATGATCGGAACGACGCTGCGCGCGGCGCTTGGCACGACGGCGCTTCTTGCGGCGGGTGCCACGCTTGCACAGGAGCCGCCAGAGCAAGGCCAAGTCGGAATCACCGGTGCCGCGACGGCTGACAACGTCGCCCTTGGTGTGGGCGCGCGGCCCTATTCACCCTATGCCGACCGCAACTTCCCCGTGCGGCCGTTCTTCGGCGACACGCATCTGCATACGTCGTTCTCGATGGATGCCGGCGCGTTCGGCGCACGCCTCGACCCGCGTGACGCCTATCGGTTCGCCCGCGGCGAACAGGTCGTCTCGAATACCGGCCAACCGGTGAAGCTGTCGCGACCGCTCGATTTCCTCGTCGTTGCCGACCATTCCGACAACATGGGCTTCTTTCCCGCGCTGCTGTCGGGGCGTCCGAACATGCTGGCCGATCCGACCGGGCGGCGCTGGTACGACCTGATCGAGGGCGGCCAGGGCCCGCAGGCCGCGATCGAGATCATCGTGTCCTTCTCGCAAGGCACCTTTCCCGACGCGCTCGCCTTCCTGCCCGGAAGCGAGGGCTACAAGGACGCGTGGCAGCAGACAATTGACGCGGCCGAAGAATTCAACGATCCCAGCACCTTTACCGCCTTCATCGGGTACGAATGGACATCGAACACCGGCGGCAACAACCTGCATCGCAACGTGATCTATCGCGACAACGCCGACCGCGCCCAACTGATGCAACCCTTTACCGTGCTGGGGCCCGGGGGCAGTGACAATCCTGCTGACCTATGGGAATGGATGCGTACTTACGAGGAAAAGACCAGCGGCTCGGTCCTTGCCATTCCGCACAACGGCAACCTGTCGAACGGCCTGATGTTCCCCGTGGAAGAGGCGTTCGGCACCGCGCTCGACGCCGAGTACGTCGCCAACCGTGCCCGGTGGGAACCGCTCTATGAGCTCACGCAGACGAAGGGCGACGGAGAGGCCCATCCTATGCTGTCGCCCGATGACGCGTTCGCCGACTTCGAAACATGGGACAAGGGCAACCTCGACGGATCGGTGCCCAAGACGCCCGACATGCTGCAGTTCGAATACGCCCGCGAGGCGCTCAAGAACGGCCTCGAGCTGGAACAGGACCTCGGCACGAACCCCTATAAGTTCGGCCTGATCGGTTCGAGCGATGCCCATACCGGGCTGGCGGCGATGGCGGAGGATAACTTCTTCGGCAAGACCGCACCGCAGGAGCCGAGTGCGGAACGCATGACCGCGACCTTCGTCAAAAACGCTGATACCGGCGTCACGGTCATGGACTGGGAGGTCGGCGCCTCCGGCTACGCGGCCGTCTGGGCCGAGGATAATACCCGCACCTCGATCTGGGACGCGATGAAGCGACGCGAGGTCTATGCGACGACCGGCCCGCGGATGATCGTGCGCATCTTCGGCGGGTGGGAATTCACCGACGCCGATGCGCGCAACCGGCTGCCGGCCCAGGTCGGCTACGCGAGGGGCGTGCCGATGGGGGGCCAGTTGCCAACGCCGCCCGAGGGAGCAGAAGCGCCGACGTTCCTTGTGGCCGCCCTGCGCGACCCGATCGGTGCCAATCTCGACCGGATACAGGTGGTCAAGGGCTGGCTGGGCGCAGACGGCAGCCTGAACGAGCGGATCTACGATGTCGTCTGGTCAGGCGACCGCGCGGTGGACCCTGAAACCGGGGCGTTGCCCCCGGTCGGCAGCACGGTGGACGTGGCGACGGCCAGTTACGTCAACTCCATCGGCGCGCCGGAACTTCTGACCGTCTGGTCCGATCCCGACTTCGATCCCGCCCAGTCGGCGTTCTACTATGCCCGCGTGCTGGAAATCCCGACGCCGCGCTGGACGGCTTACGACGCCGCCCATTTCGGCACGACGCCGCTGGACGGCACCCGCATGACAATCGTGGATCGGGCCTATACCGCGCCGATCTGGTTCACCCCCGCGGAGTGATGGCGTGACCCCCAGAACAGGACAGACCCTCGCCGGCCTCGCGCTCTGCGCCGCCACACTGGCGGGCGGTGCAACTGCCCAGACCGGGTCCCAGTCGCAATGGGAATACGCCCTGTCGGCCTATGGCTGGTTCACGGCCCTCTCGAACGAACTTGAAACGCCTTTCGGCACGGTCGAGACCGAGCTGTCGTTCGGCGACATCTGGGATGATCTGGACATCGCCGCCTTCGCTGCGTTCGAGGCGCGCAATGGCCGGTGGGCGTTGGTGACCGATCTCAACTACGCCAGCCTCACGTCCGGGAAGAACACCCCTCTGGGCATTGCCTTTGCCAGTGTGGACGTCGATACCCAGCTGACCGTTTTGTCCGCCCTCGCGGCCTATGCCGTCGTCGACCGGGACGACTTGCGCGTCGATCTGACCGGCGGCGTGCGCTACTACGACCTCGATATCGACGTGGCCCTGAACGCCGCGGCGGCGGCGAACGACCGCACCGCGGCGTTCAGCGATAGCTGGGTCGACCCGGTGGTGGGCGCCCGGATGCGGGCGGAGCTGTCTGACGCGTGGTTCGTCGACGGCTTCGCCGATATCGGTGGCTTCGGCCTCGGCGACGCGTCGAACCTGAGTTGGCAGGTCTTTGGCGGTGCCGGATACCGCTTCAACGAGACGTGGTCCCTGCGGGGTGGTTACCGCTACCTGTCGGTGGACAAGGAAATCGACGGCCGCGACTTGCGACTCGAACTCTACGGCCCGGTCCTCGGTGTCACGGCGCGGTTCTGAAATGGGGCCGTTGCGGTCTGGCTTGCGCGATGGCGGCAGGCATCTTGCCAGGTTGATTAGCGCGGTGGCCGTCATGGCGGTCGCTGGCCCTGCCGTGGCCTGCACCGTCTGCATCGCCCTGCCCGAAGACACCCTGACCGACCGCGTCTGGGCAGCCGACACCGTGGCTCTGGCGCGGCCCGATCCGGCCGAGCCATTCGACTACAGGGTCGAACAGGCCCTGTCCGGCAACGCGTCGCCCGCGGTTAACCTGTTGATCAACAGCGTCGAACGGCATCGCATGACGCTCGACCCGCATCGCGTAGCGCTGCTGCTGCACGGGCCGGACGGGTGGCAGATTGGCGGGCCGGATCTGGCGCTTCTGGCCCGCCGGATGCTCGACCACAAGGTCGACTGGTCCGACGCGGCGAACGATCCCGACAGGTCTGCCGCCTTCGCAGCACTTCATGCGCACCCCGATCCGATGATCCGGCGTCTCGCCCTGTCCGAACTCGCCCGCGCGCCATATGACGACTTGCGCGGCATTGAGGTGGCACTGGACGTCGATTGGCTGGCGGCGGGTTTGGCCGAGGCGGCGTGGTATCCATGGCGCCCGATCCTGGTGCAGCTTCTCGGATTGCATGCTGATCCCGCCGCGCGCGCGCTTGTTCGATCCCGCGCTTTCGATGTCGCAGCCGACTCCCGAGCGCCCTGGCTCACGGCCTTGGTCGAGATCGAAGGCAAGGCGGGGATCGATCGCATCCTCGCCACGCAACCGCAGGGCGAAGCAGCCATCGCGGCCACCCGCGCACTGGTCGCCCATGCCGATCCGGGTCACGACCTCGCCCCGGAACTCGCGGCAGCGCTGCGGACCCTCGCCGCGGGTTACCCCGCTGTCGCGGCGGAGGCTGTCGCTGGCCTCCGCGCGCTCGGCGACTGGTCGTTTGCCCCGGACGCGGCAGGCCTGCTCGCAGGCGGATACGTGGCCGAACCGGGGGCGGCGTTCGCGCTCAAGATCTACCTCCTGACGGCGCAGGCGATGAAACGAAAGGCTGTTGCGCAGACCGGGTCCGACCGAAGATGAGGGCATTTCTGACCGAGCCGCTTCTGCATTTCCTGGTGCTGGGTGCCGGTGTCTTCGCCCTGTTCGCCGCGCTGGACGACACGCCACCGCCCGTCGCCACAGCGCGGCTGGAGGTGACTGACGCCGATGCGGCGCGCCTTGCGCGCCAGTTCGAAGCGACGTGGCGCCGACCGCCCACCGAGGACGAGATCGCCGGGCTGATCGTCGCCCATATCCGCGAAGAGGTGCTGGTGCGCGAGGCGATAGCACTCGGACTCGACCGGGACGACGCCGTCGTCCGCCAGCGGCTCGCGCAGAAGATGACTTTTCTGACGGAGAGCGGCGCGGAGGCCGTCGAGGCGACGGATGCGGCGCTGACTGCCCATCTCGAGGCGCATCCCGAGCGGTTCGCGCGGGCCGGGATGGTGGCCTTCGAACAGGTCATGCTGCGCGAGGGGGCCGATCCGGAACCGTTGCGCGTGGCGTTGAGCGCGGGCGAGGATGCGACCGGCGTCGCCGCGCCGAGCCTGCTGCCAGAGCGCGTGCCGCCGAGCCCGCCTGTCGTCGTCGACGGCACATTCGGGGCGGGCTTCTACGCGCGGGTTTCGGCCGTCGCACCCGGCGGCTGGGCCGGCCCGGTGGAGAGCGCCTATGGCCGCCACCTCGTGCGTGTCCTGAGCGTCAAGCCGCCGCGCCTGCCACCACTTGCCGAGATCCGCGACACGGTGCAGCGCGACTGGCGCGCCACCGTGCGGGAACGGCTCGCCGAAGACCGCTACGCGGCCCTTGCCGCACGCTATGACATCGTCAGGCCGGACCCGGCGGCGGTGCTGGCGGAATGATCCGCGCGGCGCTGATCTTCGCGCTGCTCGCAGCACTTCTACCCGGGCGCGTGGCGGCCCATGCGCTCGAGCCCGGCTACCTCGAACTGACCCATTTCGGCGGCACGGACTGGCGCGTGACCTGGCGCAAACCGCAGGTGCAGGGACAACCCATGGCGATCGACGCGGTCCTGCCCGAGGGCTGCACGCCGCGTCGGGGGCCCGCGCCCACCTTCGACGGCCGCGCCTTTGTCGCGGGCTGGGTGGCCGACTGCCCGGAGGGCCTCGGCGGCGGGACGATCGGGATCGAGGGGCTGGAGGCCACGCGCACGGACGTGCTTGTGCGCTACACGCTGGCGGGTGATGCACCACCGCAAACCCGCCGCCTGACCGCGGACGAACCTGCCTTCGCGGTGCCGCCACCACAAGGGCCCTTCGCGCGTTTCGCGGACTACTTTCGCCTCGGGGTGGACCATATCCTGAGCGGGCTCGACCACCTGCTCTTCGTCTTCGCGCTCCTGCTGCTGATCCGGCGCGCGGGGCCGCTGCTGGCCGCGATCACCGCGTTTACCGTGGCCCATTCCGTATCGCTGGGTGCCGCGACGTTCGGCTGGATCGTCGTGCCCGCGCCGCCCGTGGAGGCCGTCGTCGCGCTCTCCATCGTCGTGCTCGCTGCCGACCTCGCACAACCGCCCGGGCAGGGCCTGCGCCTGACCGAGCGTTTCCCCTGGACCGTCGCGTTCCTCTTCGGGCTGCTGCACGGCCTAGGCTTCGCCAGTGCCCTGCGGGACATCGGCCTTCCCCAGGGCGATGTGCCGCTCGCGCTCCTTGCCTTCAACCTCGGCGTCGAGGCGGGGCAGCTGATGTTCATCGCCGCGGTGCTGGCGGCGGGCCTGTTCCTCGCCCGGCTCATGCGCAGCGGGGCGCCAATCCTCGCGCCCGGCAGCCCTTCGCTGCGCATCACCGCCTACGCCATCGGCACGCTCGCCTCGGTCTGGATGATCCACCGGGTGGCCGGGTTCGTGACCTGATCCCTGCTGTAGGAGTTCCCATGACGACGCGTACGATCCTGCCCGACGCCGCCCCAACTTGGTTCGCACTCGCCGCCGCCGCCGCCCATGTCGATCACGGGGGCGCGGGCGGCTTCGTCAGCGGCTTCACCCACCCGATCCTCGGCTGGGACCATGTCGCCGCCATGGTCGCCGTGGGCCTCTGGGGGGCTTTCCTCGGCCGTCCGGCGATCTGGCTCCTGCCGGTCGTGTTCCCGCTCGTCATGGCGTTCGCCGCCGCCGCCGGTGTGATCGGCGTGCCGCTGCCCTTCGTCGAGGCGGGGATTGCGGCCTCGGCCATCGTGCTCGGTCTGCTGATCGCCTTTGCCGTGCGCCCGCCGCTTTGGGTCGCCGCGGTCGTCGTCGGGGCCTTCGCCGTCTTTCACGGCCATGCCCACGGCACCGAACTGCCCCAGGCGGTGAACCCTTTTGCCTATGCGGTGGGCTTCGTTCTTTCCACGGGGCTGTTGCACGCTGCCGGAATCGCGCTGGGGCTGCTGGTGGCGCGGCCCCTTGGCGTCCTCGCGATCCGCGGTGGCGGCGCGGTGATCTCGCTGGCGGGCACCGGGTTTCTGTTCGGCGTTCTGTGATGCGCGCGCGCGTCGCGCGGCATGCCCTTGGTGTCGTTCTTTGCGCCTGCGCGGGGCCAGCGGCGGCGCACAGCCCGCTTCCGGGTATCGAAGGCTTCTACGCCGGGCTGCTGCACCCTTTCACGACGCCCGACCAGGCGCTTGCGCTACTGGCCAGCGGTCTCCTGCTTGGCGGCTTTGATATGCAGCGCCTTGGCGTGGCCTTTGGCGCCGCCACAATCGGCCTCGCCGCCGGCCTCGCTCTTGGTACGCCGACCGGCGACCCCGCCCCGTGGCTCTTCGGCCTCGCCGCTCTCGCTGCCACCTTCGCGGCCTTGGCGCCGGGCCGCGCCCTGCCGCTCGTCGTGTTCCTGAGCCTTGTTGCAGGCGCGCTACTCGGCTGGGCCTCGCTGCCCGATGCCGGCCCCCCGCGTGACCGCGCCTTCACGGTGGCGGGCTCCGTCACAGGCGCTGCGCTCGGCCTGCTCTACATCGCTGGTGGTATCGACCTTCTCCGCGACCGTATCCGCGCCCAGGTGTTCTGCATCGCCCTGCGCGTACTCGCCGCCTGGATCGCCGCCATCGCGCTCCTTATGCTCGCTCTTGGTCTGGGAGAGTCGCTGGCGTGACTAGGGGGCGTCGCGCGTGGCTATTGATCCCGATTCAGGCGGCCTCTTGGCTTAGCCGAAAATGGCCTCAAGCCTGTCAAGCCCAAGAGGGCCGGAAATATGGGCCGAGCCAAAGCCAGATGAATTCTCTTTCCAACCCACCCACTTTCCGACCCTGGAGCGCCCGGTCACGATCCAGGCAGTGCGCAGACCCAACGTCTGCGGTGAATTAGCGAAAGAGTCGCCGAATCTGCCACCTGCCCTGCGAGAATGTTGCACGACGAATGGGCGGTCAGGCGATGCTGCGACGCAGCTTTGCGGTGGTGGTTGCAAGTCGGCTCTGGCCCGATCTTGCCTGCCCCATCGTGCTGCGGCTGCGAGGTAAGATCTTTAACGTCATGGTCAAACTGGGGCTCGAACTGGCCGATCGCCGCACCGTTTACGAACGGCGGCTTCAGTTGGGTCATGCGAAGTGGTTCAGCTGTTCAGCCCACGTCGTCAGAAATATCTCCAGCACCCGCGCCAACGTCACCTCCGGCCCCTGCTCCCCGTCCAGGATCGCCTCGACGATGTCAGGCGCGAGCAGCGTCAGGCGCAGGATGCGGGTCATGTAGGACGGTGCGATCCCTTCTCGCTCGGCCAGCTCGGCGATGGTGGCAGACGCGCCCGCCTCCAGCATGCGCTTCCATCGGAACGCGCGGGCCAGTGCCTTGACCAGCGTGCTGTCCGCCTTGCGGTCTGGCCGGACGCCATCGGGCAGGCGCATTTCCTTCCGCCCGCCGCATTTGACGATGCGCAACGGGACGTGAAGCGTCACCGTTTCGGGGATCGGCGTGCTGCGGGTCATGCGCCGGCCCCATCAATGTCGGCATTTCCGCCGACCGGCTGCCAATGTGGCGCAGCTGCCACGCCGCAAGCCTGGCATTCGGTGTGCTCGAAGACGGCCTGCACGGTCCAGCACTGGTGATCGGCATCCCAGCAGGCCCACGCATCGACCACGATGTCGGTCGAGCCGCATCTTGTGCAGTGCGGAACGGCGGCCGCGTTCGGGAGTTGCTGGGGACACGGACGGACCATGGTCATTCCGCCGCCATGCCGATGGGGATGAACTCGCGGGCCAGCCCGCTGATAAGGACTCCGGCTGATTGACTCGTTACGGAGAGGATTCCCTGTGGGAATCGCGTCGGTTAGAATCCTGCCCAACGACAACAAAGGGGGCAGGCATGGTGCAGGTTGCGGATCATCTTGACACGGTCGAGTTGCAGG
>JBBQYB010000116.1:0-10439 GCA_038209095.1 Rhodobacterales bacterium
GGTGAAGACCTCGGTGACGAGGAGCGCATCCGCGAAATCCTCGGTCTCCATCGCGATGTTGTTGACGTGGCGCGTGTTCGTTCCCGTGCCGCGTCCGGTCAGGACGATGCCGTCGGGCCCGATGCGCCGCGCCGGATGGCCGCCGTGGCCGGGCGCGGTGCAGACCGCGAGCACGCAGTCGGTCTCGGCGGTGGCGGTCCAGTCCGATGCGTCGGGGACGTAGAGGCAATGCGGCGGCGTCTTCTCGAAGACGTCCATCCGGTCGCCGAGCACGCCCCAGTCCCGGCCGGCGCCATGGAACGCCGCCTTGCCCTCGACCATGACCAGGATCGCCTCGCGATCATTCGTGGCTTCCGCGGCGGTCTCGCCGGCCCGGAGCCGGTAGAGCGTGAACCCGACATGGCGCCACCCCGCCGAAGCCGGGGTGATCTCGTGCATCTTGCCGTGGGCACCGAGCGGTCTTCGGAGAAGCTGCGGCATCGTTATCTTTCCCTGCGACTTGCCAGCGTCCCGGCCGAAGACCCCGGACGCCCAAGATGTTTCAGCCAAAGACGCGCTGCAAGCGGGCTTGCCTGACCCGTCGCAGTCCTCACGCCACCGCCTCCCGTGCAGACGCCCGCGCCTCGTCCCAGATCGCGCAAAGCCGGGCATAGCGGCCTGCCATCCGCGTCACCGCCGCGTCGTCGCCGATGCGGCCCGCCATCCAGTCCCGCGCCGCCGCGCCGAAGATCGTGCGGCCGACGGCGAAACCCTTCACCAACTCGAAACCCGCCGCGATCCCGAAGCTCGCAGCGAGATCCGCCTCCGGCGCGTCGAGCCCGAGCACCACGATGCCGCGCGTGTCCCGGTCATGCGCCTCGATGGCGGCGATCGCATCCGCCCAGGCCGCGCGCGAGGTCATCGGTTCGAGCTTCCACCAGTCGGGGTACACGCCCGCCGCGTAGACCTGCCGGATGAGCCTGGCCGTGGTGGTCTCATCGACCGGGCCGACCCTGGACGGGATGATCTCCAGCAGAAACTCGAGCCGGTTGCGGCGCGCGGCCTCCCAGAGCCGCCGCACCGTCGCTTCCTGCCCGGCGCGCGTCTCCGCCGGGTCGTCGGGATGGCAAAGGCACAGCACCTTGACCACCTGCTCGCGCGGCCACTGGCTCAGCCCGCCGCAATCGGCGCCGAGCTCCGGCTCCAGCGTCAGGGGCCGCGATCCCGGCCATTCGCAGGGCCGTCCGATCCAGAGGCCGCTGGCGGAGGCCGCATGCAGCGCCGCCCGGCCGAGGCGGCCGTCGCAGAGGATGCCGTAGCCCGGCCGGCCGTCCCGCACCCGGAGCGCCGCCCGCAGGCAGAGCGCCTTGAAGGCGCCGATCCGCTCGGGCGTAGCACCCTCCATCTCCTCGAACTGCATGCGGTGGTCGAACGCGAAGACGCGCATGTCGGAGAAATCGCCGCCATGCTCCCGGCTCCTGTTGCCGGACCAATGCACCTGTTCGAGCGCCCGGTCGTTGCGCAGATCGGGCCGCACGATCCCGCGTCCTAGAAAGAATGCGAGCTCGGCCAGCGACGGATAGGCCGGCGTGCAGCCGTGCCGGGAGACCGCCAAGGCCCCGCAGGCATTGGCGTATTTCAGCGCCGTCGGCCAGTCCGCATTCTCGAGCCAGCCCTTGAGCAACCCCGAGAAGAAACCGTCGCCGGCGCCGAGCACGTTGAAGACCTCGATCGGGAACCCCGGACCGGTAGCACCGTCGTCGAGGCGCGCCGGAATAGCGCCCTCGAAAGCCGTGGCCCCCGCGGCACCCCTCTTGCAGACCAGCACCGCCTCCGAGACCGCCCGCACCTCGCGCAGCGCCGCGACCGTGTCGGTCGATCCACCCGCGATGTGAAACTCCTCCTCGGTGCCCACGATCAGATCGAAGTGGTGCAGGTGCGCCAGTAGCCGGCGCGTCACTGCGGCGCTCTCGACGAACCGGCTTTCGCCGGCACCGTGGCCCGCGACGCCCCAGAGGTTCGGCCGGTAGTCGATGTCGAGCGCCGTGCGCGCACCGTGCTTGCGGGCAAGTCCGAGCGCCCTGAGCACCGCCGCCTCGGTGTGCGGATGGCTCAGATGTGTGCCGGTCGCGAGCACCGCGCGCGCCTCGGCGATGAACGCCTCGTCGATGTCAGCCTCGGTCAGGCCCATGTCGGCACACTTCTCGCGGTAGAAGATCAACGGGAAACGCGCGTCGTCGCGGATGCCGAGGATGACCAGCGCGGTCAGCCGCTCCGGGTCCACCTTGACGCCCCGCGTGTCCACGCCCTCGCGCGCCAGCTGCTCGACGATGAAGCGGCCCATGTGCTCGTCGCCCACGCCGGTGATGACCGCCGATCTCAGCCCCAACCGTGCCGTGCCGCAGGCGATGTTCGTAGGCGAGCCCCCGATGTATTTCGAGAACGACCCCATGTCCTCGAGACGCCCGCCGATCTGGTCGCCGTAGAGATCCACCGAGGAGCGGCCGATGGTGATCAGGTCGAGCGTCTTGGTCCTCATGTCCGATCCTCCCGTGGCGTCGTTCGCCGCTCCGCCTCGGGCACGTCCGCTGCGCCCGTGCTCGCGCAGGATCCACCCCCGGCCGCCAAGGCTCAGACCGCCCCCGGCGCTGCCCTCGGCAACACCGCCCCCAGGAACGCGCGCAACCGCGCCGGCTCCACCGGTTTGTTGAACACCGGGATCCCGAGGTCGCGGCACTGCAGCGCCACCGCGTCGCTGCGGTCCGCGGTAATCAGACAGGCCGGCACCGCCCCATGGCGCCTGCGCAGGTCCAGGATCGCGTCCACCCCCGTCGCCGCACAGTCGAGCTGGTAATCCGCAAGGATCACGTCGGGCGCGATCCCGATGTCCGCAAGCAGCGCCGTCGCCTCCTCCGGCCCCGCTACGTCGAGCACACTGATCCCCCAGGTCTCCAGCAGCGTCGTCATGGCCGCGCGAAGCGCCTCGTCGTTCTCGATGACCATGGCGATCAGATCCGCCGGCGGCTTTGCCAGGGCTACCGGCATCCAGTCCGGCCCGGCTGTCACCGGTGCCTCCTGCGCCAGGGGCACCGTCACGAAAAACCCCGTGCCCCGCCCATAGACCGACTGCAACTGCAAGGGATGGTCCAGCAGCACGCAGGCCCGCTCGACGATGGCGAGCCCGAGGCCCACGCCGCCATCCGCCCGCCCCGACGTCTCGAGCCGCTGGAACTCCCGGAAAATCACATCCCGCTTGTCCTCGGGGATGCCCGGTCCGGTGTCCCAGACCTCGATCCGCACCGCAGACCCGACCCGCCGCGCCCCCAGCAGCACCTTGCCCCGGCGCGTGTACCGGATCGCGTTCCCCAGCAGGTTCTGCACGATCCGCCGCAGGAATCCCGCATCGCTGCGCACCATCAGCGTCGAGGGCACGACCCGCAGGCGGATGCCCTTGGCCTCCGCCACGTCGCGGAACTCCGCATCGAGCCGCGCCAGCAGATCCCCGAGCCTGATGTCCGACAGCCGCACCGACACGTTGCCCGATTCGAGCTTCGAGATGTCGAGCAGCGATCCGAGGATGCCCTCGACGCTCTCGAAGGCGCTGCGCACGCGCCCCACGATCAGATGCTGGTCCGGATTGCAATCGGTCGTCTCCAGCGACGCGAGAAACAGCTTCGCCGCACTCAAGGGCTGCAACAGATCGTGGCTCGCGGCTGCCACGAACCGCGATTTCGTCACGTTCGCCCGCTCGGCCGCATCGAGGGCCGCCTCCAGCGCCAGCGTCCGCTCCTGCACCCGGTGTTCCAGCCTCTCGTTGACCGCGTGCATCACCCGCTGCGCCTCGCGCTCGGCGGTCACGTCGGTGAAGCTGATGACGAACCCGCGGTCCGGCATCTCCTGCGCGAAGATGTCGAGGTGAACCCCGTCCACCGTGCGCAATTCCATCGCGAGCGGCGGCCGCGTCCGCCCGCTCGAGACCCAGCGCATCAGCCATTCCGGCCCGGAGGCCTCGTCGAACACCAGCGCCGAGCGGAAATGCTCCGCAAGCCGCGAAAACCCCGCCCCGACCCGCAGAAGCTGCATGGGCGGGGCCAGCAGGGCGATCAGCCGGGCGTTCCAGCCCACCAGCCGCTCCTCGGCGTCGAAGATGCAGATCCCCTGGTTGATGTGGTCGAGCGTCGCCCGGATCAGCCGCGCCTGTTCGTCGAGCAGCTTGTCGCGCTCCTGGCGCTCCATCAGCACCAGTTCGGTGATATCGGTCTGCAGGATCGCGGTGCCGCCGCCCGGCGTGCGCTGTTCGCTGACCTGGATCCAGCGGTCCTCCAGGATCTGCACGTTGAAGTTGACCGACTGCTTGCGGTGGTTGCGCACCCGCATCCGCATCCAGCCGTGCTGCGTCTGACCCTCGGGCAGCGTCAGATACCGGCTCCCGGCGATCAGCCGCACGTAATCCGCAAAGTGCAGCCCCGGCCGCAATTCGGCCAGAACGTCCGGAAAATCCATCCCGAACCGGCTGTTGCACATCACCAGGATATCGGTCGCATCGAACAGCGCGAACCCCTCGCGCACCGCCTCCAGCGCGTCGAACAGATCGGCGCGCGCCCGCTCCGCCGTCTCCATCGCCGAGGACAATTGCGCATTCGACTGGTTCAGAAGCCGCAGCGACGTCTCGAGGTCCTCGGTGCGCGTGCGCACCTGTTCCTCCAGCATGAGTGCTCGCTGGAAATGCGCATAGGCCGCACCGCCCTCGTCGGTCGTGGCCTCCACCCGGCGCATCAGCGCCTCGGTCATGGTCAGGAGCTTCGCGTTCTGCTGCTCGACGCTGTCGGTCGCGTTGATCAGCGAGGACGTGGCGGGCCCCCTCGTCACGGCGGATCCCCGTCCGCGGGATAGATCGCGACCCCGGTGAAGGTCTGGTTCACATGCACCGAATTGTACTGCTCGCCGTAGGTGTTGAACCCCACCACGCGGTGCGCCGCGAGGATCCGCGACATCGCCACCGACTGCTGGGTCTGCTCGACCTCCAATCGTCGCAGGATGCAATCGCAGCCGATGATGATCTGCGGCCGCACCGGCTCCGCCAGCGTCCCGAGCGACGCCTCCAGATGGCGGGTGATGTCGGTCGGATCCGCCAGGGTCAGCACCAGCCCCTCGTCGATGGCCGAGAAAAACGTCAGGTCCCCGTTCTCCTCCACCTTCTGGATCGCACGCACATGGTGCTGCCCGCCGACGCTGACGACCACCGGATGGGCGGCAAAGATGAAGGGCGACAGCTGCCCGGGGTCCTTGCCCACCAGCCGGGCATACTCGAACGCCGCGGGCTCCGCGTTGATCTCGCGCACGATCCGCCGCTCGGGGTCCGCGCGGGTCACGACCATCTTCACCTCCGTCGGGCGAAAATGGTCGAACTTGAACACCCGGACGGGGCACCTGCTGCGCAGCACGGTCAGCACGGCAGCGTTGTCGTGCACGCTGCCCCCCGCAATGATCGCCGTGCGCCGAAAATCGAGGCCGTCGCCCGCCGATCCGCCGAACAGCGGCACGCTGCCGAGCCCGAACCTGAGTGCGGAGACGAGTTGCTCCTCCCGCCGGGCCAGACCGTCGTTGAGCAGCCAGGCAAATTCCCGCGTCCAGTCGGGCCGCTCCGCCGCGAGCTCGCGCCGCAGGCGTAGGGCGAGCTCGCTCACCGCGACGCCGTCGAGATCGCGCAGGTCCGGGATCAGCTCCGTGCGCACCGTGAAATCGCGGGCGCTGAAGCCGAGGACGACGATCTCGCCGTCGGTATAGCCCTTGTCCGAGATCTCGCCGGCAGTCGTGCAGCCGATCACCGGCGTATGCGGAAAGAGGTCCGCTGCCAGCGCCGCGATCTCCGCCGGATCCCCGGCAGGCGAAATGAAGCACGCGATCAGGCAATAGCCCGCAGGGCCTTCCATCGCCTTGATCCGTCTCAGCGCCCGTCCGGGATCCGATACGCAGGACTGTGCGGATCTGACCGCCGCTACGTCCGTCATTCCCCCGGAAGGCGACGTGGTCCCTCCGTCCAACACGCAACCCTCCCAGATTTTTTCTGGCAGTCTAGGAGAGTCCGCTCTCCCGTTGCAAGATCGACGCGAAGCGGGCGTTCTGCGAGATCAACACGGCTTGCGTGCGGCTGTGGACGTTCAGCTTGCGCAGGATCGCGGTCAGATGCGCCTTCACCGTCGTCTCCGCGATGTCGAGATCATAGGCGATCTGCTTGTTCAGCTTGCCCGCGCAGACCAGTTGCAGGATGCGCGCCTGCTGCGGGGTCAGGTCCGCAAGCCGCGCGACCGCATCCTGCTCGCAGGCGGGACCTTCCGCGTCGTCGGGGGCCGCGTATCCCTCCGGGGTAAAGATCTCCCCGGCCCAGATCTGCTCGAAGGCCGCGGCGAAAACGCTGCGCTGCGAATGCTTTGGGATGAAACCCGAGGCTCCGGCCTGGATCGCCGACGCGATCAGCCGGTCCTCCGACAGCGCCGAGACCACCACCACCGGGATGCCGGCAGCCGTCTTCTTCAGCCGCACCAGCCCGTCGAGCCCGTCCACGTCCGGCAATTTCAGGTCCAGCAGGACCACGTCGGGCAGCGGCCGTTCCGCCAGCCGCTCCAGCCCTTCGGCGAGGGAGGCTGCGGTCACGACCCGCTCCACGTCCAGCGCCGAGCGCAGCGTCATCGACAGCGCCTCGCAGAACAGCGGGTGATCGTCGATGATGAGCGCGCTCTCGACCCGCGGGCCCCGCGCCCGGACAGGCTGCGTCGATATGTCCATCAGGCCCATGTCCGTCTCCCGGTCCGGTGCGCTTCGACCCTAACACGGCGATCATGCCGAATCAGCCCGACCAAAGCACTAGGGAACCGTGCATGCCCCTTGCCAGATGTGGTGAGGGTCGCACGGCTGTGCATGCTCGACCAGTCTCCGGGCAACGGCCGGTCCAAGCCCGAACCGAACATCATCCCCCGAAGGCAACTCTCGGCTGCAACCTTTCGGAACCGCCGTGTCTCAGGGTATCGTTACCCTCCACAACGGGGGGGCAAGACATGACGACTGAACGCTCGATCTCGGATCATTGGGGAACCGGTGATGTTTATTGCAGGATAATTGACGCTATGAGGGCCGCAGGGATCGACCCTGAGACCGTGACGGTCGAACAACTGGCGCCCGTCGACCATTTTCACGCGCGCGGGTTTCCAGCCACCGTCGAGTTGGCCGATGCCCTTCCTATCGAGGCCGGTCAGCGAATTGTCGATATCGGCTGCGGAATAGGCGGGCCGGCGCGATATCTGGCGCAACGTTTCGGATGCAAGGTTGATGGCCTCGACATCACTGCCCCTTTCGTTGAGGCGGGCAACAAGCTGACGGCGCTTGTCGGTATGCAGTATGCCGTAAGAATCGAACACGGCGACGGGCAGAAACTGCCTTACGCGGACACGACCTTCGACGGGGGATACGCTCAACACGTGACGATGAACGTGCCAGACCGCGCTGCTTTTTTCGATGAGGCGTTTCGAGTGCTCAAGCCGGATGCATTTTTCGCTTTGACCGAGCATGGTTTGGGAGAACTTGGCGATCCGCATTATCCATTGCCATGGTCGGAAGACGGCAGCGGAGCGTATCTTATTCGACCGGCGGAAACCGTTGCCGCCCTCGAAAAATCGGGCTTCTCTCACATTCAGGTCACCGACACCGGCGCAAAATATCTGCAAGGATACCTAAGGGTCATTGATCTGGCAGAGCGGGGCGAAGCGCCGGTTTTCGGCGTTCACATTCTGCTTGGCAAGCTGGCGCCGCAGATCATCAGAAACGCGGCGCGCAACATCGAGGAGGGCAGAACACATCCCGTCCAGATCCTGTGTCGCAAAGTATCTTGAGCCGGCCCGTCGTCCCGACGCGTGATTTTCGAACGGCGGAAGGGTCCGCATTCCCGACATCCGACAAAAAACGCCCCTGCTGATTTCTGCGAGGGCGTTCGCCTGTTGAAGGACCTGTTGCGGAGGGCGCTCGGGGCGGCGCATCGACAGATCTGGTAAGCGGCCCGGGATCCGCGCCGGGGCCTTTTTTCGGTCCAACGACCCCTGCCGAGACGAGACCTGGAAACGTCACTTTCTGATTTCACTGTAAAAACAGATACTTGACCCCCGTCACAACGTGTGACGCCTCATTGACAGCCCATGTGGGCCTCCCCCACGAAAAACGGCACCCCCCTCAGGGGACGCCGCCTTGGTTTTGAGAAGGGCCTTTGGATCAGTTGGCCGCCAGCTGCTCGGGCAGCTTGAACACCCAGACCATGCCACCCTGGTTGAGATAGCTCACGGTCTTCGCGACCTCGCCGCCCCAGAGCGGCACGGCCCCGCCCCAGCCGGAGACGATGGCGACATACTGCTCGCCGTCCTGTTCCCAGGTGATGGGCTGGCCCACGACGCCCGATCCGGTCTGGAAGGTCCACAGGACCTCGCCCGTCTCGTCGTCGAGCGCCAGGAACTCGCCCTCCGGGTTGCCGGTGAACACCAGCCCGCCGGCCGTGGTCATGACACCCGCCCAGAGCGGGGCCTTGTTCTTGTACTCCCACTTCACCTCGCCGGTCATGGGATCCATGGCCTTGAGCGATCCGATATGGTCCTCGAACAGCGGCTTGATCGTAAAGCCCGCGCCGAGGAACGCCGCCCCCTTCTTGAAGGTGATCGGCTCGTTCCAGAGATCCATGCCCCATTCGTTCGAGGGCACATAGAACAGTCCGGTCTTCTGGCTGTAGGCCATGGGCTGCCAGTTCTTGCCGCCGAGGAAGCCCGGCACGGCGAAGACCTGGCTTCCCTTGCCGCCCTCGGCCGCCTCGTCGGGCGCACCCGGACGCACCTCCTCCCTGAAGATCGGCCGGCCCGTCTCGTCGATGCCGTCGGCCCAGGTGATGTCCTGGACGAAGGGATAGGCGTCCACGAACGCGCCGTCCTCGCGATTCAGCACATAGAAAAAGCCGTTGCGGTCGGCCGTGGCAAAACGCTTGTTCCCCTCGCCGTCCGTATAGGCGACGACCTCGTTGACCCCGTCGTAGTCCCAGCCCTCGCGCGGCGTGGTCTGGAAATGCCACTTTATCTCGCCCGTGGCCGGATCGATGCCGACCCGCGATGCGGCATAGAGGTTGTCGCCGGCATTGCCTTCCATGGGCGTGCCAGCCCCCCGCATATGGCTGTTCCAGGGTGCCGGGTTGCCGGTGCCGAACACCAGCGTATCGGTCTCCGCGTCATAGGATCCGCCCAGCCAGGTCGCCCCGCCGCCGTTCTTCCACATGTCGCCGGGCCAGGTCGCGTTGAGCGTGCCGGTCATCGTGGACGGCTCGCCGTTTAGCGTGCCCATGTGCCCCTCGATCACCGGACGGGTCCAGACGAGGTCGCCGGTCTCGACGTCGCGCGCCTGCACCTCGCCCACGACGCCGAACTCGCCGCCCGAGTTGCCTGTGATGATGAGCCCGTTCACGATCAGCGGTGCGGCCGTATAGGAATATCCCTCGCGGTAGTCCGCGATGCGGTCGCGCCAGATCACGTCGCCCGTCTTGCGGTCGAGCGCCACGATGGTGGCATCCAGCGTGCCGAAGAACACCTTGTCGCCATAGATCGCGGCCCCGCGGTTGACTACGTCGCAGCAGGGCAGGATGCCTTCGGGAAGCCGCGCATCGTACTGCCACAACTCCTTGCCGGTCTTCACGTCGATGGCATAGAGCCGCGAATAGGACGCTGTGACGTACATTATGCCGTCATAGATGATGGGCTGGCTCTCTTGACCGCGCTGCTTTTCCCCGCCGAAGGAGAACGCGAAGGCCGGGACCAGGTTCGACACGTTCTCCTTGTTGAGGATTTCGAGCGGGCTGAACCGCTGCAGATCGCGGCCCATGCCGTTGGTGACGATCTGCGTGGTGATGGTCTGGTCGTTGAGCAGGTCCGCTTCGGTAACCTGCGCCTGAGCGGCGCAGACGGCCATCAGACTGACGCCACCTGCAAGAAGAATACTTTTCATGCTGAACCTCCCTGGTTGGCGAACCTCTGCCGGAATGCGGTCCGCGCATGACGCTCGTTGTCCGAGCGCTCGCCGACTATCGCCCTCATGTGCCCGGGACGGAATACCACGATGGTCGTAAGGCCGGCGCGCCCGGGCGCCACCTTGGTCGCAGTCGCGCGAAGGCAGGGCCGTGGATATCGTTGCCACATGTACCGTCCGCTCGCGCGCCTCGTCGTCCTGCTCGTCTGTCTCGCGTCGTCCGCCTTCGGACAGCAGGGCGGCACGCTCGACCGTGAGGCCCTTGCGGCCCTGATCCAGCCTCCGTTCTCACTGGGCGAGCCCGTCAACGACAAGGGCGTCTGGACTCTCCTCAACTCCGGCGGGGCCGAGGCGGGGTATGTCTTCGAGACCGAGCCGCTCGCCCCGCTGCCGGGGTTCTCCGGTGCGCCGATCAA
>JBBQYB010000117.1:0-10406 GCA_038209095.1 Rhodobacterales bacterium
TGGTGAAGGTTTTCTGATGCGGGTCGCGGCGGAACGTTTCGCCCTGGCGCGACCACGACCTGCGTTGGAAAACCTCCCAAGGTGGAAGCCGCGGGGGTCTTGGATCTGTCTATGGGGAAAGTGTGCAGTCGGTTGGGGCGACCGTTGCATCAGGGGCGCGACTGAAGGTGCGCATGGTGCCCGATACGCTCGCACGCTCGGCTGATGATGCCAACAAAGCTGTTTGTTTTGATGTCATTGCCGCCTCGTGCGAGGCTGGAAGTGAGCAAGCACACGCTGTTCGGACCAGGTCTGCGGATTGCAGCTGGTGGTTTTCCGTGACGAATGACAGGCGTTTTGTCATGCGGCCTGCTCCCTTGGTGGTGCGCGGGACATCGGTTTTTGCCCGCGCCGGAAGATCTCGACGATCCGCATGGGGCCGCCGCAGCAAGGGCATGGTTCACGCAGGGTGAGTGGGATGATCTCCGCCTCTGGTCCTGAGGCGACGACCTGTTCCGGGCGCAGCACGCAAAGCAAGGCACGGATCTTCGTGATGTTGGCCTTGCGGGTTGAACTGGCCAGCAGGCCGTAATGCCGGATGCGGTGGAATCTGTCGGGTAGGACATGGATCAGAAAGCGGCGAATGAACTCGGGCGTGGCCAGCCGCATGACCTTTTGGCGGTCGCCGGATTTTATGCGGTAGTCCTTCCAGCGGAACCTGACTGTTTGCGCATCCGCATTAACCAGGCGTGAGTTCGAGATCGCCACCCGGTGGGTGTATCGGCTCAGATAGGCCAGAACCGCCTCTGGCCCTCCAAAGGGCGGTTTGGCATAGACCACCCATTCGGTCTTCCGGAACGGGGCGAGCCAGGCCTTGAAGGCATCAGCGGTGGCCAACCCTTCGAGATCACCGAAGAAGACCAGTTGCCCGGTGCGGTGCAGTTCTATGAGCCCGTCCAGAAACAGGCGCCTGAACAACCGCGACAGCACCCGAACATGGAGGAAGAATCCAGGGCGGCAGCCGACCCACCTTGTCCCGTCGGGCGACAGGCCGCCGCCGGGCACGATCATGTGTATGTGCGGATGATGGGTCAGCGCCGACCCCCAGGTGTGCAGCACGCTGGTCATACCCACCCGCGCGCCCATACGCTTGGGGTCGGCAGCAATGGTCATCACCGTCGCGGCAGACGCCCTGAACAGCAGCCCATAGACCGCCCGCTTGTTCCAATAGGCGATCTGCGCGATCTCGGCTGGCAAGGTGAAGACGACGTGGAAGTATTCCACTGGCAGCAGGTCCTCGGCACGCGCCTCCATCCAGTCGCGCGCCGCCGGTCCCTGGCACTTCGGGCAATGTCGGTTTTTGCAGGAGTTATAGGCGATATGATGGTGGCCGCACTTGGTGCAACCCGCCACATGCCCGCCGAGCGCTTCGGTCCGGCAGGCTTCAATCGCCGACATCGCCTTGAGCTGGGTCAGGCTGACATGACCCGTATTGGCCTGCCGCCACGCAGGACCGTGAGCGCGAAAGATGTCTGCGATCTCCAGCCTGGGCCGGGGCAACGGCCGGACCGGTCACTCCAGACTTCGCTTCACCGTCTGATCCTGCAATTTGGCCAACATCTCGTAAGGGCTGGCTGTGTCGCGGATCGTCTTGGTCGCGACATGGGTGTATCGTGCGGTTGTCGTCAGCTTGGCATGCCCGAGAAGCACCTGGATCACCCGGACGTCCGTGTTGGCCTCCAGAAGGTGGGTGGCGAAGCTGTGTCGCAATGTGTGCAACGTCGCAGGCTTCTTGACCCCGGCCATATGCTTGGCCGAGGTGAAAGCGCGGTTCAACTGCCGCGGTGAGATCGGGTTGATCTTGGGTTTACCCGGAAACAGCCAGCCCTCCGGGCGTGCCTCGCGCCACCAGGCACGCAAAAGCTCCAACAATCCTGGCGATAGCATCACCTTGCGGTCTTTCTGACCTTTGCCCTGTTCGACATGGATCAGCATTCGGTCGCTGTCGATGTCGCCGATCTTGAGGTTGCAGACCTCGGCTGCCCTGAGCCCGGCGCCGTAGGAAATGCTGAGCGCTGCGCGATACTTCAGCCCCGGCCCGGGTGCTGCCACCAGGATGTCGGACACCTCCTCGACGCTGAAGACCACAGGCAGCTTCCGCGGTTCGGTGCGGAATTGCATGTAGCGCTTCATATCCTCGCGCCCGCAAGTCATGCCGAAAAAGAACCGCAGCGCCACAATGCGCGTGTTGAAAGTCGATGGGGTGATCCCTGTATCTGTCATGTGGAGCTGATATGCGCGCAGGTCCTCCGGCGTCGCCGTGTCGGGTGATCGCCCAAGAAAGGCCGCGAATTCCTTGATCGCCCGGATGTGTGACTTCTGCGCTTTGTCGCCCATTCCACGGATGCGCATGTCCTCGATCATCCGCTGGCGCAGCGGGCTCATCTTCTCTTCTGTCATGGGAACCTCCTGATTGACGATTGAGAAACCCCAATCGTCAGGCAGGTCAGCCAGATCACAAAATGCGCACCGCTACGGGCGGCTCACCCCATCAGCCAAAAGCGCCAATGCCGCGGAGCGGCTTCGTCCTTGGTTGAGTTTGCGGACTTCAACCACGGGCCGAAGGAGACCCCGATGACCGAGACCACCTTGCCGTTGATCGAGCTGCTGCAAAAGCAGGATGACGGCGACTTCCTTCGCGCGGTCGCCGAGGCGGTGCTGCAGCTCCTGATGGAGCACGATGTCGAGGGCGTCGTCGGCGCTGGCCGCTACGAGCGTGGCGACGGCCGCCAGACCTGGCGCAACGGCTATCGCGACCGCGAGCTGAAGACACGCCTCGGCGCGCTGAACCTTCGGGTGTCAACGTCGGCGGAAAAACCAGTCACGCGGCGGCGCAATTGTCTACCACCTCGGGGTCTGGAACGGATGCTGGGTTATGGCGCGCGCCTTGGCACGCGCGCTCTCCGAATAGCTGGCGTGTGCCAAGGCGCGTTGGCCTGAAGGGCCGACCGGGTTGCCCGGCGTCAGGCGTTGGCTGGGATTTTTCTCGTGCGACTCTGGGCGAGCCGATAGCTGTCGCCGTTCATCTCGAGGATGGTGACGTGGTGGGTCATCCCGTCCCGACAGCTTGCGCAGCGTGAACAGGCCGGGCGGCAGTGAGGCGCGGTCCCGAACATGAGCGAGGATGTCGCCGCGCAGCGCGTTCAGATCGCTCTCGCGCGGCCGCGCCGCCATGTAGCTGTCGAAGGACGCGGTCATGTCCGGCAATCGCTCTGCCAGAGCAGGCCAGGTCCGGTCTACCTGCCGTCTCTCGAGCCGCGCGTAGAAGGCTTCCGTATCGCGATAGTCCGCCTCGACGAGGCATGAGAAGACCATGCGCGCCGCGACTGACAGATCGAAATCGGCCGTCTCCTTCGAGATATGCGCCGACAGTTCCGACTCGACTCCCTTGAGATCAAGCGCGACCACTTCGCGCCACGCGGGGTCGAGGCCGTCCGTGAACCCGGTCGAGACAGGCCTCGGTCGGATTGAGCCGATCGGGCAGCCCGGCATGATGGCCGAGGATGCAATAGGCGATGACCTCGGCGGCGGCCCTGTCGCGTGGCGGCGCGTCGCGCAGCAGGATCGCGCCGCCCGCGGTGGAGTGGTCGATCCGGACATCGGCGCCGAGGATCCGCTGCTGGAAGGTCGGGTGAAACTTGCCGAGGTCGTGCAGCAGACCTGCACAGAACGCCGCCTTCTCAATCCCGATCGGACGTGCAGCACCCTGTGCGATCGAAGCGACGGACCGCAGATGATCCGCCAGCTCCTGCCAGTCCCGGGTGTCGCCCGGGGTGCCTGAATGCGCCCCAGAACGTCGCCACTCCGCGCCGACGGCATATGCCTGCGCGACGCGCGAAGGCTCTCACCTCCCCGCGTCGCGCCTGCCTGCACTGCGCCTGCTCTCAGTATCGAACGCCGGGCTTGTCTTTCTCCCTCGATCCGAGAGGGATGGGCGTTCTATTTTATTTCAACGACTTAGCCTCCAGAGGGCGAGAATTGCCGACCAACAGGGCGCCGAAAACCCCCAAAAAGGGCTGTAATCGCCGGCCCGGACATCAACAGATCCTCGATCAACTACACCCGCTCGTCCCCCCGCAGGTGTTGCACTTCAGACAGGTCCCGTTGCGCACCAGGGTGAAGTTGCCGCACTCGCCGCAGGGGTCGCCCGCATAGCCCTGCATCTTCGCCTTGGCCCGCGGATCGAACAGCGTCACACTCGCAGCCATGGTCTCGGTGCGCACCGCGAGCCCGCTCAGGCCCAGCGCGCCCGAGACCGCGGCCCCGCCCTGCAACACCACCAGTTCCTGCGGCAGGCGCTTGCGCAGATACCCGGTGGAGGAGACCTGCTTGATCATCTCGAGGCTCGACTGCGCCACTTCGGGATGCGCCTCGCGCGGGTTGCTCTCGGCACGCCGCTCCACCTCGCCGCGCCCCAGATCGTCGAAGCTCTCGCCCGTGGGCTGGACATGCGCGAGGTCGGTGCGGTCGAGATAGCTCACCGCCAGCTCGCGGAAGATGTAATCGAGGATCGACGTCGCGTTCTTGATCGAGTCGTTGCCCTGCACCAGCCCCGCCGGCTCGAACCGCGTGAAGGTGAAGGCCTCCACGAATTCCTCCAGCGGCACGCCGTATTGCAGACCCACGCTCACCGCGATGGCGAAGTTGTTCATCATCGCCCGGAAGGCCGCTCCCTCCTTGTGCATGTCGATGAAGATCTCGCCCAAGGACCCGTCCTGGTATTCCCCCGTGCGCAGGTACACCTTGTGCCCACCCACGATCGCCTTCTGGGTATAGCCCTTGCGCCGCTCGGGCAGGCGCGCGCGCGACACCCGCTCGATTTCCTTGATGATGATCTTCTCGACGATCTTCTCTGCGAGGATCGTCGCCCGCGCGCCCTGCGGCGCCTCGACCAGCGCCTCCTCGATGTCATCCGCCTCGTCGATCAGCGCCGACGACAGCGGCTGGCTCAGCTTCGATCCGTCGCGGTAGAGCGCGTTGGCCTTCACCCCCAGCGACCAGGACAACTCGTACGCCGCCTTGCAATCGTCGATGCTCGCATCGTTGGGCATGTTGATCGTCTTCGAGATCGCCCCCGAGATGAAGCTTTGCGCCGCCGCCATCATGCAGATGTGGCTCTCGACGCTCAAATACCGCTTGCCCGTCTTGCCGCAGGGATTGGCGCAGTCGAACACCACGTAATGCGCAGGATCCAGATGCGGCGCGCCCTCCAGCGTCATCGTCCCGCAGACATGGTTGTTGGCCGCATCGATCTGCGCGCGGCTATACCCCAGATGCCGCAGCAGATCGAACGACGGATCCCCGAGCTTCGCCGCCGGGATCCCGAGCACCCGCGTGCAGAATTCCTCGCCAAGCGTCCACTGGTTAAACACGAACCGGATGTCGAAGGCCGTGGGCAGCGCCGCCTCGATCTTCGCGATCTCCGACGGGCCGAAGCCATGCCCGATCAGGGCCGTCGGATTGATCTCCGGCGCATTGCCGAGCGTGCCATGCCCCAGCGCATGGGCGATGATCTCCGCGACCTCGGCCGCTCCGTACCCGAGGTTCGCCAGCGCCTGCGGCACGGCCCGGTTGATGATCTTGAAATACCCGCCGCCCGCGAGCTTCTTGAACTTCACCAGCGCGAAATCCGGCTCGATGCCCGTGGTGTCGCAATCCATCACCAGCCCGATGGTGCCAGTGGGGGCGATCACGCTGACCTGCGCGTTGCGAAACCCGTGGGCCGCCCCGAGGCTCAGCGCGTCGTCCCAGACCGCATGGGCGAGATTGAGCAGCGCGCTGTCCGGGCAGTTCGCATGATCAAGCACCACCGGTGGAACGGCCAGGCCCTCGTATCCTATCGCCTCGCCCTTCGCGGCGCGCCTGTGGTTGCGGATCACGCGCTGCATGGCCTCCGAATTGCGCGCATACCCCGGGAACGCCCCCAATTCGCCCGCCATCTCGGCGGAGGTCGCATAGGATGCCCCCGTCATCACCGCCGTCAGCGCCCCGCAGAGCGCACGGCCCTCGGCGCTGTCATAGCCGAACCCCATCGTCATCAGCAGTCCACCGATATTGGCGTAGCCAAGCCCCAGCGTGCGGAACTCATAGGAGCGCAGTGCGATCTCCTTCGAGGGAAATTGCGCCATCAGCACCGAGATCTCCAGCGTCACCGTCCAGAGCCGGGTCGCATGCACATAACCCTTCGCGTCGAACTTGCCGTCATGGAGAAACGTCAGCAGGTTCATGGACGCGAGGTTGCAGGCCGTGTCATCGAGGAACATGTATTCCGAACATGGATTGCTCGCCCGGATATCGCCGTCCGCAGGGCAGGTATGCCAGGCGTTGATCGTGTCGTGGAACTGGATGCCCGGATCGGCGCAGGCCCAGGCCGCCGCTCCGATCTGGTCCCACAGCTTGCGCGCCTTGACCACCTTTGCGATCTTGCCGTCGGTGCGGCGCACCAATTCCCAGTCGCCGTCCTCGCGCACCGCCTTGAGGAACGCATCCGTGACCCGGACAGAATTGTTGGAGTTCTGCCCCGACACCGTCAGGTAAGCCTCCGAGTCCCAGTCCGTGTCATAGACCCGGAAATCGAGATCGGCCTCGCCCGACTGCGCCTGCTGGATCACCCGCTTGACGTAGGATTCCGGGATATGGGCCTTTTTCGCCGCACGGATCGCCGCCTTCAGCGCGCCGTTCGTCTTGGGATCGAACGCATCCGCCTCCGCCCCGTCCCAGGTCCGGATCGCCTCGAGCAGATCCGCGAGTTTCTCGCGATGCGCCTTGGAGCCCGCAACCAGTGCTGCGACCTTCTGCTCCTCGATGACCTTCCAGTTGATGAAATCCTCGATGTCGGGGTGATCCATGTCGCAGATCACCATCTTGGCCGCACGCCGCGTGGTGCCGCCCGACTTGATAGCCCCCGCCGCCCGGTCGCCGATCTTGAGGAAGCTCATCAGGCCCGACGACCGCCCGCCCCCCGCCAGCCGCTCGTCCGCCCCGCGCAGGTTCGAGAAATTCGTGCCCGTGCCCGAGCCGTACTTGAACAGCCGCGCCTCGCGCGTCCACAGATCCATGATGCCGCCATCGTTCACCAGATCGTCCGCGACGGACTGGATGAAACACGCATGCGGCTGGGGATGCTCATAGGCGCTGGTCGATTTGGTCAACTCGCCCGTCTTGAAATCGACGTAGAAATGCCCCTGCCCCGGCCCGTCGATGCCGTAGGCCCAGTGCAGCCCGGTGTTGAACCACTGCGGGCTGTTGGGCGCGGCCATCTGCGTCGCCAGCATGAACCGCATCTCGTCGTGATACGCGCGCGCATCCGCCTCGGAGGTGAAATACCCGCCCTTCCAGCCTCAGTAGGTCCAGGCCCCCGCCAGCCGGTCGAACACCTGCGTGGCCTTCGCCTCGCCACAGGTGCGCGCCTCCTCCGGCAGATCGGCGAGCTTCGCGTCGTCGGCGACCGAGCGCCACAGGAACGATGGCACGCCCTTTTCCTTCACGCGCTTGAGCGCCACCGGCACGCCCGCCTTGCGGAAATACTTCTGCGCCAGCACGTCGGACGCCACTTGGCTCCAGCTCTGGGGCACCTCGAGATTGTCGAGGCTGAACACCACCGACCCGTCCGGATTGCGGATCTCCGACGTCGTCGTGCGGAACGCGAGCGCGCCATAGGCACCGGTCTCCTCGGTCGTGAAACGGCGTTCGATCTTCATGGCTCTGTCCTTCGGGCTCGGTGTGCGGTCGGTCTCTTCGGCACCAGATGTAGTGTTCAACTGCGCCTGCACCACTAGCAAAGGCCAATTCGACGATCTCGTCAACCGCTTTATCTGCGCTGCGAACCCCAGAAAGCAGTTGACAGCGCCTGGAGCGCCCCGCGCCCGATTCTCGTTAAGGTTGTGCCGTCACGAGAAACCTTCGCCTGGCGAGAGCAGCGGTCGCTACCCGCCTGATCCCGAATGGCTTTGCGCCGGAGCCCCGTTCAGGAGATGCGCAGGCTGCGAAAAAGCCCCCCTCAGGTTCGGGCGATCCGCGTCCGAAGCGCCAACACCTCGCCCGTCCTCGGTCCGAGCGATTCTCTCAGCGCGCGCATCCCATCGGCGGGTGCCTCGTCCAGCACCATCAAGGGCGGACCGTCCCCCACCCCTCACCCCCGGTCTATGTCCACCACGTACCGCTGGAAATACGGCCGCTCCGGACTGCGCACCACGCTCGGCCAGTCGGGATGGTTCATCGCATCCGGATAATGCTGCGCCTCGAAACACAGTCCCGCGAACGGCCCGTAGGTCTCCCCCCCGTGCCCCGGCGCACCCACCACCATCGTCGGCGCGTTGAAGACCTGCAGCCCCGGCTCCTCGGTCCACACCCTGAGCCGTCGCCCCGTGCGCGGACAGGTGGCCCAGGCCGCAGGCTCCGCCGGATCCCGCCCCGGGCTCAGCACGAAGGTGTTGTCGATCCCCAGCCGCTCCGGATCGCTCTTCTCGAACGACCGCGCCTCCCGGAAATCCCGGTGCCCCGCCACCGCCTCGATCGTCCCCAACGGGATGCTCTCCGCATCGAGCGGCAGATAGTCCTCGGCATCCACCCAGACCACGTGATCGCGCACGTCCCCGCCGCCCCCGAGATTGAAATACGCATGATGCGCAAGATTGATCGGCGTGGGCCGGTCCGGCACCCCCCGCATCTCGCACGTCAGACGTGAGCCCTCCAGCCGGTAGACCACCTCGAACACC
The DNA here is from genome assembly GCA_038209095.1 of Rhodobacterales bacterium. Taxonomy (GTDB): domain Bacteria; phylum Pseudomonadota; class Alphaproteobacteria; order Rhodobacterales; family Rhodobacteraceae; genus Amaricoccus. The sequence goes on from JBBQYB010000117.1 coordinate 8,757, forward strand.
ACCGCCCCCGGATAGCCCTCCTCGCCGTCCGGGCTCGCATACCGCAGATGCACCGCCCCCCCGTCCGCCTCCATCTCCCACAGCCGCCGCCCGAGCCCCACCGCGCCCCCGTGGATGTGGTGCTGCTTCTGCGGCCCGTGGTTCGCCGTCAGAGTGTACTCCCGCCCGTCCATCTCGAACGCCGCATCCCGCGTGCGGTTCGCGAGCCGCCCTACGATCGCCCCGTGCGAGCGCGAGAACCGGTCGTACCCCTCGAACGTCGGGAACCCCAGCACCATGGGCAGGCTCCCCCCGGCCCCGTCCACCCGCCAGTCGCGCATGACGCAGCCGAAGTTCAGGATCGACACCGCCGCCTCCCCGCTCTCCAGCGTGATCTCCGTCACGTCCCGGCCCTCATGCCGGCCGAACACCCGCTTTTTCATCGCGATCCCCCCGTTTCCGGCCCCAGACAAGGCCCTGCCGCCCGCGCGGTCAAGGGGAACCCGCCGCATCACGTTCCGGTGTCCCCGCTTCCGCGATGCGCCCGTCTGCTCTACCATCGGGCGCGAAAAGGAGACACGCCCATGACCCCCGTCACCCGCCGCACCCTGATCCTCGGTGCCGCCGCCCTCGCGGCCCTGCCCGTCCCCGCCTTCGCAGGTCTTGCCCCCACCCGGACCATGCGCGGCGGCGCCAACAACTACCGCCCCGGCGCGCCCCTCGTCGACAGCCTCGGCTCCGGCTTCACCATGTCCGGCCGCGTCCTGCGCGCCGGCGACGGGGCCGCCCTCGGCAACGTGCGCATCCAGATCTGGGCCGCCACCACCCGCGGCGGCGAGCGCGAGCCGAGCAACCACGGCAGCGTCCTCACGAAGCCCGACGGCACCTACCGCCTCGAGATGGAACAGATCGTCCCGAATTTCGGCCAGCCCCACGCCCACCTCGCCTATGACGACAGCGCCTTCCAGACCGTCTTCCTGCGTCCCGTCATGCCGAGCCCGAGCGACACCAGCCTCACCGCCGACTTCATCCTCGCCCCGGCCTGACGCCCCTGCCCGCCCGCACCCCGCCCGCCACCTATGCCGTCTGGGCGGCCCTCGCCTGCGCCACCCTCATCCCCATCGCCATCGCAGCCGCCAATCCCCTGCTCGCCTTCCGCGACCCCGTCTACATCGCGGGCGGCATGGCGGGCGTGCTGGCGCTCGCCATTCTTCTCATTCAGCCCCTGCTCGCCGGCGGCTACCTGCCCGGCCCGCGCAGCACCACCCTGCGCCGCTGGCACCTGCTGCTCGGCCGCGCGCTCATCGCCTGCGTCCTGCTCCACATAGGCCTGCTCTACCTCACCAGCCCCCCCGACGCCGTTGATGCCCTCCTCCTGCGCTCCCCCACCCCGTTTTCCGTCTGGGGCGTGCTCGCCCTATGGGCCACCGTCCTCACAGGCCTCCTCGTCGCCGCCCGCCCCCGCCTGCGCCTGCGCCCCGCCACCTGGGCCCTCGCCCACAACGCCCTCGCGCTCGTGGTGGTGCTCGGCACCGTCATCCACGCCTTGCAGATCGAGGGCGCCATGGGGCCGGTGTCGAAATGGGTGTTATGTCTCGCCGTGCTGGCGGTGACGGGTGGGGCGCTGGTGCATTTGCGGGTTTTGCGGCCATTGGGGCGAAAAACATCTTG
>JBBQYB010000118.1:0-10351 GCA_038209095.1 Rhodobacterales bacterium
AGGTCGCATTCGCCCCCCTGGTCGCAGATCGGGCAGTCGAGCGGATGGTTGATGAGCAAGAACTCCATCACCCCCTCGCGGGCCTTCTTCACCATGGGCGAGCGCGTCTTGATCACCGGCGGCGCACCTTCCGGTCCGGGCCGCAGATCCTTCACCTGCACCGCGCAGGACGCGGTCGGCTTCGGCGGCCCGCCCACCACCTCCACGAGGCACATGCGGCAATTGCCGGCGATGCTCAGCCGCTCGTGGTAACAAAACCGCGGAATCTCGACGCCTGCGACCTCGCAGGCCTGCAACAGCGTCATCTGGGGCGGGACTTCCACCTCCCGGTCGTCGATCATCACCTTGCGAAGGTCAGACATGCTCACCCTTTCGTGTTTTCATAGGCGGCGAACAGATCGCTGACCCGAACGCCCCGGATGCGCATGTCGGTCAGGTCCGCGTCATCGATCTGAACGCCGCGCAGATTGACGTCCCGAAATGTCGCCCCGGACAGGTTCACGTCGAGGAATGCCGTGTTGCTGAGATCCACGTTCCTGAAGCTCGATCCGGCGAGACCGGCATCGAGCGCCTCTATCTGGTCGCATAGCTCGTGCAGTTTCATGCCGTATGCTCCTCGGACGGGGCGCAGCGCACATTGCGCCACATTTCCGCCTCTTTCAGATGCGCCCAGCCGAAGGCATGGTCGCTGTCGCCCTGCGCCTTGAGATGCTCCAGCCGCGCCAGTGCCTCCGCCAGCGTCGGTCTGTGCCCGGGCTCGACCCACCACATCACGAAATGCATGGTGCCCATCACCTCGAACCATTCCTTGCGCCGCGCATAGAACTGGCGGTGCACGGTGTTCCAGACGAAATTCTCCAGCGCCGCCACATTCTCCCAGACCGTCAGGTTGGACACAAACCGTGGATCGCCGTCGATCTTGGCCTCGGTATTGCCGGTGTCCGGCGCGCCCGAGCCTTCCATGATCCAAACGAACCCCGGCATGCGTTTGCCCAAGCCGTTGATCCGGTCGATCGCCTCCATAAACTCCGCGACTCGGGGGTCTTCGGTGTCCGCCACCAATCGTCCGATGTTGAGTTGCGCAAGATGCATCAGCCGTTCACCAAGATTGAGAATGCCCTAACGAAAAGTCGAACATCGTTTAAAAACAGAGATTTAGCCGTTTGTCCACGCGTGGACAAACGCGACTTCACTCCGCCGCCACGGGCCGCGCGCGTCGCTTGTGCTTGATCCGGTCCTCGATCTCGTCGCGGAAATGCCGGATCAGCCCCTGGATCGGCCAGGCCGCCGCATCCCCCAGCGCGCAGATCGTATGCCCCTCCACCTGCTTTGTCACGTCGAGCAGCATGTCGATCTCGGAGGCGTCAGCCTCGCCCGTTACCAGCCGGTCCATTACCCGCATCATCCAGCCCGTGCCCTCGCGGCAGGGCGTGCACTGCCCGCAGCTCTCGTGCTTGTAGAATTTCGAAAGCCGCCAGATCGCCTTGATCACGTCCGTCGACTGATCCATCACGATCACCGCCGCGGTCCCCAGCCCCGAGCGCTGCTCGCGCAGCCAGTCGAAATCCATGATCGCGTCGTCGCAGATCGCCGCCGGCAGCATCGGCACCGAGGATCCACCGGGGATCACCGCCTTGAGGTTCTTCCAGCCCCCGCGCACGCCGCCGCAATGCTTGTCGAGCAACTCGCGCAGCGGGATCGACATCGCCTCCTCGACCACGCAGGGTGCGTTCACATGCCCCGAGATCGCGAAGATCTTCGTCCCCACGTTGTTCGGCCGCCCGATCCCCGCGAACCAGGCCGGCCCCCGCCGCAGGATCGTCGGCACCACCGCTATGGATTCGACGTTGTTGACCGTCGTCGGCGCACCATAAAGCCCGGTGTTGGCCGGAAACGGCGGTTTCAGCCGCGGCATGCCCTTGCGTCCCTCGAGGCTCTCCAGGAGCGCCGTCTCCTCGCCGCAGATATAGGCCCCCGCCCCGTGGTGCAGGTAGAGCTCGAAATCCCACCCCGAGCCCGCCGCGTTCTTGCCGAGCAATCCCGCGTCATAGGCCTCGTCGATTGCCGCCTGCAACGCCTCGCGCTCTCGGACGTACTCCCCGCGGATATAGATGTAGCCCGCATGGGCCCCCATCCCGAATCCCGCGATCAGGCAGCCCTCCACCAGCGTGTGCGGCTCGTGGCGCATGATCTCGCGATCCTTGCAGGTCCCGGGCTCGCTCTCGTCGGCGTTGACCACCAGATAATGCGGCCGCCCGTCGTCGCCCTTCGGCATGAACGACCACTTGAGCCCCGTGGGAAAACCCGCCCCGCCGCGGCCGCGCAGACCCGAGGCCTTGACCTCCTCGACGACCTTGTCGCGGCCCCGGCCGATGATCTCGGCCGTCCCGTCCCAATGCCCCCGCGCGCGCGCGCCTTTCAGGCTGCGGTCGGCCATGCCGTAGAGGTTGGTGAAAATCCGGTCCTTGTCCGCCAGCATCCGCGTCGTTCCTCGATTGCCGGCTGCGCCGCCGGCTGTCCTCTGCATGTGCCCGACAGGCTCCGCCCGCCGGGCCTCGCCCCGTCCTCAGGGCATGACCGTCGCCAGCACCTTCGCCTGCGAAACCCACTCGTCCCGGGTGGCCCGCCCGTTGAATCCCTCGAGGTGCATGTCGACCCAGGCCACCTCGTCGGGTCCCCAGGCCGCCACCTGATCGAAGTGATAGAATCCGAGGCTGTGGAGCATTTCCTCGATGCGCGGCCCGACCCCCTTGATCAACTTCAGATCGTCCGGCCCGCCCTCGCGCGGTCCGGCCAGGCCGTCGGGCTTCTTCGTCTGGGAGACCACCGGGCCTGCGTCGCTCGCCATGGCCTCGCGCGCCGCGGCGGCAGCGCTCGTCACGGCGGCACTCGAGGCAAAGGCCCCCTTCGACGCTGTCTCGCCGCCGGTCTCCGCCACATGCGGAGCCGCCGGACGTTCCGCCGGGGCCGCGGGTGGGGCGGACCGCTCGGCCGAAGCCGACGCCGGAGCGCTCCCCTTCTCCTGCGCCCGCGGCTGGAACTTGCCGCCCGGCGGGGCCTGAAACTTTCCCCCCGGCGGGGCCATCGGCGGCTTCAGCGAATTGGGCGGCGGCAGATTGACCGAATTCGCCGTCCGCGAGAGGATCACCGCCGCGATCAGGAAGATCAGCGCCCCGAGGGCCGCCCCGCTCACCCAGCCTGCGCCGTAGAACCGCGCGAACACGAAGCCGATGGCTCCACCCATGGTGCCGGCCAGTACGGCCGCCATCCCGCTCCAGAACAGCCCGTCACTGATCAGCGTTCTTCTTTGCGCCATGCGTTGGTCCTCCCTGTCCATGACTTTTGTCAATTGCCGCCCCCGGACGCCCGGCGCGGCGCACCGGTGATCCGGGCCACCGTGTCCCCATAGGCTTGCGCCAGCGCCACGGAGGCGTTGTGCGGCTCGTCGCGCGGACCCTCCCGGAGGGTCGTGAGCCCCCCGGCAGGCTCGGACGCATACCGGCCGTTCTGGGGACCGGGGGCCGGGACCTCGCCGCGCCGGAACGCCGCGATCAAATCCCCGAGCTTCTCCGCCGTCAGATCCTCGTAATAATCCTTGCCGATCTGGGCCATGGGCGCGTTCGAGCACGCGCCGAGGCATTCGACCTCCTCCCAGCTCATCTTGCCGTCCTGCGACACCTCGAAGGGCTCCGGCGCGATGGTCCGCCGGCACACCGCCACCAGATCCTCCGCGCCGCAGATCATGCAGGACGTCGTGCCGCAGACCTGGATATGCGCCACGGCCCCCACCGGCTGGAGGTGGAACATGAAATAGAACGTCGCGACCTCGAGCACCCGGATATAGGCCATCCCGAGCATCCCGGCGACGCATTCGATGGCGGGCTTCGACACCCACCCCTCCTGCTCCTGCGCCCGCCACAGAAGCGGGATCACCGCAGAAGCCTGGCGGCCTTCGGGATATTTCGCGATCTGCGCATGGGCCCACTCCAGATTGCCCGGCGTGAACGCAAACCCTTCGGGCTGCACGGCATGAAGACGGCGCATCATCAGCGGTCGATCTCCCCGAACACCACATCGAAGGATCCAAGGGCCGCCGAGACGTCCGCCAGCATGTGCCCCCGGCACACGTGATCCATCGCCGCGAGATGCGGATAACCCGGCGCGCGCAGTTTCACCTTGTAAGGTTTATTGGTCCCGTCGCTCACCAGATAGACGCCGAACTCGCCCTTCGGCGCCTCGACGGCGGCGTAGATCTCGCCCTCCGGCACGTGGAAACCCTCGGTATAAAGCTTGAAGTGATGGATCAGCGCCTCCATCGACGTCTTCATGTCGCCACGTCGGGGCGGCCCGATCTTGCCCCGCGTGAGCACTTCCTCACCCTTGCAGGCGTTCAGCTTCTCGACTGCCTGCTGCATGATCTTCACGCTCTCGCGCATCTCCGCCATCCGGCACAGATACCGGTCGTAGCAATCCCCGTGCTTGCCCACCGGCACGCGAAAGTCGAATTCGTTGTAAAGCTCGTAGGGCTGCGCACGCCGCAGGTCCCAGCCGATCCCCGATCCGCGCACCATCACCCCGGAGAACCCAAGCGCCTCGGCCTCCTCGGGCGAGACCACCGCGATGTCGACGTTGCGCTGCTTGAAGATCCGGTTCTCGGTCAGCAAGCCGTCGATGTCGTCGAGGATCTCGGGAAAGGTCTTCGTCCAGGCCAGGATGTCGTCCACCAGATCCTGCGGCAGATCGACGTGCACACCCCCCGGTCGGAAATAGGCCGCATGCAGGCGCGCGCCGCAAGCCCGCTCGTAGAAGACCATCAGCTTCTCGCGCTCCTCAAAACCCCAGAGCGGCGGCGTCAGGGCGCCGACGTCCATGGCCTGGGTCGTCACGTTCAGCAGATGGCTCAGGATCCGGCCGATCTCGCAATAGAGCACCCGGATCAGCGAGGCCCGCCGCGGCACCTCCACCCCCGTCAGCCGCTCTATCGCGAGGCACCAGGCATGCTCCTGGTTCATCGGCGACACATAATCGAGCCGGTCGAGATAGGGCAGGTTCTGCAGATAGGTCCGGCTCTCCATGAGCTTTTCCGTGCCGCGGTGCAAAAGCCCGATATGCGGATCGCAGCGGTCCACGATCTCGCCGTCCAACTCCAGAACCAGCCGCAGCACGCCGTGCGCCGCGGGATGCTGCGGACCGAAGTTGATGTTGAAGTTGCGGATGCGCTGTTCGCCCGTCAGGACGTCCGGAAGGCCACCGTCCATCATGCCTGTTCCTTCTTCTCGTCGCCCGGAAGGATATAGTCCGCACCCTCCCAGGGGCTCATGAAATCGAACATCCGGTATTCCTGCGTCAGCTCCACCGGCTCATAGATCACCCGCTTCTGCTCCTCGTCATAGCGCACCTCCACGTACCCCGTGGTGGGAAAATCCTTGCGCAGGGGATAGCCGCGGAATCCGTAGTCGGTCAGGATGCGCCGCAGGTCCGGATGCCCGGAAAATATGACGCCGTACATGTCGAAGACTTCGCGCTCGTACCAGTTGGCCGCCGCGAACACCGAGGTGATGGAGGGGGCGATCTCGTCCTCGCGAACCGCGGCTTTCACGCGGATCCGCGTGTTCAGGGTCATCGACAGCAGATGATAGACCAGTTCGAACCGGTGCTCGCGCGCCGGCCAGTCGATCGCCGTCACGTCGATCAGCGTGCCGAACCGGCAGGAAGCATCCGTCTTCAGGAACTCGATGAACTCGGGCACCTCGCTCAGCACCACCTGCACGACCAGTTCGCCGTTGCGGATGTCCGCACGGAGCACGTCGTTCGGCCGCCTGCCAGCGACGAAATCCTTCAGATCCTGCAATCCTGTTTCCATTCTCTCCGACCCGGCCGTCTGGGGCTACCGAACGATGGTGCCCGTGCGGCGCATCTTTCGCTGCAACTGGAGGATCCCGTACAGGAGCGCCTCGGCGGTCGGCGGACAGCCGGGCACGTAGATGTCCACCGGAATGATCCGGTCACAGCCCCGCACGACGGAATAACTATAGTGATAATATCCGCCGCCGTTGGCGCAGGACCCCATCGAGATCACATACCGCGGCTCGGGCATCTGGTCGTAGACCTTGCGCAGCGCTGGGGCCATCTTGTTCGTGAGGGTGCCCGCCACGATCATCAGGTCCGATTGGCGCGGGCTCGCGCGCGGGGCCGAGCCGAACCTCTCCAGATCATAGCGCGGCATGGATGTATGCATCATCTCCACCGCACAGCACGCTAGCCCGAAGGTCATCCAGTGCAACGATCCGGTCCGCGCCCAGTTGATCAGGTCGGCTGTCGAGGTGACGAGGAACCCCTTGTCCGCCAGCGCGTCCGACAGGACCTTCGTCGAGACGTCGCCATTCACCGGGGCACCACCGGGCAGAGCCGTGGCGGGTACGTTCATTCCCATTCCAGTGCTCCCTTTCTCCATTCATAGGCGAAGCCGATGGTCAGCACGCCGAGGAAAACCATCATCGACCAAAATCCGAACTCGCCGATGTATTGAAAACTGACCGCCCAGGGAAACAGGAACGCCACCTCGAGATCGAAGATGATGAAGAGGATCGCTACCAGATAGAACCGGACGTCAAACTTCATCCGCGCATCGTCGAAGGCGTTGAACCCGCATTCGTAGGCAGAGACCTTCTCCGGATCCGGGTTGGATACCGCGATCAGGCTCGCGGACAGGAGGAAGACCAGTCCCAGCACGATCGCCAGCGTCAGGAAGATCAGGATCGGCAGATACTCTCGCAGGATCGGATCCAAGGCGCAGCCTCCAGGTCTCGCAAAGGGCAACCCCGCCCCCATCTTCGCATGTGCGAAAAGTAACCGCAGGGTCCGTTCAGGTCAACCGACCCTCAGGGAATCATGTAGTGTTGCATGGTCGATGGGAAAATGCGGCAATTCCGCGAAACCCGCTGGGCGGACACCTTGAGCCCCCAAACTCCCGCTATTCGGCCGCGAGGCACTGCCGAAGCGCCGAACTCAGGGCCGACAGATCATAGGGCTTGCTCAGCGTCACAATTCGTCCCCGCGCACCGGCCGCGTCGAACTGCTCGCTCGGATCGGTTCCGGAGGCGACGATGACCGCCATCTGCGGAAACCGGCTCAGGGCCTCCTTCACGAGATCGACCCCCGACCCGTCCGGCAGCCCCAGGTCGGTCAGCAAAACGTGAACGGTCTCCCCGCCGAGCTTCTCCTTGGCCTCGGCGACCCGCCCCACCTCGATCACGTCGTGGCCCAGATCCGCCAGCATGTCGGCCGTGGCCATCCGCACCAGCACCTCGTCCTCTACCAGCAGGATCCGCAGACCCGGCGCGCCCTCGCCCGATTTCGGGCCGGTCTTCGCACCGTCCTCTCTCCGCTTCGACGGCCGGCGGTCCAGAACCTCGCGGATCTTCTGCGCCAGGCTGTCGCGCGTATAGGGCTTGCTGATCAGCTCCACCCCGTCATCCAGCCGCCCGGAATGCACGATGGCGTTCTGCGTGTATCCGGACGTGAACAGCACCTCGATGCCGGGCAGCCGCTCGCGGGCCTTCACCGCCAGCTCCGGGCTGCGCATCGTTCCGGGCATGATCACGTCGGTGAACAGCATATCGACGTTCAGACCGCTGTTGAGCACAGCCATCGCCGCATCGGCAGTCTCGGCCTGGAACACCGTGTAGCCGAGATCCTGCAACAGATCGACCGCCGTCGCCCGGACCGCCTCCTCGTCCTCGACCACGAGGATCGTCTCTCCCGCGCCTTCCGTCGTCGCGGTCGACACCTGCGGCTTCTCTACGTCCTCGGCGCGGCGCGTCCGTGGAAAATAGAGCCGGACCGTCGTGCCTTGGCCCTGCTCGCTGTAGATCTTGATGTGCCCGCCCGATTGCTTGACGAACCCGTAGACCATGCTCAGCCCTAGCCCCGTGCCCTCGCCCGTTGCCTTGGTCGTGAAGAACGGATCGAACACCTTGTCGATCACCTCGGGCGGGATGCCCGTGCCCGTGTCGGTCACCGCGAGCATCACGTATTGCCCCGGCACGACCTCGGCATGGGCGCTCGCATAGGCATCGTCGAGCGAGGCGTTCCCGGCCTCGATGGTCAGCTTGCCGCGGTGGCTCATCGCATCCCAGGCATTGATCGCAAGATTGAGGATCGCGTTCTCGAGCTGCGCGGGATCGGCCATGCAGTTCCAGAGCCCGCCCGAGATCACCGTCTCGATCTCCACCGTCTCCCCGAGCGTCCGGCGGAGCATGTCGTCGAGCCCCCGCGCAAGGCGCCCTATGTTGGTGGGCCGGGGATCGAGGGGCTGCTGGCGGCCGAACGCCAGAAGCTGGGCCGCGAGCCGCGCCCCGCGCGACACGCCGGCCAGCGCGTTCTCAACCCGCACCCGCCGCTGATCGCTGCCGGCCAACTCCTTTTGCAGCAGCTCGAGATTGCCGCCGATCACCTGCAGCAGGTTGTTGAAGTCATGCGCGACCCCGCCGGTCAGCTGGCCCACCGCCTCCATCTTCTGCGCCTGCACGAGCTGGACCTCCAGCTTGTCGCGCTCGGCCATCGCCTCCGCGATGCGCAGCTTCAGCGCCTCGTTGAACGTCTGCATCGCCGCGCGCGCCTCGAGTTCCGCCGAAAGGTCGCGCGCCTCGATCACCGTGCCGATGACCTCTTCGCCGTCTCCGCGCATCGGCGAGGCGGTGAAACCCACCGGATAGAAATGTCCGTCCTTGTGGACGAAGACTTCCTCGCCCTGCGTCTGGTTCTTCTCCGGAAAGGCCCGGTCGATGGCGCATTCTTCGATGGGAAAGTGCCGCCCGTCCGGATAGGTGTGGTGCACCACATCATGCAGCGGACGTCCGCGGACCTCCTCCACGGTATAGCCGGTCAGGTCCTCGGCGGCCGCGTTCATGAAGACGCATTCCTGCCGGTCGTCCATCATGAAGATCGCCATCGTCGTGTTCTTCATGATGGCGTCGAGCCGCCCCGACGCGAGTTTCAGCGCCGCCTCGGTCTCCTTGCGCGCCGTGATGTCGTCGATGGAGGCATAAAAGAACTGTTCGCCCTCGGAGCCGATGAGTTGCAGGCGCACCGCGACATCATACCGCGATCCGTCCTTGCGGGCATGGACCGTCTCGAAATCAACGATCGCCAGTGCGCCGGTCAGCACCGGCTGCACGAGGGCGAGGAACCCGTCGGCATCCATTTCGGGTTTCAGATCCCAGGGTGTGAGATCTTCCAGCTCCTCGATGCTGTAACCGAGGTTCTCGCGCGCGCACCTGTTGACCAGTGCGAATTTGTAGTCGTTGACGCCGAAAATGAAGACTTCGTTCGCGAAGTCCTCGATGATGCGCTGAAGGCCCGCGACGGGCAAATTGATCGTCTTCTGCATCAGGCGTCCGCAAAGAGGCTCCGGTAAGGTCCAGACAACACTTCTTGCAAACGCCTCCGAAGTCAACGCCCGAGACGTCGAGGAGGGGCGAGGCCCGAGCCGCTCCCCCGCCCGTGAGGCGTCACGCCGGACGGCGAAAGTCCCTCGCCGACCAGCACTATAGCGTGCTTAGGCCGCGTCGCTGTTCGCCCCGATGAACCAGGCGTCCTTGTCGACGGCGCGGCTCACTTCGGTGAAGAGATCCGCCGTATCCTCGTCCCCGGCATCGCCCGCAGTCTCGGCTGCCTGCCGCACCGTGCCGCCCAGTTCCAGAAAGCGCGCCTTCAGATGGTTGATGTGCTCGGAAATGTCGGACAACTCGACCGGATAGGCGTCGAGCCTCGATTTGTCGGCCACGGCCTCCACCGTCCCTTTCGCGTGACCCCCGAGGATCACCGCACGCTCGGCCATCAGATCGGCGCTGTCGCGCAGCCGGTCCGCCACCTCATCGAGCAGTTCGTGCACGCCAATAAAGCCGCGTCCCTTGATGTTCCAATGGGCCTGCTTGACGGCCAGCGTCAGGTTGATCGTGTCGGCAAGCGTCGCATTCAGGAGATCCACGAGGCCCGTGCGTGCGTCCTGATTGAGGCCCTCGGCAAAATTCGTCGGCATTCTTGCGTCCTTTGATCGGTGAGTTCTACCGAAGCACAAGTCCTCTCCCGCCGTCAGGTTCCCGAACCGCTTCCGATGAAGCCGGCTATCCGTCCAAGGCTCGCCACAGCCTCCGGCAGGATATGCGGCCAGAGGATCCAGAGGTGGAACAGCCCCGCCTCCACCCGCAACTCGACCGGCACACCCGCAAGTGCCGCCGCCCGCGCCAGCAGCAGCGCGTCGTCAAGGAGGACCTCGTTCGTGGCACAGGTCAGAAACAGCGGCGGCAGCCCCTCCAGCGGCCCGAGCAGAGGCGAGGCCGCGACGCTG
>JBBQYB010000119.1:0-10289 GCA_038209095.1 Rhodobacterales bacterium
GCGGCGTCGACGGCTTCCGCTTCGACACCGTGAACTACTACTTCCATGACCGAAAACTGCGCCCGAACCCGCCCGCGGACCGGGGCAACGCGCCGCCCGCGGTCAATCCCTACGAGATGCAGGACCACGTCCACTCCAAGAGCCAGCCGGAGAACATCGCCTTTCTCAAGCGCGTGCGCACCCTGATCGACCACTACGCCGAGCGCACCTCCGTGGGCGAGGTCGGCGAGACCGGCCCCAAGGCCATCGAGCTGATGGCGGAATACACCCGCGGCACCAAGCGCCTGCACATGGCCTACAGCTTCGAGATGCTCGCCCCCGATTTCACCGCACGACATTTTCGCAAGGCCGTCGAGCGGTTCTTTAAGCACGCGGGCGACGGCTGGCCCTGCTGGAGTTTCTCCAACCACGACGTCGAGCGTCACCTGACCCGCTGGGCCGGCCACGCCGAGACCGAGACGGCCCTCGCCCGCCAGACCGCGGCCCTCCTCCTCTCGCTGCAAGGCTCCGTCTGCCTCTATCAGGGCGAGGAACTGGGGCTGACGGAATCCGAGCTCACCTTCGAGGAACTGACCGACCCGCCCGGCATCCGGTTCTGGCCCGACTACAAGGGCCGCGACGGCTGCCGCACGCCCATGCCCTGGAACGCCGCCGAGCCCAATGCGGGCTTCTCCACCGGCACGCCCTGGCTGCCGATGAAACCGCCGCAGGCCGCCCGCCACGCTGCCGGCCAGGAGGACGACCCGAACTCCGTCCTCGCCTTTTATCGCAACCTGCTCGCCTGGCGGCGCGGGCAAGAGGCGATGCGCACCGGCGGCACGCGCTTTTTCAGGACCGCGGAGCCTGTCCTCGCCTTCCTGCGCCAGCATGATACCGGCAGCGTCGGCTGCGTGTTCAACCTCTCCACCGAGACCCTCAAAACCAAGGTGCGCGGCCTGAAGCTCGCACCCGGTGCCCCGCTTCAGGCCACCCGCCTCGAGGAGCGCACCCTCACCCTCGGACCGAACGCCTTCGCCTATCTCGAGCCGGAGCCCGGCGGAGCGGAGCCGCGGGTCGCCTACGACACCTGACCCGCGCCGCTCAGAACTCGACCTCGAGCTCGACGATCTCGTCGGGCTCGGCCAGCGCCGCCTCGGTCCAGTCCGCCATGGGCGGCCAGGCGAAGATCGTCTCGCAATAGGCCGTCAAAGGCGCGTCGAGGGCTATGGCATAGGTCCGGAACCGGCTGCACACCGGCGCGTACATCGCATCCGCCACGCTCGGCGTCCCGAAGAGGAACGGCCCCCCCGAGGCCTCGAGGCACTCCGTCCAGATCATCCGGATCCGGTCCACATCCGGCCGCGCCCCGGAAAATATCTTGAATGCCGAATGCCGGGCCCGAAGGTTCATCGGCAGCGCCGAGCGCAGGTTCGCGAACCCCGAATGCATCTCCCCCGAGACCGAGCGGCACCGCGCCCGTGCCCGCGCGTCCTTCGGCCATAACCCGGCCTCCGGCATGATTTCATGGAGGTATTCCGCGATCGCGAGCGTGTCCCAGACCTCCACGTCCCCGAGGGTCAGCCGCGGCACCAGCACCGAGGGCGACAGGAGCAGCAACTCGCGCCGCTGCTCGGGATCGTCAAGATCGACCCGGATTTCCTCGATCTCCAGCCCCGCCATCCGGCACAAGAGCCAGCCGCGCAAGGACCACGAGGAATAGTTCTTTGAGGATATGGTCAGGGTGGCGCGTGCCATGGCCTTGGTGTCTCCCGCTGCGGTTGCGTCGCACAATATTGTTGCCGCAACGCACAAACAACCGCATTAATCGGTCCGGCCCAATGTGCCGCTGGAGACGTGCCCATGCTCTACGAGACCTACCAGTTCCAGGACGACCTGATGGCCCCCCTGCGCCGCGCCGCGCGCGAGGCGGGCGACATCGGGCGCAGCCTGGGCTTCGAGCGCATGTCGCCGGGCTTCGGGCTCCTGTCTGCCGGCTGGGAGATGCTCGCCCGCTGCGAGGTCACCCACACCCGCCCCGACTTCGATATCACCACCGTGCGCGTCGGCAATCGCGACACCCCCGTGACCGAGGAAATCGTGGTCCGCCTGCCCTTCGGCAATCTCCTGCACTTCGCCAAGGATATGGACGCGCCCCAGCCCAAGGTCCTCGTGGCGGCCCCGCTCTCGGGCCATTTCGCGACCCTGCTCCGCGGCACGATCCTGACGCTCCTGCGCGACCACGACGTCTACGTCACCGACTGGATCAACGCGCGCGACGTGCCGCTCGCCGAGGGCACCTTCGGCATGGACGAGTCCGTGGCCTATCTGATCCGCTTTCTGGAGGAGATCGGGCCGGGGGCGCATCTGCTGGCCGTCTGCCAGCCCTCGGTGCAGGCCCTCGCCGCCGTGGCTGTGATGTCCGAAGACAAGAACCCGGCCACGCCCCTCTCCATGACGCTGATGGCGGGCCCCATCGACGTCCGCGAAAGCCCCACGGTCGTCAACGATCTTGCCACCGCAAAGCCGCTCGACTGGTTCGAGCGGTCCGTGATCGGCCGCGTCCCCGCGCGCTACAAGGGGGCGGGCCGCAAGGTCTATCCTGGCTTCGTCCAGCTCTTCGCCTTCCTGTCGATGAACGCCGACCGCCACCGCGCCCAGCACCGCAAGCTCTACGACCATCTCGCCTGCGGCGAGACCGCCGAGGCCGACCGCATCAAGGCCTTCTACGACGAGTATTTCGCCGTGCTCGACCTGACGGAGGAATTCTACCTCGAGACCATCGAGCGCATCTTCCAGAAGGCCGATCTCGCCCGCGGCACCTTCTCCTATCGCGGCCGGACCGTCGATCCGGGAGCCATCCGCCGCACCGCGCTCCTGACGGTGGAGGGCGGGCGCGACGACATCTGCGCGCTCGGCCAGACCTCGGCCGCCCACGACCTCTGCACCTCCCTGCGCCCCCATCTCAAGCGCCACCACCTCCAGGCCAACGTCGGCCATTACGGCGTTTTCTCCGGCAAGCGCTGGGAGAACGAGATCTATCCCGTGGTGCGCAACATCATCCTCGCGATGCACTGACGCGCAGCGTCCTCATTCGATGTCCGGTTTCTCGATCCGATCGCGTGACCCGCTCGGCTTCAATGGGTCCCCCGATTTCATGTTATTGGACTGATTTGGTGATTGAGATCGCCGTCGTTCTCCCCACCGATACGCCTCTTTTTTCCGATAAAACGATCTTTCATGAAACCTTCGTTAAGTAAATATTGACAAATCGACCTGATCGGCTCTTACTTCGACTCGGTTGTTTGAAATGGTAACTACGGCTCTCGAACTGCTTCAATCTTTAAGGTGTGAGGAGTTTACGAAATGCCTGATAGCGAACAAGCCGAAAACAGCGAGCAAGTAAAAGATAAATCCCCGGATATAGCCCGCGAACTGATCGACGTCTTGTTACGAGGACTTGCCTCCGCCAAGGCACGCGCAGAAAACGGTGATGTTGAGCAAGACCGTGGGTGGTGTGTTGGCTACTACAGAGATGAGAACCATCAGTGCGCTCTTCTCTATCAAAATTCGCGACCTCAATGATCTATCGAAATCGCCGATCTCTAATCATCACGGGGCGGTTGATCGATCGACCGTGGTAAATCTCATCGATATCGCGAGGAAATCAAATGTCTGCTGACAAAGAAGATGACGTCGTGTCGACCAAGCCGAAATCGCCCGCAATGAATGTTGCGCCTGCATTGCTCGACGTTTTGATCCGAGGTCTCGAGTCCGCAAGACAGAACCTGAACGAAGGGGACGATAAGACGCCCCGTGAGTTTTGTGCGCTTGCTTACGCGCAGCCGGGAGAACTTTGCTGGGTAGCGTACTATCATCGTCCACAGTGAGGTCTGTTGCCCGTTCGGTCTGGCGCTACAATTTTAACACGTGTCACATGAAATGCTCAATCACCGTCTCGCAAATGAAGTTCCCTTCGGCAGCGCAGGACATCTGTCCGAAAGAATTTGTTCGGTATACTCAAGTCTGCTGGAATTCATCGCTGATCATTCCGCCGGGGCGACGGAACTGCTTTCGGCGATCCGGAGCATCGAGGACAGCCAACGCTCGCTGGTGCTGAGGGACTCGTTGACCCGACGGACCATCGAGGATGGGGTGTGCCGTTATGGGCAAGGTCTCGACACGATAGATCCCGAACTGCTGGACCAACTGTTGTCCGGTGCTGCGCGGGCTGCCCTGACGCCCCGACCAAGCTACCTCGACGCTTCCGGCTGTTGCCTGTCCTTGGGTCCGCTCGACCGGTCCTCGTTCGTCTGGATGAACGCCAGGGACGACAGTCCACCGGGCCGACGCTTCACGGACGAACTTTTGAAGCGCTTGCCGGGGCTCATAGTCGAGAAGCCCACGACCGACCAGATCGACCTGCTGACGTCAGGCGTCGAACTGGCGCTGAGCATCGCTCCGGAACTTGCCACGAGCGCCCTCGATCACGCATTCCTCTTCGTGATAGGCTCGTCCGAACAGGAGACCAACCAGTTCGTGTCAATGACAGTACCTGGTCTCCCCGGGGTAGCCCTTGTCTCCCCATCCGTTTTCGGTGATCCATACCGAGTTGCCTATACCCTGCTTCACGAAGCCATGCATCTGAAGTTTCTGGACACCGATTATGTTCTACCCTTGTTTGCGGATGGTTTCAGGGCTGTCAGCTCTCCGCGCGTAACTCCCATCTGGCATGCCGGCAAGGAAGGGTACGGTCAGTGGCCGATCGACCGCGTGCTGACCTCGATGCATGTCTACAATTCTCTGGCGGAATTTTTCGATCTCGCGACTTCCGCAGGCGCCGCCGGCACCTATGGGCCGAAGCTGCCTTCCGAAGACCCCGACCTGTGCCGCGAGCGTGCCCGATGGTTACACGCAAGGGCGGAGGAACATCTCGACTGGTTGTCGGTCTCTGGACGGGAGTTTGTGAACTTCAACGGCTCGATCCTGGAACAGAGCGAGAGTGCATTCCAGAGCTGATCGATTTCGATTGGCAGATTTCAGGTTTCTGAACGAGTTTCGCGCCGCGCGAACGCGATCCAGCCGTCCAGATCGATCAACTGCCCGATCACCCCCAGCCGGCCCCGCAGGTCCGCGGCCTCGACACCCGAGAGATCCGCGAGGCTCCCGATCCCGTCCCGGCGCAGCATCCAGATCAGGCCGGGCCCGGCCCCGGGCAGTCTCGCCAGATCGTCCTCGGCCGCGGGATGGTCCGGTCCACGCGCCTTCGAGGCCCGCGCCAGCCGCTCCGCCTGCACCGTTCTGAGCAGACCCGTGCTCCTGAGGTGCACGATCCGGACACGCGGCGGAAAGTCGACGGGGGTCTGCATGGGCGTCTCCTCGGTCACCGAACGGCGCCGCAAGGGGGTTTCACCAAGGGCCGGATGTCGCGGCCTGCGCTCAGCCGCCCTGTCCAGCATCCGCCAGGCGCCGTTCCATCCGCGCGAGGAACTCCGCCATCTCGGTGCGCAGCGCCTGCTCCGAGACCGCCGCCGCGTCGCGCTTCATCAGCGCCTCCACCTGCACCTCCAGCCGGGCCAGCGCCCCGCTCAGCGCCACGTGCACCGGCGCGAACGATCCCGCCTGCGCCACCGTCGCCTGCGCCGCCCGTTCGGGCAAGGCCTCCAGCATCTCGCCGAGCGCCTCGAGCCTCTGCCCGACCGCGTCCGGATCCTGCGCGCCGCGCGCGAGATCGGCCATCGATTGCGCCATCGCCTCCAGCGCCGCGCTGGGGGCCTCCAGATGCCGCGCGACCTCCTCAGGCAGGCGGCGCATCATCCCGGCGACCTCGTCCACCAGCCGGCCCGTCTCGACGGCGGCCGCCCCCCGCACCTCGGCCTGCGCCGCCAGATCGGCGACCGCGATCTCCAGAAGCCCGATCCGCGCCCCGAGCCCATCGGCCGACATCGCCGCCTCCATCCGCGCCATCGCCGCCGCCAGCGCATCCAGCCGCGCCACCAGCCCCGCCTGCGCGACATCAGCCGTCTCTGCCGCGCCGTCCTCTAAACCGACCGCCGGCTCCGCATCCGTCACGTCGGCGCCGTCCGCGGCCTCTTCGTCCCGCACCTCCGCCTCGGGCGCGGCCTCGGCCTCCATGGGCCCGTCCACGTCGGCCGGCTCCTCCGCCCCGACCGCGCCCAGCGTGCGCACAGTGATACCGTGGGGTGCAGACCCCAGATCCAGCGCCTCGCGCAGCCGCCCGGCCAGCAGATCCGCCCAGCCGTCGAACGGCACCTCCGCGAGCGCGCCGTCCAGATCGCCGGCCTCGAGACGAAACACATAGGTCAGCGCGTCGATCCGGTAGATCTGCCCCGCGATCGCCTCGCAGAGCGCCGCGAGCACGACCGTCTCCTCGGGCAACAACGCCGCCTGCCCGGAGCACAAATGCGTCACCAGCCCCTGCTGGATCAGGCTCTCCAGCGACATGGTATCCGCCATCATCTGACCGTCCAAAACGCCACTCCTCTGAATGTCGGCAAGCAGCCCCGGGGCCCTTCGGCAAGACCTGCGACCTCTCCGGTTAAGGCAGGGTTAAGCCTGCCTCCCCGCCACCATGGGTAAAACCGTAGGCCGGCCAGGGCCCGCTCAGCGCCAGCGTCAACCCGCACGAGGCCGCCCGGGTCCCCGCACGCTCCGCCGTGGCGACGAGGGCCTGCACCGACCCGTGGGGCGTCAGGAGCGCCAGATCGAGCGCGCGGTCCGCCCGCGCCGACAGATCCCGCACCTCGCGCGCGGCGGCCCGCGCCTCCGCGGCCACCGCCCCCACACAGACCGACCGGGCCAGCTCCATCACGTCCCGGACCGGCCGGCGGTCCCGCCTGATCCCGAGAAACGACCGCCCCGGCTCCACCCGGTCCTCAAGGCTCCGGACGCCCCCGGCCCCGTCCGGCACCTGCGACAGACGCAGCGTGTATTCTACCGCCCCCGACACCCGGTCGAGCACCCGCGCATACTGCGCGGACGCCGCGCCCAGCCGCTCGAGCGCCTCCGACGGCCCGGACACCGATGCGCCATAGACAAGGGGGACCACGTCCGAAACCAGCGCATAGGCCGTCAGCAATGCGGTATGCGCCTGCGCCGCTGCCGCCTCCCGGGCGAGCCCCGCATCAACCTCGGTGCCCGCCGCCTGCAACTCCGCCGCATCTGGCAGGTGCCCCGACGACAGCAACGCGATCATGTTGCCAAAGACGCAGCGGACGTGGCGCGGCGCGCCCGCGGGCTCGGGTGCGCCCATGCGCGCCACACCGTGCACCATCCAGAAATCCCGCCCGCTCACGCCATGGCCTCCCGCTGCACCGCGCGCGATGCCGCATCCGCGATGCGCAGGATCCGCACCAGCGGCACATTGTACCCGGGCGCGGGCAGCCCGGCCGCCTCCACCGCCGCCGCAGCCGCGCCGAGACGGCGCAGCAGATCCCGCGCCGCGTCCCCGCCCGGACCACCCCGCTCCGGCACGGGCCGCGGGCGCAAGGGCCCCTGTGCCATCCCGACCAGCCGGCGCGCGGCCGCAGCCGCAGCCCCCGGCACCTCGATCTCGAACGCTCCGAACGCCTCCGGCGCACCCGGTCCGGTCGTCCGGATCTGCAACCCCTCCGGCCAGACCGCGTCGATGGCCTCCACCTCGCGGTCGAGCGCCGGCTCCCCGCCGCGTGTCAGCAATAGCGCCACATCCGTCAGCATCTCGGGCCCCGGATCGCAGTCGAGCACGATCCTGTCGGCCGCAGCCGAGGCCAGCCGCCCCGCGATGACGGCCCCAAACCGCACCCGCAGCGCCTCGGCCCCTTCGGCGCGTGCCCGCGGCTCCGTGCGTCCCGCGAGTTCCGCCTCGCCCGCGAACCGGCGCAAGGCTTCGGCCGGCCGCCAGCGCACCGCAACGCCGTACTGCGCGTGCCCCGCGAGGCCGCCCAGCGCCGCCGAAAGTTCCGTCGCATTGCCCGCCAGCGCCGCCCGCGCCGAGGCAAGGTCCACCGCCTGCCCCGGACGGGCCGGCAGGATGTCCACGGCCCCGTGCACCGCCTCCAGCATCCGCCCGCGGGCGGCCATCCGTTCCGCGAGGATCTGCGCCGACTTGCCCATCAGCGTCGCGGCCACGCCCACCGGGCGGGCGACCGCCACCAGCACCATGGCGAGCGCCCCGACCGCGATGATCGTAGCCGCCAGACCCTCCGGCAGACCCGCCACATCCATCCGCCGCAGGACCGCGACGGGCTCGAACAGGCCAGGTGAAGACGCCATTCAGACCTCCCGCACGCCGCCACCATCTTGCGAGCGGGCGGCACGGGCAGGAATACGCCCGGAATGGTTATCAAACCCGAAACGCCGAGCCCCCCGAACTTAAGAATATGCAAAGCATTGCTGCCCAAGGATGCGGCAGGGTCCGATCCGATCGGCCCCGCTACGGGAGAAGACCGCATGTGGCGCAGCAAGTTCCTCCGCCGGCTCATCGGGGCCGCCCTCTGTGCGACCCTCGCGATCTCCGCTGCGCACTGGCTGATCCAGGACCGCCTCCGCGCGGACACCGACGCCGATCTCGCCCACCGCCAGCTCGAACAGGCAGCAGGCCTGCTCACGCTCCTCGCGCGCGCCGGACAGGTGGTTTACGGCCCGGACGGCGCGCTCTCCCACATTGCCCTGCCGGACGCCCTGCCCCTCCAGCCCCTGACCGACGACATCTCCCGCGTCCTCGGAACGCCGGTGCGGATCCTGCCCCCGCAGACCGTGCAGGTCACCGACACATCCCACGTGCAGGTGCCGATCCGCGACACGGCCGGCACCCTCCTCGGCACCCTCAGCCTCGAACGGCAACCCGTGGCCATCGCCGTCCTCTCCGTCATCGACGTCTTCCTCCTGCCTGGTCTGATCTTCGTGGCCCTCTCGGGCATGATCGTCTGGTCCTACGGCCGCGACCGCGAGACCCTCAAGACCATCACCGCCGAGATCAACGCGCTCGCCCAGGGCAGCAAGGAGAACACCCTCCAGAAATACAACCCCACCGGCGTGATCTATCCCATGGTCAAGGCGGTGATCGACCTGCGCGACCAGTACGACGCCATCGGCCGCACCAACCGCGAGGCGCTCGAGCGCGAGATCGCCATGCGCGGCAACCTCGACGGGATGATCGGCCAGCTCGAGGCCGAGGTCGGCCGCCTCATCGGCGATCTCGCCCGGGGCGATTTCACCGGCCGCATCCTGGCCAGGTTCGAATATCCCGAGATCCAGAGCCTCGTCGACGGCGTCCAGAGCATCGCCGACACCATGCAGACCTTCCTGCGCGAGACCGCGCGCGTTCTCTCCGCCATGGCCGCGGGCGATCTGCGCGTCGGCATGTCGGGGGCCTATGTGGGCGATTTCGACAAGGTCGCCCACGGGGCCAACACCTCGATCGAGCAGTTCCGCACGCTCATCGGCGACGTCCAGACGGCGGTCGGCGACGGGCTCTCCGCCGTCAATCGCATCAGCGAGTTCGCCGGCGACATCGCCCGCCGCGGCTCCGAACAGGTGGCGGCCATCCAGCAGACCGCCGCCTCCATGGAGCAGATCTCGACCGCCGTCCGTCTCAACACCGAGGCCATGGCCGAGAGCGACCGCATGGCCCGCGACGTCGCCGCCTCCACCGAGGAGGGGGCCCGCGCCACCCGCGGCGCCATCGCTGCCGTCGAGCGCATCCGCGCCAGCTCCGAGGAGATCAACGACATCGTGCGCGTCATCGAGGGCATCGCCTTCCAGACCACGATCCTCGCACTCAACAGCGCCATCGAGGCCGCCCGGGCCGGCGAGGCCGGACGCGGCTTCTCGGTGGTCGCGACCGAGGTGCGCTCGCTCGCGAAACGCTCCTCCGACGCCGCAAAGGAGATCAAGACCCTCATCACCGCCAGCCAGCAGATGGTCATCGAGGGCGTCGACATGGTGCAGTCGGCCGGCGCCGCCCTCGACGAGATCCAGACCGGCATCCAGGGCCTGTCGCACCGCATCAGCCGGGTCGCCCGGTCCGAGAGCGAACAGGCCAACGCCATCGGCCAGATCAACACCGGCATCGCCCATATCGAGAACCTGACCGGCCAGGCCGCCGACCTCTCGGACCGCTCCGCCTCCGAGGCCGAGATCTTCGCGCGCAGCATGCAGATCGTGGCGACCCAGATGGACCGCTTCCAGGTCGCAAGCGGGCCCGCCAGACCCGCCGCCCCCGCCCCCCCCACCCCGCCCGCCCCCCCCGTAACGAGCGGCAGGGACGTAAAGAACAGGCCGCCCGCCGCCGGCAGACACAACACCGCCCC
>JBBQYB010000120.1:0-10054 GCA_038209095.1 Rhodobacterales bacterium
TCACCGACCGCATTCGAGTCTCGGCAACGTCACGCCAGCAGAGTTCGTCGCAAAGAAGGGGCTGGAAATGCGCGTAGCATAGCCCCAGAAATCAACCTGTGGATTCTCCGGAAAACCGGAGGAGAGATGGGTCTCAGGTCACCCTCGAATACAACGAGAAAATCCGGCCGTAGCCGGATCGGGAGAACGCTTTCGCGGGGGCAAGTGGCGGAGGGGGCTGGATTCGAACCTGTGTAGGGTTTCCCCGACGGATTTACACACCATCCGAAAACTGGAGGCGACGGCCGGAATCGAACCGGCGTGCACGGATTTGCAATCCGCTGCGTAACCACTCCGCCACGTCGCCCTGCGGGCTGCGTCTAGCAATCCCGCATGAAAGGGGCAAGCCGGCATTCGCGCCCCACGCCAAGTTGCCCGGACCCCGCGGATATGTCATGAGAGCGCCGCAACCGGATTGCCAAGGGTTCCACTCGTGATTGATTACACCGCTGCCCGCGAAGCCATGGTGGACTGCCAGGTTCGCCCTTCGGATGTCACCCGATATCCCATCATCCAGGCCATGCTGGACATCCCCCGCGAAGCCTTCGTGCCGCGCGCGCTGCAAGCCGTTGCCTACCTCGGAGAACACGTGAGCCTCGGGCCGCGGCGCGTGCTGCTGGATCCGCGGGTCTTCGCCAAGATGCTTGACGCGGTGGCTATCGGAAAGACCGATCTCGTGCTCGATCTCGGCTGCGGGCTCGGGTACTCCGCCGCCGTGATGTCTTCCATGGCCGAGGCCGTCATCGCGCAGGAAGAAGACCCCGGTATGTCCGTCGAGGCGGTCGTGGCCCTGGCCGACCTCGGCCTCGACAACGTCGCCGTTGAAACCGCACCCCTCGTCGAGGGCGTGCCCGCCCATGGCCCCTACGACGTGATCTTCATCGAGGGCGGCATCGAAACCCTGCCCGACAGCATTGCCGGGCAACTGAAGGTCGGCGGGCGGATCGTCGCGATCTTCATGGAAGGCGCACTCGGCCAGGCCCGTCTCGGTCGCCGCCACGAGCACGGCATAAGCTGGCGGCGTGCTTTCGATGCCGCAGCCCCTGTGCTTCCCGGCTTCGAGCGCGAAGAAGGGTTTGAGTTCTGAGCCGATCCGACCGATAGTTCCGCAAAGCCTCGGGAAACGGGGGGCATCCATCGAGCTGGAATTGGGGCGAAACCATGAAATTACGGAACACATTGCGCGTGTTGCTGGCCTCCGCGGCAGTCCTGTGGGCCATTGACGCCTCCGAGTTGCGGGCGCAGACACTCACGGATGCGCTGATCGGGGCCTACCAGACCAGCCCGCTCCTGGAATCGAACCGGGCCGCCCTGCGCAGCCTGGACGAAACGGTGCCTCAGGCCCGCTCCTTGCGCCGCCCGCGCGTCGATGCGACCGCCGGGGTCCGCGCCATCACGGACGTCACGGAATTCCCCCTCGACGATCTCTATTCCGCGGCCTTGTCCGCGAGCCTGCTGCTTTATGACAACGGGGCCACGGCGGCGGCGATCGAATCCGCGCGCCTCGGGGTCGCGTCCGGCCGGGCGAGCCTGATTGGCGTCGAGCAGGACGTGCTCTTCAATGCCGTGCAGGCCTTCATGGACGTGATCCAGGCGATCGAGTTCGTCCGGATCGCCCGGAACGACGTGCGGGTCCTGACCGAACAGGTCGACGCCACGCGCAACCGGTTCGAGGTGGGCGAGGTCACGCGCACGGACGTGAGCCAGACCGAAGCCCGGCTGGCCGCCTCCCGCGGCCGGCTGGTGAACGCGCTCGGCAACCTCGACTTCGCACGCTCGAGCTATCTCGCGGCCGTGGGCACGCTCCCGAGCGATCTGTCGCCGCCCCCGCCCATCCCCGAGCTTCCGGCCGATCTCGCCGCGGCGGAACAGCTCGCCGTCCAGCTTAACCCGGCCCTCATCTCCGCGCGCTTCGCCGAGCGCGCGGCCCTCGCCGACTTCGACCGGGCGCGTGCCGCGACCGGGGTCTCGGTCCAGGCGACGTCGTCCTTCGAATATCTTGGCCAGTATTCGCTGGCCCCGCAGGGCAACGACCGGTTCGAACTCAATCTTGGGCTGGGGGCGAGCCTGCCGCTCTACACCGGCGGGTTGAACTCGAGCCTCATCCGTCAGGCGCAGCAGGTTCTGGACCAGCGCCGGTTCCAGGTCCAGGACGCCGCGCGCACCGTGATCGAGCTGGTCAACAATTCCTGGACCAGCCTCGAGATCGCGCAGGCGCTCATCGTCGCGAACCGGGAACAGGTTGTCGCGGCCCAGATCGCCTTCGAGGGGGTCAGCGAGGAGGCCCGCCTCGGGGCCCGCTCGACCCTCGACGTGCTCGATGCGGATCAGGAACGGCTGACCGCCGAGGCCGAGGTGGTGCGGGCGCAGCGCGACGAATACGTGGCGGCCTATGCGGTCCTGCGCTCGATGGGGCTTCTGACCGTCGAACACCTCGACCTCGGGATCGACACCTACGACCCGCAGAACTATTTTGCGGCGATCCAGAGCGCGCCCGTCGGCGGCTACGACACCAGCGCCGTCGAACGGATCCGCGCCCGCTGGGAGCAGCCGTGACCGCAGGGCAGGACACCCCTCCGAGCTCGTCACCCGAGACGAAGGAATCCCTGCAGGACGTGCTCGCCTCGATCCGGGCGCTTGTCTCGGCCGAGGCCGCGGTCCGCTCCGGGGACGGCCCGCCTGCGGATGTGCTGCATCTGACCGCGGACATGCGGGTGCGCGACGCGCTGTCGGACGACCTGGCGGACCCGGCCGATGCGGCCGCACAGCCCGCGCCGGTGCTCGACGAGGAATCGCTGCGCCGGATGATCAACGCCATCATCCGCGAGGAACTCGACGGCGAACTGGGCGACAAGATCACGCGAAACCTACGCAAGATCGTCCGCCGCGAACTCGCCGAAGTTCTCGACGAGATCAAGGCCGACCACACCCCGCCGGCCTAGCCGATCAGAGCGAGCGCCGGGAACGTATCGAGCAGCCAGAATGCCATCGAGGTGAACGCACCGGTCAGCATCAGCACGCCGACGAGCACGAGCAAGGCACCCATGGAGCGCTCGATCACGGCCATGTGCCGCTTCATGCCGGACATCAGCCCGATGGCCTGGCGCAGGAACAGGGCGGTGAGCAGGAACGGCACCCCGAGACCGACCGCGTAGAACCCCATCAACAGCATGCCGCGCTCGACCGAGCCTTCCTGCGCCGCGAGCGACAGGATCGACCCAAGCACCGGTCCGATGCAGGGCGTCCAGCCGAAGGCAAACGCCAGGCCGAGCACATAGGCCCCGAGCGGATTGTCCCCGGCCGTCTTCGTCTGGATCCGGGCCTCGCGCTGCAGGAGACCGATGCGAAAGACACCGAGGAAATGCAGCCCGAAGATCACGATGATGGCCCCCGAGACCAGCATCATCTGCTCCTGATAGGCGAGCAGGACCCGCCCGAGACTGGAGGCAGCGAGACCGAGGAACAAGAACACCGTCGAGAGCCCCAACACGAAGAACACCGCCGTGCGCAGGACCCTTCGGTCCGCATCGCGCCCGGCCGCGATGTCGTCCATCGAGGCCCCCGCCATGTAGGCGAGATAGGGCGGCACGATCGGCAGGACGCAGGGCGAGAGGAAACTGAGAAGCCCCGCCACGAGCGCCACCAGCAGCGCGGGTGCCAGGGACGCGTCCCAGAGATCGATGCCGAACATGCGTTGCCTTTGCCTGATTTTGACCTGAGTAGCCCGAGTGGCCCGGCGCGTCACGCACCGTCGCGTCACATTGGCGTGGACGGGGTGAAGAAAAGACCCCAAGGTCGATGATCATGATCGCAGATGCCGAACTCGATGCGCGGGGCCTGCTCTGCCCGATGCCCGTCCTGCGCGCGCGCAAGCGCCTGATGGCGATGGCCCCGGGGGCGGTCCTGCGGCTGGTGGCCGACGATCCGGCCGCACTGGTGGATGTTCCGCATTTCTGCGCCGAGCAGGGTCATACGGTGCTGGCACAGGAGGACCTCGGCCATCCCTGCTACGCCTATCTGATCCGAAAGAAGGCTTGAGAGGCGCGCCGCTCCGCCCGACCGGTCCGGTCCACGCGTGGACCAACGTCTAACCACTTGTTTTTATGAAGTATTCCGCATTCCATTAACCTCCTGTTTATCCGTATCGCAGTCCGTGAGCGCGATCGGTCGATGCTTCGACCGGAGACGCCGTTCACCCACGGGCCTGCTGGACGGCATAGACGGCGAGCCCGAGGCTGAGGGAGATCACCACCGCCCCGATGGCATGATTGGTGCGCCGTGCGATCAACTGGGTCATGCCGCGATCGAGACGGAACGTGATGAGGGTGGTGGCGATGGCCGTAAAGATCGTCAGAAACACGATGAGCGTGAGTTGCTCCACGAGACCGAAGGGAATGTTGCCGCCCATGGCCGCATCGAGGCCGTACCGGTTGCCCACGGCGGCGAAGACCGCGCTGGTGGACATGCCGATCCGCACCCCGATCTGATCGGAGGGCACAAAGAAGATCAGGGCCGTGATCAGGAAGGCCATGGCATATCCGACGAAGCGGTCGATGACGAGCGGCGAGCGGATGCGCTCGATGTCGATCAGGAGCGTGACGCGCGAGAAACGCGACTCGCGGGAAGGGTCAAGCTGCACCTTGTAGTCCACGAGCCGCTCCTCGAACCGCATGGCCGTCACGGTCCAGCCGCTGGTCGTCAGAACATCCGCAAGACGCGAGTCCTGCGCATCCGGCACCAGACGCAGGCGACTTGCGGGGATGGCCGTCTCGATGTTCAGGCGCAGGGTCTGACGATCGAAGGGAAAGTCGCGCAGATCGAAGGTCTGGTCCACCGTGGCCTGCAGGGTGAAGGCAGTGAATTGCGCGCCCGTGGACAGGGTGGAGCGCTGGACTTCGGCCACGGAAGCCTGACGGGTCAGGATCTGCAGATCATCGGCGGACGACTCGAGACCGGCGGGATCGATCAGCCAGACATAGCTCGAGAACCGGAAGCTGCTGTCTGCAGGATCGATGCCAGAGAGCGACGTGACGACAAATCCGAGCCGGACATCGACGGGGCGTTTCTCCGGGCCGGTCTGGCTCAAGGCACCCCCTGCGGCCCAAGTCAGCCAGAGCAAGAGCGCGAGCGCCACGCCCGCCCAGCCGCGCATTACAAGACCGAGCCGAGCGCCACGAGAGCCGCACCGACGCCCGCCCCGATCAGTCCGTAAACCCAGTTGGGAAAGAGGAACCGCTCGAGCTTCGGCATGGGCGTGTTCAGGCGGATGAGGGCAGTTTCCGCGAGTTGCGGCAGGCGCGGCCCGAACCGCGCCAGCACGGCCACCGTCGCCGCCAGATCGCGGGCCACGGCCTTCGGGCCGAGGTTCGCCGCGATGTAGTCGGTCACGACCGGGCGCGCGGTCTCCCACATGTTCATGGCAGGGTTTAGACTCCGGGCCACGCCCTCAACGACGACCATGGTGCGCTGGAGCAGGATCAGTTCCGTGCGTGTCTCCATCCCGAAGCGCTCGGTTACCTCGAAGAGATGCGCGAGCAGACGCGCCATGGAGATCCGGGTCGCGTCCTGCCCGAAGATCGGCTCGCCCACGGAGCGCAGCGATTGCGCGAAGGCCTCGATGTCGCGGTCCGCCGGCACGTAGCCCGCTTCGAAATGGACCTCCGCCACCCGCATGTAGTCCTTGCGCAGAAACCCCATGAGGATCTCCGCATAGACCCTGCGCGTATAGGCGTCGATCCGCCCCATGATGCCGAAGTCGAGCGCCACGATCGCGCCGTCCGGGCCGTATTTAAGGTTTCCCTGGTGCATGTCGGCATGAAAGAACCCGTCGCGCAGCGCATGGGTCAGGAAGGCCTGGATGATCCGGTCTGACAGGCGCACGAGGTCCGCGCCTCCGGCCGCCAGCGCGACTACATCGCCCATGTTCTCGCCCGAGACCCATTCGAGCGTCAGCACGCGCCGCCCCGACGCCTCCCAAATCACCGCCGGCACGCGAAAGCCCGGATCGCTGCGGGTGTTGGCGTAGAATTCGGCCGCCGCCGAGGCCTCCATGCGCAGGTCCAACTCGCCCTGGACGACGCCCTCGAAATGCTCGATCACCGCGCGCGGCTTGAGCCTGCGGGTGAAGGGCGCGAACAATTCGATCATGCGGGCTGCGAAATAAAAGGCGTCGACGTCACGCAGGAAGGCCCGCTCGATGCCCGGCCGCAGCACCTTGACCGCGACGATGCGGCCCGTCTCGCGCAGGACTGCCCGGTGGACCTGCGCCAGCGACGCCGCGGCAATGGGCGGGCTGAATTCCGAGAACAACACCTCCACCGGCCTGCCGAGCTCGCGCTCGACCTCGGCCTCGGCCTCGGCCTCTGAGAAGGGCGGCAGCTTGTCTTGCAGGACGGTCAGTTGCCGTGCGAGATCGGGTCCGACGATGTCCGGCCGAGTCGAGAGGATCTGGCCGAACTTGATATAGGCAGGCCCCAGCGCGGTCAGCGCACGCGGCACCGGCGGCTGCGTCGGATCGCCCTCGTAACCGAGCCACTGGAACGGCCATCCGAGGATCCGGGCCGCCACCCGCAGGCCCGGCGGCGCGTCGAAGGCCTCTAGCGCCACCTTCATGGCACCCGTGCGCTCGAAGGTGGCCCCCGTCCGCACGAGTCGCCATATATTGTGCGGGCCGCGCATCAGATCTTCCAGGCGGAATGGAGCGCTGCAATGCCAAGAGAGAGGTTTCGGTATTGCACGAGGTCGAACCCCGCCCCGCGGATCATGCCCGCGAAGGTTTCCTGGTCGGGGAACCGGCGGATCGATTCCACGAGGTACTGATAGCTGTCGCGGTCGCTCGCGATGACCTGCCCGAGGGCCGGGATCACGTTGAACGAATACCGGTCGTAGAGCCACTGCGGCCCCTCGATGGGGATCTGGCTGAACTCGAGCACCATCAGCCGCCCTCCGGGGCGCAGCACCCGGAAGGCCTCCGCGAGCGCCTCCTCGGGTCGGGTCACGTTGCGGATGCCGAAGGCGATCGTATAGCCGTCGAAGGAGGCGTCCGGGAATGGCAGAGCCATCGCATCGCCCGCGATCCAGTCGAACCGGTCCGCGTCGGTGCGCGCCTCGGCACGCCTGCGGCCCTCCGTCAGCATCTCCTCGGTCAGATCGAGGACCGTCACCCGGCCCTGCCCCTTGAGGCGGTCGAGCAGGCGGAAGGCGATGTCGCCGGTGCCGCCCGCGACGTCGAGGCAGTCCATGCCCGGACGCGGGGCGAACCAATCGACCATCGCCTCCTTCCAGAGGCGGTGGATCCCGAGCGACATGGCATCGTTCATCACGTCGTAGCGGCGCGCCACCGAAGAGAAGACGCCCCGGACGCGGTCCGCCTTTTCGGCTTCGGGGACGGTCTGGAAGCCGAAATGGGTTGTCCGGTCGGGATCTGCGGTCATGGGCGGCAAGGTCTTTCCAGTCGGCTCAAGGCTTGTTTATAAGCCGGGCGATGCGGGTTACAACCGCGACCGAACGCGCCGGGAGGGGTTTTGCCGGAACTGCCGGAAGTCGAGACGGTGCGGCGCGGGCTCGAGCCGGTGCTGGCGGGCCGCGTGATCCTGGCGGCGGACGTGCGCCGCCCGGATCTGCGCTGGCCCTTTCCGGAGCGGATGGCGGAGCGGCTGACGGGTGCGCGGGTGCTCGGGCTGCGCAGGCGCTCGAAATACATCCTCGCCGATCTCGACCGGGGCGAGACGCTGATCGTGCATCTGGGGATGTCGGGCCGGATGCTGGTATCGGGTGCCCCGGTGGGCGTCTTTCACCACGCCCTCGCGACGCCGGGCAAGCACGACCACGTCGTGCTCGACATCGAGGGGGGGGCGCGGATCGCCTTCAACGACGCGCGCCGCTTCGGCTCCATGGATCTGGTTGCAACACCCGGCGCGGAGGCACACCGGCTGCTCCGCGGGCTGGGGCCCGAACCTCTGGGAAACGCCTTCGATGCCGTCTATCTCGCAGGCCGGATGGCGGGCCGGGCCACGCCCGCCAAGGCCATCCTCCTCGATCAGCGCGTCGTTGCGGGGCTCGGCAACATCTACGTCTGCGAGGCTCTGTGGCGCGCGGGGCTGTCGCCGCTGACACTGGCGCGCGACGTCGGGACGCAGGGGGCCGAGCGTCTGGTCGGGGCCATCCGAGCCGTGCTGACGGAGGCGCTCGCGGCGGGCGGGTCGTCCTTGCGCGACTACCGCCAGGCCGACGGCGAACTCGGCTATTTCCAGAACGCCTTCGCCGTTTACGGCCGGTCCGGCGAGACCTGCCGCACGCCCGGATGCGGCGGCATCATCGCGCGCGACGTCCAGTCCGGACGGTCGAGCTTCCACTGCCCCGTCTGCCAGCCCCGGGGTTGAACCCCCTGCTGGCGATGGTAATGATCCACGTCCCACATCCGGAGAAGAGCCATGGCCTATGAGACCCTTGTCGTCGACGTGGAGGACCATGTCGGCACGGTCCGGCTGAATCGACCCGACGCGCTGAACGCGCTGAACTCGCAGCTTCTGGGTGAGCTTGGCGAGGCACTGGCCGAGCTCGACGCCGCGAACCGGGTGCGCGCGATCGTGCTTACTGGCTCCGACAAGACCTTCGCGGCCGGTGCGGACGTGAAGGAAATGGCCCAGCTGAACTTCGTCGACATGTTCTTGCAGGACATGTTCACGGGGCCCACCGAGGACATCCTGCGGGTGCGCAAACCCATCATCGCGGCCGTCGCGGGCTATTGCCTTGGGGGCGGGTGCGAACTTGCCATGATGTGCGATTTCATCATCGCCGCCGACACCGCCAAGTTCGGCCAGCCCGAGATCAACATCGGCGTGATCCCGGGGATGGGCGGTACGCAGCGTCTCGCCCGCTTCGTCGGCAAATCGAAGGCCATGGAGATGTGCCTGACCGGGCGCTTCATGGATGCAGTCGAGGCGGAG
Organism: Rhodobacterales bacterium; assembly: GCA_038209095.1. Classification (GTDB taxonomy): domain Bacteria; phylum Pseudomonadota; class Alphaproteobacteria; order Rhodobacterales; family Rhodobacteraceae; genus Amaricoccus. The sequence goes on from JBBQYB010000120.1 coordinate 8,988, forward strand.
CGGTCGGGCCTCGTCAGCCGGGTGGTGCCCGCAAAGGATCTGATGCGCGACGCGCTCGAGACTGCCGGCAAGATCACCGAGAAATCCCCCCTCACGGTCCGGGCCGTCAAGGAGGCCGTCAACCGGAGCTACGAGACGACCCTGCACGAGGGCCTCATGTTCGAACGCCGGCTCTTTCATTCCATGTTCGCCACGGACGATCAAGCCGAGGGCATGGCCGCCTTCACCGAGAAACGCAGCCCCCAGTTCCGCGGCAAATAGGACCGCACGCGGTTGACAGCCACCGCGCGCGCCGTTAATAGGCCGCTCTGTTTCCCAAGATTGCATGAACCGGAACCCGAAAACATGGCCAATTCGCCGTCCTCAAAAAAGCGCGCACGCCAGACCGAGCGTCGCACCGAAGTCAACAAGGCGCGTCGGTCGCGGATCCGCACCTTCATCCGCAAGGTCGAGGAGGCCATTGCCTCTGGCGACAAGACCGCCGCGACCGAGGCTCTGCGGGTAGCCCAGCCCGAGATCATGCGCGGCGTGACCAAGGGCGTGACCCACAAGAACACCGCCAGCCGCAAGGTATCCCGGCTCGCCGGACGCGTGGGGGCCCTGTCCGCCCAGGCCTGAACACCGGCTAGAAAACGCTCCTGCAAGGCGCGCCCCTCTCGGGCGCGCTTTTTCGTTTCGACCGCTCATTCGTGATGTTCCACCTTCGGTCCCGTTGTCGCAAAGCCGTCGTTTGGGTATGTTAACTCAGCGCCCGACGAATCCGGGACAGCATCGAACAAAACAGTCCAGAGTAATATAAACCATGGAAAATCAAATGCATGCCATATGTTTGTCATACTCTGGTTCACTTCGCGGAATTTTCTCAGTCGGATAATTGCGCTGTTCGGACGCCGACTGAGCCTTGTCTGGTGCAGGTAAGGCTCGCAGCAGTATAGTCGGCGTGCGTGCCAAGAAAACAAAAGACTCCCGGGAGGCATTTCTGATGGTCATTGCAGCGGTATGCGCGTCTCGAGCCCCGAGCGACGCTGATGAACGACGCGGCTTCCGGATCCCGGAGGGCCGTTTCT
>JBBQYB010000121.1:0-9828 GCA_038209095.1 Rhodobacterales bacterium
GCCGTCGATGAGCACATTCATGTTCATCGCAAAGCGCGTCTCGAGGTCGCTCGCGCGAAAGAGCATCTCCATCAGGACCTGCGGATCGACGGTGCGCGCGCGGGGCTCGAGCACGATACGGACGTCCTCGGCGCTCTCGTCACGGACGTCGGCGAGGATGGGGACCTTCTTGAGGTTCACCAGATCGGCGATGCGCTCGATCAGCTTGCCCTTTTGCACCTGATAGGGAATTTCCGTCACGACGATCTGCCACTGTCCGCGCCCGAGATCCTCGACGGACCAGCGCGCGCGGAGCCGGAACGAGCCCTTGCCGTTCAGATAGGTCTGCTTGATGCTGTGGCGGGGCTCGACGATGATGCCGCCGGTGGGAAAATCGGGGCCCTGGACGTGATCGAGCAGCGTCTCGTCGCGGATGCCGGGCGTCTTGATCATCGCGAGGCAGGCGGCCACCAACTCGTCGATGTTGTGGGGGGGGATGTTGGTGGCCATGCCGACGGCGATGCCGCTCGAGCCGTTGGCGAGGAGGTTCGGGAAGGCCGCGGGCAGCACCACGGGTTCGCGCTCGGAGCCGTCGTAATTGTCGCGGAAATCGACGGCGTCCTCGGCGAGGCCCTCCATGAGGACGGCCGCGGCGGCTGTGAGGCGGGCCTCGGTGTAGCGCTGTGCGGCCGGGTTGTCGCCGTCGATGTTGCCAAAATTGCCCTGACCGTCGACGAGCGGGTAGCGGACATTGAAGTCCTGGGCGAGGCGGGCCAGGGCCTCGTAAATCGAGCTGTCGCCGTGGGGATGGTAGTTGCCCATCACCTCGCCGACGATCTTGGCGCATTTGCGAAACGCCCCGGCGGGGTCGAGGCGCAGGCCGCGCATGGCGAAGAGGATGCGCCGGTGCACGGGTTTGAGCCCGTCGCGGGCATCGGGGAGCGCGCGGTGCATGATGGTGCTGAGCGCATAGGTCAGGTACCGCTCGCCCAGGGCGCGGGCCAGCGGCTCGGAGGTCTCGAAGCCCGAAGGCGGGTCGGGGTCGAAGGTCGGATCGTTCATGGCGCCGGACTAGCGGGCGTCCCGCGTCCGGTCCAGTCCAAACCGCGCGGCGGCCCTTGCGCGCGTGCGCGCATCCGGGAATGAGGGGCGGGGTGCACGGGGGGTCGGACATGGGGCGTACCATTCTCATCACCGGGTGTTCGTCGGGGATCGGGCTCGATGCGGCCCGGACGCTGGCGCAGCGCGGATGGCGCGTACTCGCGACCTGCCGGGCAGCGGAGGACTGCGCGCGGCTGACCGCGGAGGGGCTGGAGAGCTTCGTGCTCGATCTTGCGGAGGAGGAGAGCGTGGCGACGGGGGCGGCCGAGGCGCTGGAACGCACGGACGGGTGCATCGACGCGCTCTTCAACAACGGGGCCTATGCGATCCCGGGGGCGGTGGAGGATCTGCCGCGAGGCGCGCTCCGGGCGATCTTCGAGACGAATGTCTTCGGGCAAGTGGATCTGACGAACCGGATCCTGCCCGCGATGCGCAGGCGCGGATCAGGCCGGATAGTGATGAATTCCTCGGTGCTGGGGTTCGTGGCCCTGCCATGGCGCGGTGCCTATGTGGCCTCGAAGTTCGCGCTTGAGGGGATCACCGACACGCTGCGGCTCGAGACGCATGGCAGCGGGATCGCGGTGATGCTGATCGAGCCTGGGCCGATTGCGACGCCGTTCCGGGCGAAATCGATCCCGCATTTCGAACGCTGGATCGACTGGCGCGCGTCTGCCCATGCGGCGGCCTATGAGGCGGTGCTGCTGCGACGGCTCTACGGGTCAGACCCGGGCAAGGACCGGTTCGAGTTGCCGGCCGCGGCGGTGACGCAAGTGCTGATCCGTGCCCTCGAGAGCCCGCGGCCGAAGGCGCGCTACCGCGTCACCACGCCCACCCATGTCATGGAGGTGCTGCGGAGGGTTCTGCCGACGCGGCTCCTCGATGCGGTGGTGCTGCGCACCTGACCGTGGCGACGTGGCCCTTGCCTCGCGGCGATAATCGGTTAGGTGCAAGGAACCGCTGATGAAGGGATGCCCGCCATGATGTCCGATCCGCTGTTTCTCGTCGCGGTGATCGCGTGTTTCGCGGTGCTGGGGGTTCTGGTGATCGGGGTGCTGGGGTTCGCGCGCGGCGGCGAGTTCAACAAGAAATACGCCAACAAGATCATGCAGCTGCGGATCGCCCTTCAGTTCGTGGCGGTTCTGTTGATCTTGGCTTTCGTCTATTTTTCGCGCTGAGGGGTCTCTGGCATGGTCATACTGAACCGGATCTACACCAAGACCGGCGACGCCGGGGAGACGGCGCTCGGCAACGGGGCGCGGGTCGCGAAGCATTCGACGCGGGTGACGGCCTACGGGACCGTGGACGAGTTGAATGCGACGCTGGGGCTGGCGCGGCTGCATGCCGCCGGAGAGGACGACGCGGCGCTGGCGCGGATCCAGAACGATCTGTTCGATCTCGGCGCGGATCTGTGCACGCCGGACATCGAGAACGACGCGGGCGCTGCGTATCCACGGTTGCGGATCATCGCGGCGCAGGTGACGCGGCTCGAGGGGGAGATCGACGCACTGAACGCGCGGCTGGAGCCGCTGCGCAGCTTCATCCTGCCGGGGGGGTCGGCGCTGTCGGCGCATCTGCATCTGTGCCGGACGGTCTGCCGGCGGGCGGAGCGGCACGTGGTCAAGCTCGCGACGATGGAGACGATCAACGACGAGGCGGTGAAATACCTCAACCGGCTGTCGGACTGGTTCTTCGTGGCGGGGCGGATCGCGAACGACGACGGGCGCGCGGACGTGCTCTGGGTGCCGGGGGCGAACAGGTGACGCAGATGCGAGGTTCCTGTTGCGGGTGCTGCCGAAGCTTGGTCTAGTCCGGGCAGGGCCTCGGGTGGGGCAATTGGAGACTGCGATGAAGATACTCGTGCCGGTCAAGCGGGTGATCGATTACAACGTGAAGGCGCGGGTCCGGGCGGACGGCAGCGGGGTCGAGCTTGCCAACGTCAAGATGTCGATGAACCCGTTCGACGAGATCGCGGTCGAGGAGGCGATCCGGATCAAGGAGAAGGGCCTCGCCGACGAGATCGTGGTGGTGTCGATCGGCGTGAAGCAGGCGCAGGAGACGCTGCGCACGGCGCTCGCCATGGGGGCGGACCGGGCGGTGCTGGTGGTGGCGATCGACGACGTGAACCAGGACATCGAGCCGCTGGCGGTTGCGAAGATCCTGAGGGCGGTCGTGGAAGCCGAGGCGCCGGGGCTGGTGATCGCGGGCAAGCAAGCGATCGACAACGACATGAACGCCACGGGGCAGATGCTCGCGGCGCTGCTCGACTGGCCGCAGGCGACGTTCGCCTCGGCTGTGACCATCGACGGCGATCACGCGGAGGTGACGCGCGAGGTGGACGGCGGGTTGCAGACGATCCGCGTCAAGCTGCCGGCGATTGTGACGGTGGATCTGCGGCTGAACGAGCCGCGCTATGCGTCGCTGCCGAACATCATGAAGGCGAAGAAAAAGCCGATGGACGAGAAGACGCCGGCGGATTTCGGTGTGGATATTGCGCCTCGCCTGAAGATCCTGCGCACCGTGGAGCCCGCGACACGCAAGGCGGGGGTGATGGTCGGATCGGTGGACGAACTGGTCGCGAAACTGAAGACCGAAGCAGGAGTGATCTGATGGCGGTTCTGGTTTTCGCAAAGCATGACAATTCGGCCCTGAACGAGGTGACGGCGCGGGCAGTGAGTGCCGCCGTGGCCATCGGCGGGGAGATCCATCTGCTGGTGGCAGGCGAGAACTGCGCGGGCGTGGCGGCGGAGGGTGCGGTGCTTGCCGGTGTCGCGCGGGTGATCCACGCGGACGCGCCGGCCTATGCGCACCGGCTCGCGGAGCCGCTGACCGACCTCGTCTTCTCGCTGTCCGAGCCCTATGAGCATTTCGTCTTTCCGGCGACGACCACGGGCAAGAACGTGGCCCCGCGACTCGCGGCGAAGCTCGACGTGATGATCGTGAGCGAGGTGATCGGCGTGCACGGGCCCGACACGTTCGACCGGCCGATCTATGCGGGCAATGCCATCCAGACCGTCCAGACGGCGGATGCGAAAAAGGTCCTGACGATCCGGGGCGCGGCCTTCGATCCCGCCGGATCGCAGGCGGCCGCCCCGGTCGACACGGCCCCCGTAGGTCCGGACGGCGGGCTGTCGGCCTGGATCGAGGACCGGGTGGCCACGACCGACCGGCCGGAGCTGGCCTCGGCGAAGATCGTGGTGTCGGGGGGGCGCGGCGTCGGATCGGAGGAGAATTTCGCGATGATCGCGAAACTCGCCGACAAGCTCGGGGCAGCCGTCGGCGCGTCGCGCGCGGCCGTCGACAGCGGGTACGCCCCGAACGACTGGCAGGTGGGGCAGACCGGCAAGGTCGTCGCACCCGAGCTTTACATCGCCGTGGGTATTTCCGGGGCGATCCAGCATCTCGCGGGGATGAAGGACAGCAAGATCATCGTGGCGATCAACAAGGACAGCGAAGCCCCGATCTTTCAGGTGGCCGACTACGGGCTCGTGGGGGATCTGTTCCAGATCGTGCCGGAACTCGAGGCGAAGCTGGACTGACGGAGCCCCGTCCGGACCGGCCGGGTCATCTTTCGAGCGGCGATTGCCGTTGCGCGTCTCCACCGGTGCGGCCTAAAGTTCCGCGAACGACGCCAAGGGCCCTGAGCAATGGAAATAAAGACTGTCGGCGTGATCGGGGCCGGGCAGATGGGCAATGGAATTGCCCATGTGTTCGCGCTCGCAGGGTATGACGTGCGCCTGCATGATGTCGCGGACGGAGTGCTGCAAGCCGCGCCGGAGATCATTCGCGGCAATCTCGAGCGTCAGGTGGGGCGCGGCAAGATCACGGGCGACGAGCGCGACGCCGCCCTCGCCCGGATCCGACTTGAGGCGGATCTGTCCGCCCTCGGACCCGCGGATCTGGTGATCGAGGCCGCCACCGAGCGCGAGCCCCTGAAGCACCAGATCTTTGCCGAACTGGTGCCGCACCTGGCCCCGCACACGATCCTGACCTCCAATACCTCGTCCATCTCGATCACGCGGCTGGCGTCCGGGACGGACCGGCCGGAAAAGTTCATGGGGTTTCATTTCATGAACCCCGTGCCGATCATGCAACTGGTGGAACTGATCCGCGGGATCGCGACGGACGAGCCCACCTATACGACCCTGCTCGGAGTGGTGGAGCGCTTGGGCAAGACCGCGGCCTCGGCGGAGGATTTCCCGGCCTTCATCGTGAACCGGATCCTGATGCCGATGATCAACGAGGCCGTCTATACGCTCTATGAGGGGGTGGGCACGGTCACGTCCATCGACCAGTCGCTGAAGCTCGGGGCGAACCATCCGCTGGGGCCGCTGGCGCTCGCTGATTTCATCGGGCTCGACACCTGTCTTGCGATCATGAACGTGCTGCACGACGGGCTCGCGGACACGAAATACCGGCCCTGCCCGCTTCTGGTGAAGTACGTCGAGGCGGGCTGGCTCGGGCGCAAGACCGATCGCGGTTTCTATGATTACCGGGGCGACGAGCCGGTTCCGACGCGCTGAGCTGTCCGGACATCCGACACGGATCCGGCGGCCTGGGCGGGCCGGCCGGAGGTGTGCCGATCAGGCGGCCGTGACCGCGACGGCCCGGACGTCCTCGCCGACGTGGCGATCGTATTGCGCGAAGTTGTCGGCGAACATCTTGACGAGGCGGGCGGCCTGCGCATCGTAGGCGGCGGGATCGGCCCAGGTGGTGCGCGGATCGAGGAGCGACGGATCGACGCCCGGCACGGAAACCGGAACCTCGAAGCCGAAATTCGGATCGCGGCGGAAGGTCGCGTCCTTGAGCGTGCCACCGAGCGCCGCGGTCAGGAGGGTGCGGGTGGCCCCGATGGGCATGCGGCGGCCGGAGCCGTAGGCCCCGCCCGTCCAGCCCGTGTTCACGAGCCAGCAGGACGCGCCGGACTTCGCGATCCGGTCGCGGAGCAGCGCCCCGTAGACCTCCGGCCGTCGCGGCATGAACGGCGCACCGAAGCAGGTGGAGAAGGTGGGCGTGGGCTCCGTGACGCCACGCTCGGTGCCGGCCACCTTGGCCGTGAAGCCGGATAGGAAGTGATACATCGCCTGGGCCGGCGTCATGCGCGCGATGGGGGGCAGCACGCCGAAGGCGTCGCAGGTCAGCATGACGATATTGCGCGGCTGGCCGCCGCGTGCACTCGCACTGGCGTTCGAGATCGCCTCGAGCGGATAGGCGCAGCGCATGTTGGCCGTCAGGCTGTCGTCCTCGAAGTCGAGATCGAAGGTGAGCGGGTCGTGGACCATGTTCTCGATGATGGTGCCGAACCGGTGGGTCGTGGCGTAGATCTGCGGTTCGGCCTCGGGCGAGAGGTTGATGGTCTTGGCGTAGCAGCCGCCCTCGAAGTTGAAGGTGCCCTCGTCGGACCAGCCGTGCTCGTCGTCGCCGATCAGGATCCGCGCCGGGTCGGCGGAAAGCGTGGTCTTGCCGGTGCCCGAGAGGCCGAAGAACACCGCGACGTCCTGCGGATCGTCGGGGGCGTGGTTCGCCGAGCAGTGCATCGGCATGACGCCGCGGGCGGGCAGCAGGTAATTCAGGATGCCGAAGACGGATTTCTTGTTCTCGCCGGCGTAGGCGGTGCCGCCGATGAGCACGAGACGTTTCTCGAAGGAGACCGCGATGACCGTCTCGGAGCGCACACCGTGGCGCGCGGGATCGGCCTTGAAGCTCGGGCAGTTGAGGATGGTGAAGCCAGGGGCGAAATCCTCGAGCTCGGCGCGGTCGGGGCGGCGCAGGAGATGGCGGATGAAGAGGCCGTGCCAGGCAAGCTCCGTCACCACGCGCACATTCAGGCGGTAGGCGGGGTCGGCCCCGGCATAGAGGTCCTGGACGAACAACTCGCCGCCCTGCACGTGCGCGAACATGTCCTCCCGCAGACGCTCGAAGGCGTCCGGGGTCATGGAGGGGTTGTTTTCCCACCAGATGTCCGCCTCGACGGCCGATTCGCGGACCACGAACTTGTCCTTGGGGCTGCGGCCGGTGTGCTTGCCGGTGGTGACGAGGAGGACGCCGCCCTGGCCGATCGTGCCCTCGCCGCGGGAAACGGCAGCCTGCAGGAGGGCGGGCTCGACGAGGTTGTAGTGGACCGATGCGACACCGGTGATGCCGGAGGCATCGAGGGTTTCACGCGGATTGACCTGGCCTGTCGTCATCAAGTTGAAGCTCCCCAGAGAGACGCCGGCGAGTGCCGGGTTTGCGTGTTCAAAGATCTGTAGCCGCATCGTGCGCGAAGCCCGAACCGCGCCAGCCTAACACGGTGCACGATCTTTTGTTGCGTGAAGATATGGCTAACGGGGCCGAAGACGCCTAAACCCGGTTAATGAATGAGTGTGCCTGTTGGGGTCGATGTTCGGATACGTTCGGATTGCGAAAATATCGGAGGGCAGGAGTGCCCGGCACCCGGCTCGTTGACGGTGGCGGTCGTGAGTCGCGAGACGGACGGGTGCACGCAGGTCCTGCACGCGACGGCCGTCGATCTTGGAGGAAAGGGCGTCCTGCTGGTCGGGCCGTCGGGTGCGGGGAAGTCGGGGCTGGCCTTGCAACTCCTCGGACTCGGGGGGCTGCTGGTGGCCGACGACCGGGTGGTCCTGAGCCGGGATGCGGGCCGTCTCGAGGCGCGCGCGCCGCAGGAGCTGGCCGGTCTGATCGAAGCGCGGGGGATCGGGGTACTGCGCGTCGAGGCCCTTGCACGGACGGCGGTGGGGCTTTGTGTGGATCTGGGGCGCGCGTCGCAGACACGCATGCCACAGCGGGAGAAAATAACGTATCTGGGGCTGGAAATTGAATTGATCTTAGGAGGTGGCGTGCCAAACCTCGCGCTCGGGTTGATGCATCTGGTGCGTGGCGGATACGCGAATTAGCACGGCAAAGGCGACAACAGTGGACGAACGCGGCGTGGCCGGGGCGGGCCAGGACATCGTCATCATCACGGGCCCGGCCGGGGCCGGCCGGTCGACGGCGATCCGCGCCCTCGAGGACTTCGGCTTCGAGGCCATAGACAACCTGCCGATCTCGATGATGCCGCGCCTGATCGCGGGACCGCCGATGCAGCGGCCGGTGGTGGTGGGGGTGGATCCGCGCAACCGGGATTTTTCGGTGGCGGCGCTGACGGCTCTGCTCGACGAATTGGGCGCGCGGCCGGGGTGCAGACCGGTGCTGATCTTCGTGGATTGCGCGCCCGGGGTTCTGGTGGCGCGCTACAGCGAGACCCGCAGGCGGCATCCGTCGAGCCCGCACGAGACCCCGATTGTCGGGATCGAGCGGGACCAGGCGATGCTGGAGCCGCTGAAGGCCCGGGCGGACGTGCTGATCGATACCACCGCGATGACGCCGCACGAGTTGCGCGCCGAGCTCGCGCGCTGGTTCGCGCCGGAGGAGACCGGGCACGGGCTGGCAGTGCATCTGAAGTCCTTTGCCTATCCGCGCGGCCTGCCGGGGGGAGCCGATACGGTGATTGATTGCCGGTTCCTGCGCAATCCGCACTGGGATGCACGGCTGAGGGCGCAGGACGGGCGGGATGCGGAGGTCGCGGCCTATATCGCGCAGGACGCGAATTTCGCGCCGTTCTACCGGCAGTTGTCGGAGATGATGCAGTTCCTGCTACCGGCGTATCAGGCGGAGGGCAAATCCTATTTCTGCCTCGCGTTCGGATGTACGGGCGGCAAACACAGATCCGTGGCCATGGCGGAATCCTTCGCGAAGACACTTGTCAAGGACGCGTGGCAGGTGTCTATTTCTCATCGGGATCTTGGGCGGGCTGTTTCTGCGGCGGTGCTCGAACAGAGGGCGGTCGGAGAGTGATCGGTATAGTGATTGTCGCGCACGGCGGGTTGGCGCGCGAGTACTTGGCGACGTTGGAACATGTCGTGGGACGCCATCCCGGAACGCTCGCGGTCTCGATCGTGGACGAGGACGATTGTTCGACCAAGCAGAGCGAGATCGATGCGGCCATAAAGGCCGTCGATCAGGGGCACGGCGTGGTGGTGGTGACCGACCTGTTCGGAGGCACGCCGTCGAACATCGCGATCCAGGCCTGCCGGAACGCCGACCGCATGGTGATTTACGGGGCCAACCTGCCGCTGCTGGTGAAGCTCGCGAAGGCACGCCGGTTGCCGTTGCGCGAGGCGGTGGCGGATGCCTTGACCGCGGGACGCAAATACATCAATTCCATCGGCGGGTTCGGAGAGGATCGCATCTCGATCGCGCTCTGACGGAAACCGGATGGCGGGCCTTCATGCGCATCAGCCTGGAAATCGTGAACGAGAAGGGCCTGCACGCGCGGGCTTCGGCGAAGTTCGTAGAGACCGTCGAGCGGTTCGATGCCCGGGCGACCGTGAGCCGCGACGGCGCAGAAGTCTCCGGCGACTCGATCATGGGCCTCCTGATGCTGGCCGCGTCGAAGGGCACGTCCATCGACGTGCGGCTGGAAGGGGCCGAGGCGCTCGGCCTCGCCTCTGCCCTGAGGGATTTGGTCGCAGGCCGTTTCGGCGAGCCCAACTGATCCGGCTTGAGACCCAGGACGATCGCCCGGATACGACAAGATCGGATGTGGAGGCATTGGAAGCGACTCATGGGACCCGACGCGGGCATATCGGATCCTGACATTGCGAAAGAAAGTTTCGCCACCCTACGGGCGATCGCAACTTTCTGTGGAATTGTGTGTTGACGGCTTAAATCGCGCTGCCTATGAGGGTTTCATGTCACAGGGCGAAAACC
>JBBQYB010000122.1:0-9729 GCA_038209095.1 Rhodobacterales bacterium
GAGGATCGCCGCGGCCTGGGACGGCAGCAGGTTCACCTCGTACCAGCCGCGGCGCAGGCGCGCCGTGATGGGGCGCGGCTCGGCGGTGCGGGTCGCGGCGATGTCGGATGGAAACCGGCCCCAGGCCTGGCGCGCCAGCGCCGGCGTCACCATCGCCACGCCCACCTCGCGGGCGAGCGGCGAGATGTTGAGGTTAAACAGCAAATGATCGATCGGGTGGCGCAAAAGGCCCTTGCCCGCAAGAAAATGCGAAGCCGCGGCCTTCGTGAGGACATACGCCCCCGATCCGCCCACGCGGCTGTGCAACCGGCGCACCGATCTGCCCGCAACGCGGGCGATCTCGCGCCCGAGGAGCTTTTTCGTCACTCGCCGCGACCATTTCTCGAGCCGGATCACGCCGACGCCCTCGGGCAGCCAGTCGGATCCGGCGGCCACCTGCGCCAGATCCGGCGACAACTCGATGTCGTCCTCCAGCACGATCCCCGCCGGCGCGTCGCCCTGCGCAAGGGTCCGCATGATCTCGAAGTGGTTGAGCGCGTTGCACTGGCTGCCGCGCCCCATCCGGATCAAATGCCCCGACAGCGCCACCTCCGACGCGATCTGTGCATCGGGCACGACCTCCGCGTCGCGCGCCAAAATACGGGTGGCCGCGAGGCCCATGGCGCCGAGTTGGTCCTCCATGAACGCCCTGCGGTCGGGGCGCCGGTCGAGGTTGATGAAGAACACCGGCAACTGCCCCACGTCGCTACTCCGCCGCCCGGGGCCGGGACGCCCGGATCAGGTCGAGGATGTCGCGGGCGGCCTCGGGAATGTTCGTGCCCGGGCCGAAGATCGCCTTCACACCCGCGTCGTACAGAAATGCATAGTCCTGCTGGGGGATCACTCCGCCACAGATGACCATGATTTCGCCCGCTCCCTGCGCGCGCAGCGCCTGGACGAGCAGCGGGGCCAGCGTCTTGTGCCCCGCGGCCTGGCTGGAGATGCCCACCACGTGCACGTCGTTGTCCACGGCGTCCTGGGCCGCCTCCTCGGGCGTCTGGAACAAAGGGCCCACGTCCACGTCGAAGCCGATATCCGCAAAGGCCGTGGCGATCACCTTGGCTCCGCGGTCATGGCCGTCCTGTCCCATCTTGACCACCAGCATGCGCGGCCGGCGCCCTTCTTCGACGGCGAATTTCTCGACATCCGCCTGGATCGCCGCAAAGCCGGCGTCCCCCGCGTAGGCGGCACCGTAGACCCCCGCGAGCGTCTTCACCACCGCCCGGTGCCGGCCGAACACGCGCTCCATGGCATCGGAGATCTCTCCCACGGTGGCCCTCGTGCGGGCAGCCTCCACTGCCGCACCAAGCAGGTTGCCGCCCTCGCGCGCCGTGCGCTCGACCTCGGCGATGGCCGCATCGCAGGCTTCGGCATCGCGCGTCTCGCGCAGCCGCGCCAGCCGGGCAACCTGCGACTCCCGCACCGCCGAATTGTCGATGGCCCGGATGTCGAGCGCGTCCTCCTCGGCCAGCCGGTACCTGTTGACGCCGACGATCACCTCGTCGCCCCGGTCCACCGCCGCCTGCCGGCGCGCCGCACTCTCCTCGATGCGCAGCTTCGGCATCCCGCTCGCCACGGCCTCGGTCATGCCGCCCAGCGCCTCGACCTCCTCGATCAGCGCCCAGGCCTCCCTCGCAAGATCGTCCGTCAGCGCCTCCACGTAATAACTCCCCGCCAGCGGATCGACGACCTTGGTAACCCCCGTCTCGTGCTGGAGGATCAGCTGCGTGTTGCGCGCGATCCTCGCCGAGAACTCCGTGGGCAGCGCCATCGCCTCGTCGAAGGAATTTGTATGCAGGCTCTGCGTGCCCCCCAGCACCGCGGCCAACGCCTCATAGGCCGTGCGCACCACGTTGTTGTAGGGGTCCTGCTCCTGCAAACTCACGCCGCTGGTCTGGCAATGCGTGCGCAGCATCAGGCTCTCGGGTTTCTGCGCGCCGAACTCCGTCATGATCCGGTGCCACAAAAGCCGCGCCGCGCGCAGTTTCGCCGCCTCCATGAAAAAATTCATGCCTATGGCGAAAAAGAAGCTCAATCGCCCCGCAAAGGCATCCACGTCCATGCCCGAGGCAATGGCCGCGCGCACGTATTCCCGCCCGTCCGCGATGGTGAAGGCCAGTTCCTGCACCAGGTTCGCGCCAGCCTCCTGCATGTGATAGCCCGAGATCGAGACCGAATTGAACTTCGGCATCTCCGCGGCGGTATATGCGATGATGTCCGAGACGATCCGCATCGAAGGCTCGGGCGGATAGATGTATGTGTTGCGGACCATGAACTCCTTGAGGATGTCGTTCTGGATGGTCCCCGACAGGGCACTTGGCGGCACGCCCTGCTCCTCGCCCGCCACGATGAAGCACGCGAGCACCGGGATCACGGCTCCGTTCATCGTCATCGACACGCTGATCTTCTCGAGCGGGATGCCCTCGAACAACAGTTTCATGTCCTCGACGCTGTCGATGGCGACACCGGCCTTGCCAACATCCCCCACCACGCGCGGATGGTCGCTGTCATAGCCGCGATGCGTCGCGAGGTCGAACGCGACCGACACCCCCTGCTGGCCTGCGGCCAGCGCACGGCGATAGAATGCGTTGCTCTCCTCTGCGGTCGAGAACCCCGCGTACTGCCGGATCGTCCAGGGGCGCCCCGCATACATCGTGGCGCGCGGGCCCCGCACATAGGGCGGGAACCCCGGCAACCCGCCCAGATGCCCCACATGCGCCAGATCCCGTTTGGTATAGAGCGGCTTGACCTTGATGCCTTCCGGCGTCGCCCAGGTCAGGCTCTCGGGGTCTCGTCCCTTCAGTTCCGCGCTCGCGCGGGCACGCCAGGCCGCCGGATCCGCATCGCTCATCCCCCGTATCCCCCCCCACCGGCCAAGGGGCCGCACGTTTTGCGCTCGCATCCCGCGCCGGAGCGATTATGTCTCGTCCGAGAAGGAGCGACCATGTATTTTCTGAAATTCGGTCTCGCGCTTGCCGCGAGCATTCTTTCCGCCACCATTCCCGCCCGGGCCCAGGAGACCGCAGCCACCATCGCGATCGAGGCCGAGGAGCCGGACGCGATCGACCTGAGCGCGCTGCTCTGGGTCGCGCGCCCGCTGGTGGTCTTCGCCGACAGTCCGGCCGATCCGCGGTACGCGCAGCAGATCGCGATGCTGCGCGACGGGCACGCCGAACTGGAACTGCGCAACGTCGTCGTGCTGACCGACACCGACCCCGCCGCGAACGGACCGTTGCGCCGCCAGTTGCGCCCGCGCGGCTTCGGCCTCGTGCTCATCGACACCGACGGCACGGTCGTCCAGCGCAGGCCCTCGCCCACCACGGTGCGCGAACTGACCGGAACGGTGGACAGGCTGCCCTCGCGCCGCGAGGAAATCGGATCGAGCCGCCCCTGATCCATCAGTCGAACTCCAGGATCACGTCGTCCACGCCGAGGCTGTCGCCCGGCTGGGCCCGTACCTTGGCCACGCGCCCTTTGCGCTCGGCGCGCAGGACGTTCTCCATCTTCATGGCCTCCACCATGCACAGGGCCTGACCGTCATGGACCTCGTCGCCCTCGGCAACGTCGATCCGCACCACCAGTCCCGGCATCGGGCAGAGCAGCAGCTTCGATGTGTCGGGTGGTGCCTTGTGGGGCATCAGATCCGCGAGCTCCGCATGCCGGGGTGTCAGCACCGCAACCTTCAGGCTCGCCCCGCGATAGCGCATCCCAAAGCCCGTGGGGATGGGAGCCACCTTCACGATCCGCTCGCGCCCGTCAATCTTCGCGCGCACCAGCGGCTGAAAGGCCGTGCCGGGGTGGATCTCCACCACCCGCCGCGCCCCGTCGTCGAAGTCGATGACATGCCTTGGTCCATCGGCGTGGACCGCGCCGCGCCAGCGCGTATCCCCGCAGCGCACCACCCAGACCTCGCCGAGCGTCCGCTGGTGGTTCGCGAGCGTCCCGGAGATCCCGGCCGCGCGCGCCTCGTGCTCGACCTTGAGGGCCACACCGAGGGCCGCGAGGTCCTCCGCCGTCTCGTCTGCCAAAGGCGCGCCGACGAAACCCTCGGGATATTCCTCCGCGATGAACGCGGTGGTGATCTCGCCCGAGACGAATCGCGGATGCTCCATCACCGCCGACAAGAACGGCAGGTTGTGCCCGATGCCCTCCAGCTCGAACGCATCGAGCGCGCGGTGCATGACGCCGATGGCCGCCGACCGGTCCGAGGCCCAGGCACAGAGCTTCGCGATCATCGGATCGTAGAACATCGAGATCTCGCCGCCCTCGTAAACGCCGGTATCGTTGCGCACCGTCTCCGACGGCGTGGCGTATTCCGCAGGCGGGCGGTACCGCGTCAGCCGCCCGATGGAAGGCAGGAAGTTGCGATAGGGATCCTCCGCGTAGATCCGGCTCTCGATCGCCCAGCCGGTCAGCGTCACGTCGTCCTGCGTGAGCGCCAGTTTCTCGCCCGCCGCCACCCGGATCATCTGCTCCACCAGATCGATGCCGGTGATCAGTTCCGTCACCGGGTGCTCCACCTGCAAACGGGTATTCATTTCAAGGAAATAGAAGTTCCGGCTCCCATCGACGATGAACTCGACCGTGCCGGCCGAGCAGTAATCCACCGCCTTGGCCAGCGCCACCGCCTGCTCGCCCATGGCGCGCCGCGTCGCCGCATCGAGGAACGGCGAAGGGGCCTCCTCGATGACCTTCTGGTTGCGCCGCTGGATCGAGCATTCCCGCTCGCCGAGATAGAGGCAGGTGCCGTGCTGGTCGCCCAGCACCTGGATCTCGATGTGCCGCGGTTGCGTGACGAACTTTTCGATGAAGATCCGGTCGTCGCCGAAGCTCGAGGCGGCCTCCGATTTCGACCGCTCGAAGCCCTCGCGAGCCTCCGCGTCGTTCCACGCGATGCGCATGCCCTTGCCGCCGCCGCCCGCACTCGCCTTGATCATGACCGGATAGCCGATCAGCCGGGCGATCTCGACCGCATGCCCCGCATCGGCGATCAGATCCATGTGCCCCGGCACGGTCGAGACCCCCGCCTCGGCCGCCAGCTTCTTCGAGGTGATCTTGTCGCCCATCGCCTCGATGGCCCCAACCGGCGGTCCGATGAAGGCGACCCCTTCCGACGCGAGCGCCTGCGCGAATTCCGCCCGCTCCGACAGGAAGCCGTAGCCCGGATGCACGGCCTGCGCGCCGGTCTGGCGCACTGCGTCGAGGATCCGGTCGATGACGATATAGGACTGGCTGACCGGGGCCGGACCGATATGCACCGCCTCGTCCGCGTTGCGCACGTGCAAGGCACCCGCATCGGCATCGGAATATACGGCGACCGTCCGGATCCCCATGGCCTTCGCCGTGCGTTGCACCCGGCAGGCGATTTCACCACGGTTCGAAATGAGGATCTTATCGAACATGTCCGTCTTTCTGCAGAGGCGACAAAAGGGGAGAGGCAACCCGCAGGCAGCCAGTGTTGCAGACACGGCAGATCGCGCCAAGCGCGCACCACTCGATTGAAAGCCGACCGGCACGCTCAGTCATCGCCGAAGACCTGCGGAAAGGCCGCGCGCGCCACGGTCAGATCGATGCGCAGCAGAGCCTCATAGGAGGCCGGGTCGAACGGATCCTCGGCGGGCACCACCTCGCGCCCGAAGAGCCAGTTGAGCCTGCCCGCATCGAGGTTCCCGCGCTCGAACGGCTCGTCCCCGAAATGCTCCCAGAGCGCCTCGAGAAAGCCCTCGTCCGCAGCGCAATCCTCCTTGCGGCGATCCTTGAACCGCGGACGCGCCTTGAGCGGTGTGACGCCGCGCGGATCGGCCCTGCGGATGACGAACTGGTAATCGGTGCCGGCGAGCCGGCCGGGAAAGCCGCGGTGCTTCAACATGGCGCACCTGCGCCTAGTCTTCGTCGTCCTTGAGGTTCATGACCGCGACACCCATGGAAACCGCCCCGAAGGTCAGCGCCGTCTGAAAGAACAGCACCGCCGTCGCCAGACCGCTGCGGTCCTTCTCCAGGAGTGTGCCCATCCCGAACACATCGAACCAAAGCACGGCCAGAAGCGCCGAACAGCCGATCACCATGCCGTTCGCTGCATGGACCAGCATGAATCGGATCAGTTTCGGAAGGGCCATCCAGTGGCGACGGAACATTAGCGTATCCTGCACGGTCAACGCACAGATCTAGGTCCGGACCCCGCATCCGTCCAACGGCCCGCCCTGTGACCCTGCGTCGCGTCACAGCGGGATGTTGTCGTGTTTTTTCCACGGATTCTGCACCTTCTTGGTGCGCAAGGACGCAAAGGCGCGGGCCACGCGCCGCCGGGTCGAATGCGGCATGATGACCTCGTCAATGAACCCCCGCTCGGCGCTCACGAAGGGATTGGCGAAGCGCGCCTCGTAGTCGCGGGTGCGGGCCGCGGTCTTCTCCGCATCGCCCAGTTCCGACCGGTACAGGATCTCGACCGCCCCCTTGGCGCCCATGACGGCGACCTCCGCGGTGGGCCAGGCATAGTTGAAATCCCCGCGCAGGTGCTTGGACGCCATCACGACATAGGCCCCGCCATAGGCCTTGCGCGTGATCACCGTCACCTTGGGCACCGTCGCCTCGCCATAGGCGAACAACAGCTTCGAGCCGTGCTTGATGATGCCCGCGTATTCCTGGCTCGTGCCGGGCAAAACCCCGGCACGTCCACGAAGGTCAGGATCGGGATCTCGAACGCGTCGCAGAACCGAACGAACCTTGCGGCCTTGCGCGCGCTGTCGATGTCGAGACAGCCCGCCAGCACCATCGGCTGGTTCGCGACCACCCCGACCGTGGAGCCTTCGAGGCGGATGAACCCGATGATGATGTTTCGCGCGAAATCGGCCTGGATCTCATAGAAATCCCCCTCGTCCGCCACCTTCTGGATCAGTTCCTTCATGTCGTAGGGCGTGTTGGGATTGGCCGGGATCAGCGTGTCGAGGCTCGGCTCCACGCGCTTGGGGTCGTCGCGCAGGGGCCGCACCGGCGGCTTTTCGCGGTTGTTGAGAGGCAGGAAATCCACCAGCCTGCGCACTTCGAGAAGCGCCTCGAGATCGTTCTCGAAGGCCCCGTCCGCGACCGACGATTTCGAGGTATGGGTCCGCGCGCCGCCCAGTTCCTCGGCGGTGACGATCTCGTTGGTGACCGTCTTGACCACCTCGGGTCCGGTGACGAACATGTAGCTCGAATCGCGCACCATGAAGATGAAATCCGTCATGGCCGGGCTGTAAACCGCCCCGCCCGCGCAGGGGCCCATGATCAGACTGATCTGCGGCACGACGCCGGAGGCGAGGATGTTGCGCTCGAACACCGCCGCATAACCCGCGAGGCTCGCGACACCCTCCTGGATGCGTGCCCCGCCGGAATCGTTGATCCCGATCACAGGAGCACCATTCTGCATTGCCATGTCCATGATCTTGCAGATCTTCTCGGAATGCGTCTCCGACAGGGATCCCCCAAACACCGTGAAGTCCTGCGAGAACACATAGACCAGCCGCCCGTTGATCGTGCCCCAGCCCGTGATGACACCGTCGCCCGGATAGGTCGTCTCCGCCATGCCGAACTCGTGGCAGCGGTGCGACACGAACATGTCGAATTCCTCGAAGGAGCCTTCGTCGAGAAGCCCCTCCACCCGCTCGCGCGCGGTCAGCTTGCCCTTGGCGTGCTGGGCCGCGATGCGCCGGGCCCCGCCCCCGAGGCGCGCTTCGGCCCGACGGTCTTCGAGCTGCCTCAGGATGTCGTGCACCGGCCGTCTCCCTGCTATCCGAGGCGGACCCTAACGGTATTGTGACAGGGTGAACAGCAATGTTCAGTTGATTTGCAAATCACGTTGCGCGCGGGCCGGGCAATTTGCAAACTTGCGAACATGGGCAGCACCCAGAAGCTCTTTTCCGGCGTGAAACTCAGGGCCGTGCGCATGCGCTTCGGGCTGACCCAGGCGGAGTATGCGGCGAGGCTCGGCGTCTCGCTGTCCTATCTCAACCAGATGGAGAACAACCACCGTCCCCTGTCGGCCCGGGTGGTGCTGGCCCTCGCCGAGGAGTTTGGTCTCGACGTCATTGAGCTTGCCGCGGGCGCGACCGAGCGGCTCGTGGCCGATCTGCGCGAGGCCTTCGCGGATCCGCTCACCGGACAGGCGCCACCACCGCTGGCCGATCTGCAACTCGTGGCAGCCAATGCGCCGAACCTCGCCCGCGCGGTCATCACCCTGCACCATGCCCACCGCCAGACCCACGAACGCCTCGCCCAGCTCAACGAGGCGCTCGGCCGGGACGAACGCCCCGCGCAGCCGCTCCCTTGGGAGGAGGTGCGCGACTTCTTCCACTACTGCGACAACTACATCGATGCCATCGACCGCGCCGCCGAGACCTTCGCGGACCGGATCCCGCCCGCCCGCAGGCTCGAAACCCTCGCCGACTGGCTCCAGACACGCCACCGCGTGACCCTGGACGTCTCGGGCGTCGGGCCCTTGCGGCGCTACGATCCCGTTGCCCGCCACCTGACGCTGGCCGCGCGCGCAGGCCCCGCCAGTCAGGGCTTCCAGATCCTGCACCAGATCGCGCTCCTCGAACACGGCCCGCTGATCGAGGCCACGCTCGATCTCGCCCGCTTCGCGAGCGACGAGGCGCGCGCCATCGCGACGGTCGGCCTCGCCAATTACTTCGCAGGGGCCGCCCTCCTGCCCTACGGCCGGTTTCTCGGGGCCGCCGAGACCTTCCGCCACGATCTCGAAGCCATGGCGCTGCATTTCGGCGCCTCCATCGAACAGGTGGGCCAGCGCCTCTCCACGCTCCAGCGCAGCGGGGCGCGCGGCGTGCCGTTCTTCTTCGTGCGCGTCGATCAGGCGGGCACGATCACCAAGCGGCATTCGGCTACACGGCTCCAGTTCGCCCGCTTCGGAGGGGCCTGCCCGCTCTGGAACGTGCATGCCGCGTTCGAGACCCCGGGTCAGGTCCTGCGCCAACTCGCCGAGACGCCGGACGGGGCGCGCTATCTCTGTCTCGCGCGCGACGTCTCCAAACCGGGCGGCAGCTTCCGCGCGCCGGTGCGCCGCTATGCCATCGGCCTCGGCTGCGAGGTGGCCCATGCGGACCGGTTGGTCTACGCGGACGACCTCGACCTGCGCAACGCGGCCGCCTACGCGCCCATCGGCGTTTCCTGCCGGATCTGCGAGCGGCGCGACTGTCACCAGCGCGCGGTGCCTCCGCTGGAACGCCGCCTCACCGTGGACCCCGACGAGCGCGGCGTGCTGCCCTACCGCATCGACTGAGGCTCCGCCCCGCCCGCTTTGCCATCGACAAGCGCGACCCGAGCCGCTAAGGAGCGCGCTGATCTTGAGAGGGCCTCTCGTCGCCATGCAAACCGTCGTTCTCACCGTCCATCTGCTGCTCGCCCTGGGGCTGATCGTGGTGGTACTCCTCCAGCGCTCCGAAGGCGGCGGCCTCGGCATGGGCGGAGGCGGCGGCGGAGGCGTGATGTCCGGGCGCTCTGCCGCGACGGCGCTCTCCAAGGTGACCTGGATCCTCGGGACGGCCTTCGTCGTGACCAGCCTCGCCCTCACGGTCATCGCCGCGCGCAACGACGGCGGCGGATCCGTCCTCGACCGCATCGGCAGCCCGGAGGTGCCCATGGGCGACGCCGCACCGGCACCCCTCGGCACGGACCTGCTGCCCCCCGTCGTCGCTC
>JBBQYB010000123.1:0-9715 GCA_038209095.1 Rhodobacterales bacterium
CGGGTGCATACGGCGGGCGAGGACAAGAGCCTGCTCGATCCGTTCCGCCCCGAACGCGCCGAGGACGTGGAGCGGCTCAAGCGGTTGCAGCGGGTCATCCACGACAACTTCATCCGCCAGGTGAAGGATCGACGGGGGGCGCGGCTGAACGGCGAGGGCCTGTTCAGCGGCGACATCTGGGTAGGTCGGGCGGGGATCGAGGTGGGCCTCGTGGATGCGGTGGGGCATCTGGTGCCGACGATGAAGCGCCTTTATGGGGAGGACATCCGGTTCCGGGTGGCGCGCCCGAGACGTCCGCTGTTTCGCAGGCTCGGCCTGCCGGGGGTGTCGGAGGTGTTGGGGGCCATGGAGGATCGCCCGGTCTGGGCACGTTACGGGGTCAAGACGCCATGAGCCTGAAGATCGCCATGCTGCTGCTCGCGGCGCTGATCGTCTCCGGTATCATCGGGCGCGCCCGGGCGCAGCGGGTCGACCGCACCAAGAGCTCCAAGATCGAGGCCGCGCGCAAATGCGAGACCTGCGGGGCCTATGCCCTGGCCGGAGCGCCGTGCGAGCGCGGCGATTGTCCCAGACGCTGATGCGCCGGAGCGCAGAGCGGGCATGACGTTTCGCGCGGCCCTCGTGACGGGCGGCGCGCATCGCCTCGGACGGGCCATGGCGCTCGATCTGGCGGCGAACGGCACGGACGTGGCCGTGCATTGCCACGCGAGCCGCGAGGCCGCCGAGGCAGTGGCGGAGGAGGCGCGCAGTCACGGGGTGCGCGCCGTCGTCGTCACCGCCGATCTGCTGGACCGGCATGCTACGGCGGATCTGGTCGCGGCCGCGGCGGCGGGGCTCGGACGGCCGCTCGACGTGCTGGTCAACAATGCGTCGATCTTCGAGCACGACACGATCTTGACGGCAACCTGGGACAGCTGGGACCGGCACATCGGCTCGAACCTGCGCGCGCCCTTTGAATTAATGCAGATATTCGCAGCGCAATCGCCGAAGGGCCTGCGCGACGGCGGTGGCGAGCCGGTCGCGGGCGGGGCGATCGTCAACATGATCGACCAGCGCGTCCGCAAACCGACCCCGGAATTTGCGACTTATACGATTGCCAAGATGGGACTGTGGGCCCTGACCCGGACCGCGGCGCAGGGCCTGGCACCGGACGTGCGGGTCAACGCCATCGGTCCGGGACCGACGATCCAGGGCGCGCGTCAGTCCGCCCGGCACTTCGCCGACCAGCGTGCCGCCACCGTGCTGGAACGCGGGGCGAACCCCGAAGAGATCTGTGCGGCCTTGCGGTACCTGCTCTCCGCACCGGGGGTCACCGGGCAGCTCATCTGTGTCGACGGAGGCCAGCACCTCGCATGGCGCACACCCGATGTCCTCGGAGTTGAGTGATTCCGGCCGTCGGGCGCGACCTGCCGAGGGCGGCACTCGCTTGACTTTTCCACGCCGGGTCCCGGCTTCGGGAGAGAGGGGCGAATCCTTTAACGATTTCATAAATTTACCAAATCGTAATAACTTAGTTCATAAAAAACAACGGCTTGCAAATATGCTTAAAATTCATACAATGGGTTTGGAGGGCTTGATTTGCAGGGAAAAGCCTTCGCCCCGTGAAGTTCTGCACAAGTTTATCCACAGAAACCGTGGATTTCTTCGGACTTGCAATCGGGGTTCCGGGCAGGCAGCCCCGTCGAGAATCAATCCCCGACCGAAGGCGCTCCCGTGACCGTAACCCCGCCCCCGACATCCCAGGATTTCGACGAGGACGGCCCCGCCACCGGTGCCCTCCAGGCGGGTCATCTGGTCATTCGCGACTACCTGAGGCGGCTGACGGACAGCCCCGGCGTCTACCGGATGCTCGATGCGAAGGGCGAGGTGCTCTATGTCGGCAAGGCCCGCAGCCTGCGCAAACGCGTGGCGTCCTATGCCAAACCGACGGGGCACAGTGCACGCATTGGTCGAATGATCTCGCTGACCGCCTCGATGATGTTCCTGACCACGGAGACCGAGACCGAAGCGCTGCTCCTCGAGCAGAACCTCATCAAGCAACTGAAGCCGCGGTTCAACGTATTGCTGCGCGACGACAAGAGTTTCCCATCAATCTTAGTGACTTCTGACCACGACTTCGCGCAGATCCGCAAGCACCGCGGGATGCGGCGCGAAAAGGGGCGGTATTTCGGCCCTTTCGCCTCGGCCGGTGCGGTGAACCGCACGCTCAACCAGTTGCAGAAGGCCTTTCTGCTGCGCAGCTGTCCCGACCCGACCTTCGAGAGCCGCACGCGGCCCTGCCTCCTGCACCAGATCAAGCGGTGTTCGGCCCCCTGCACCGGGCTGATCGCGCGCGAGGATTACGCGGCCCTCGTGGAGGATGCGACGCTGTTCCTGTCGGGCAAGTCGACCCGCATCCAGGAGGCTTTGGCAGAGCAGATGGCCGAGGCGTCGGGCACCATGGAATTCGAGCGGGCGGCCGCCCTGCGCGACCGGATCCGCGCCCTGACCAGCGTGCAGGCCAACCAGGGCGTCAACCCCGAGGGCGTGGAGGAGGCCGACGTGGTGGCGCTCCACCAGGAGGGGGGGCAGGCCTGCGTGCAGGTGTTCTTCATCCGCGCAAACCAGAACTGGGGCAACCGGGCGTATTTTCCGCGGACCGGGGCCGGGTTCGAGCCGGGCGAGATCCTCGAGGCGTTTCTGGGACAGTTCTACGGCAACAAGACGCCGGCGCGGCTGATCCTGCTCAGCCACGCGCCCGACAACGCGGACCTTTTGTCCGAGGCGCTGACGGCGCAGCTGGGGCGCAGGGTCGAGCTCGCCTGTCCGCAGCGCGGCGAGAAGGCGAGCCTTCTGGAGCAGGCGGCGCGCAACGCCCGCGAGGCCCTGGCGCGCAAGATGTCGGAGAGTGCGAGCCAGGCGGCGCTCCTGGAGCGGCTGGCGGACGCCTTTGGTCTCGATGGGCCGCCCGAGCGGATCGAGGTCTATGACAACAGCCACATCATGGGCACCAATGCGGTGGGGGGAATGATCGTCGCAGGCCCGGAGGGGTATCTCAAGTCGCAGTACCGCAAGTTCAACATCAAGTCCGAGACCCTGACGCCGGGCGACGACTTCGGGATGATGCGCGAGGTGCTGGACCGACGCTTCGCGCGCCTGATCAAGGAGGACCCGGACCGGCAGTCGGATGCCTGGCCGGATCTGGTGCTTATCGACGGTGGGGCGGGGCAGGTGTCGGCGGCGGTGGCGGCCCTCGCGGAACTGGGTGTGGAGGACGTGGAGATCATCGGGGTCGCCAAGGGCGTCGACCGGGACGCGGGCAAGGAGGAGTTTCACCGGCCGGGCCGCGGGCCCATGGCGCTTGGCCACAAGGATCCGGTGCTCTATTTCGTGCAGCGCCTGCGCGACGAGGCGCACCGCTTTGCCATCGGCGCGCACCGCGCGAAGCGGGCTGCGGCGACGCGCGCGACCCCCATGGACGAGATCCCCGGGGTTGGGGCTTCGCGCAAACGGGCCCTTCTCGCGCATTTCGGCTCGGCGAAGGCGGTCTCGCGGGCGGGCCTTGCGGACCTGCGCGCGGCGCCCGGGATCTCCGACGCGCTCGCGGAGACGATTTATGGCTTCTTCCATGGCGATGCGTGACGCGCTAGACTGGTCCTCGTAGCCTGCAAGGACGCCACGATCATGCGCTGGACGATCCCCAACATCCTGACCGTGTTTCGTCTGGTTGCGGCCCCCGGCGTGGCGCTGGTCTTCGTGGCGTTCGACCGGCCCGTGGCGGACTGGCTAGCCATCGCGCTGTTCATCTTTGCCGCGCTGACGGATTACGTCGACGGCTATCTCGCGCGGGCCTGGGGGCAGGAGAGCAACTTCGGGCGGATGCTGGACCCGATCGCGGACAAGGCGATGGTCGTGATCGCCCTGTCGGTGATCGTAGGCCTCTCGGGGATCCATCCGCTGATCCTCGTGCCGGTGGCGTTCATCCTGCTCCGCGAGGTCTTCGTCTCGGGGCTGCGGGAATTTCTCGGGGCGAGTGCCGCGACGCTGAAGGTCACGATCCTCGCGAAGTGGAAGACCACGGCGCAGATGGTGGCGATCCCGGTCCTGTTGCTGGCGGGGGTGTTCGAGTACAACCGGCGGCGCGGCGATTTCTGGTTCAGCCACTGGTTCCACGACTGGGCGGCCTGGACGCTGGGCAGTGCGGGGCTCGTCCTGATCTGGTTCGCGGGCGTGCTGACGGTCCTGACGGGGTTCGATTATTTCATGAAGGCGATGCCGTTCCTGCGGGATCGCAAGCGATGAAGCTCGACGTGCTCTATTTCGCATGGCTGCGCGAGCGGATCGGCCTGCCGCGCGAGACCGTCGAGACCGAGGCCGCGACCGTGGCCGATCTCGTCGCGGAACTGCGCGGGCGCGAGGAGCGCTATGCGCTGGCGTTCTCGGACATGGCCGCGGTGCGTGTGGCGGTGGATCAGGATCTGTCGGACCTGGAGGCCTCCCTGTCGGGCGTGCGCGAGATCGCGTTCTTTCCGCCGATGACGGGGGGCTGATGGCCGTCCGGGTCCAGGCGGGCGATTTCGATCTGGGCGCGGAGGTGGCGGGGCTCTGCGCCGGCCGGGTCGACATCGGGGCGGTGGTCACGTTCACCGGGCTGGTGCGGGATCTGGACGGGCGGCTCATGGGGTTCGAGCTGGAACATTATCCCGCGATGACCGAGCGGGCGCTCGCGGGCATCGAGGCGGAGGCGCAGGCGCGGTGGCCTCTGCAAGCGAGCCTGATCGTGCACCGCTACGGCGCGCTGGCTCCGGGGGACCGGATCATGATGGTGGCGACGGTGTCTGCGCACCGGGCGGATGCGTTCGAGGCGGCGACGTTCCTGATGGACTATCTGAAATCGCGAGCCCCCTTCTGGAAGAAGGAGACGACGCCTGGCGGATCGGCCTGGGTCGATGCGCGCGAGACGGATGCCGCGGCGCTGGCCCGCTGGTCGAAGGGATCCTAAGGCAGGCCGCGTTCGCGCAGGATCGCCTCGGAGGCGGCCGTGAGCTCGTCGATCCGGGCGCGCGCATCCGTCAGATCGGCCTCGAGGGTGGCGATCCGGGCCTCGGCCGCGCGCAGGCGGGCTCTGGAGGCCGCGCGTCCGCTGAGCCGGCCCACGACGACGGTCAGCAGGGCTCCGAGAGCCATGGCGGCCAAGAGCACCGCGGCGATGGCATAGGTCAGTTCACTCCGGTCCACCGGGGGCCTCCGCCGCCGCGACATCGGACAGGGGAAAATCGAACTCGATGCGCCGGTTCCGGGCGCGGCCCTCCGGCGTCTCGTTGTCGGCGACCGGCGTGGTGGCCCCGAAGCCCGTGGCGGTGAACACGAGATGCGCGAGGGCGGGGGTGGCGAGGGCCTCCCTTACCGCACCGGCCCGGGCCTCGGAGAGCCGCTGGTTGCTCTCGGCGCGGCCCTGCCCGTCGGTGTGGCCCGCGATGCCGATCCGGGCGGCGGGGCAAGCCTGCAGCGCCTCCGTCAGGGCGGCGATCGCCGCCGCGCCGCCGGTCCCGAGGACCGCGGAATTCGGTTCAAAAACGAGGGGAGCCCGCTCCTGCGCCGCTTTGGTGGCGCGGGCGCAGGCCCCGAGCGGGTCGGCCGCAATGGCCTCCGCCTCGGCGACGGCGGCGGCTTCCGCCCTGTCGAAGTGCATGGCGATCCGGGTTGTCGCGATCTCGCGCGAGGCGAAGAGCGCGCGCGCCTTGGCGGCCGCATCCTCGGTGCGGGCGAGGCCCGTCAGCGTGACGTCGTCCGCCGTGACCGCGAGCGCGCCCTTGCGCGTCAGGGTCAGGGCCTCCATCCCCGTCAGCACCCGCTGCGGCCAGCCCCGGGGCAGGCTCGCGTCGAGCCCGACGGAATTGCGGACGCGGTCGGCCCCGAAGAGGGCGGCGGCATAGCTCTCGATGGCGGCGCGCTGCACGTCGTCCTGGACGAGACCCTCGATCTCCACGCCACCCTCGCCGTCGAGGACTGCGGTGAAATGCGGTACCTCGGACGGTGCCTCCGGAAGGACGGCCTGCGCCGCGGGCTGGGGGGCCGGAAAGGTCACGCCGTATTGCGGCGGCAGGCGGGTTGCGAGACGGGCCTCGGCCGCGGCGCGGTCTTCGGACAGAACGCCGGGCCCCGCGGTGAGGCGCGCCTCGAGGTCCGAGAGCGCGAACCGGCCGAAGCCGAGGGCGTCGAGGGCCTCCACGCCCGCTTCGACGGCCGCGACCCAGTCGGCGTCCGGCGCGCCGAGACCGACTGCGCAGGCGGCCTCCGGCAGCCCGGCCCCGCGCAGGATGCGACCGGCATCGGCCGCGGTCTCGGCGGTGCAGGCGAGCAAACGCGGGCCGTCCGGGCTGCGGGTGATCTCGAACACGAAAGGCGCGATCACCGGACGCGGGGCGCTGATGTCGAGGGAGACCGTCAGCCCCTCGGGCCGGTCTGCGTTGAGATCTGCCAGCAGGACCGTCCGGTCCTCCTCGCTCGGGGCGAGGGCGGTGACGACGACCCGTCCGGGCGTCACGTCGATCGTGGCGCGGGGCAGACGGCGCAGGGCGTCGAGGCCGAACGCGAGCGCCGCCTCCCAGCCGGGCGGGGCCGCGTGATCGACGGATTCGACCATGTCGTTGACCGCGCCATCGAGACCCGCCTCTTGCAGCGCGCCCGAGACCGCGGCCCGGCCCGCGGGCTCGGGCGCGAGGCCGATGAGCGAGACCTCGGCGTCGTTGCGCAGGAATTTGAGGGCGAAGGGCGGCAGGTCGGTACCGGCCGCACTGACGAGAGTGGTCTCGTCGCGGAGATGGTCGGGGCGTGCTGCGCGGCGCAGGATCTCCGCGGCCTGGAGCCTGCGCGTCTCGTCGGGGGCTGTGCCCCGGAGCGTCACGGTCAGGCCGTCGACCGTGACTTCGGCCCAGCCGAGGCCCGCCGCGGCCAGTCCGGTCTCGGCGCGGGTCTGCGTCTCGTGCTCGATGTAGCCGGCCGCGATCCCGCCGAGGCGGTGCGCGCCCCAGGCGGCTGCGGCCGCCATGACGATGATCAGGCTGAGTGCGCTCAGGCGCATGACGTCCCCTCGTTCTCGGACGCGGGGAGTTCTAGACGCGCGCAGGGGCGGGATCAAGCGGCGCCGAGGGTGTCAGACGAGGGCCGCTGCCGCGAGGCCGAGGGACAGGATCAGACCCGCGTCGCGGTTGCTGCGAAAGAGGGCGAGGCACCCAGTCGGGTCGTCGATGTCGAGCCGGACCAGCTGCCGGCCGAGGTGCAGGACAAAGGCCGCGACCCCGACGAGACCGAGGGCGGTGGCGGGGGCGGAGGGCGCGCTCAGGACCACGGCGAGAGCCGCCGCGGTGGCGGCGAGACCGAGGAAGGCGGCGAGCCAGGCGCGCGTGCGGGTCCCGAAGAGGCGGGCGGTGGATTTCACGCCGATGAGCGCATCGTCCTCGCGGTCCTGATGGGCATAGATCGTGTCGTAGAAGAGCGTCCAGGCGAGGCCTGCCGCGTAGAGCGACAGGGCCGCCGGTGTGAGGCGCTCGGCGTGGGCGGCATAGGCCAGCAGCACGCCCCAGTTGAAGGCGAGGCCGAGAAAGACCTGGGGCCACCAGGTGAACCGCTTGGCGAATGGATAGACGCAGACGAGGGCGAGCGAGCCGATACCGAGCCAGATGGCCGCGGGCGGGAAGGAGAGGAGGATGGCGAAGGCCGCGAGGGCCTGGGCCACCATCCAGACGACGGCCTCGCGCGGTGTGACCTGGCCCGAGGGCAGGGGGCGAGAGCGGGTGCGGGCGACGGCCGCATCGATGTCGCGGTCGGCAAGGTCGTTCCAGGTGCAGCCCGCCCCGCGCATCAGGACCGCGCCGAGGGCGCAGCCGAGGGCGATCCAGAGGTCGAAGATCCGCGGGCCGGGGCCGGAGAGGATGGCGAGGGCCAGGCCCCACCAGCAGGGGATGAGCAGGAGCCAGGTCCCCACGGGGCGGTCCGCGCGGCTGAGGCGCAGGTAGGGGAGGGTGACTGTGGGCGCGAAGCGGTCCACCCAGTTGTCGGGGGCGGCGTCGGCCACGCTTCCCTCGGTGGGGCGGGGTGGGTAGATATGCGGTCTCATGGGAGAGGCTTATGGCAGATCGCGGCGCTAAGATCAGGCTTTTTGTCGAGGCGGATCTGATCGCGGATGTCGCGGTCGCGGTGAGCGCCGAGCAGGCGCATTACCTGTTCACCGTCATGCGGCGGACGGAGGGCGACCGGGTCGCGGTGTTCAACGGGCGCGACGGGGAATGGATCTGCGAGGTGCGCCCGCTCGGGCGGCGGGCGGGCGTGGTGATCCCGCGGGAGCGGGGCCAGGCCCAGAGGCGGCCGCCGGATCTGTGGCTGCTGTTTGCGCCGATCAAGAAGCAGCGCACGGATTTCATCGTGGAGAAGGCGGCGGAGCTTGGGTGTGCGCGGATCCTGCCGGTGTTCACGCGGCACACGAATGCCGAGCGGGTCCGGCCGGAGCGGCTGCGCGCGCATGCCATCGAGGCGGCGGAGCAGTGCGACGAGACCTTCGTGCCGGAGGTGGCCGAGCCCGCGGCGCTGGCGTCGGTGCTCGGGGGCTGGGATCCGGCGCGGCGGGTGATGTTCTGCGACGAGACCCGTGAGGCGCGGCCGGCGGCGGAGGCGCTTGGGGCGGCGGGGCCGGGGCCCTGGGCGGTCCTGATCGGGCCGGAGGGCGGGTTCGACGCGGAGGAGGCGGCAGGCCTGCGGGCGGCGGCATTCGTGGTGCCGGTGACGCTCGGGCCTCGGGTCCTGCGGGCGGATACGGCGGCGGTGGCGGCGATGACGCTGTGGCAGGCGCATCTGGGGGACTGGCGGTGAGTTTCCTGCGCCCCGCGGTGGAGGCCGGTCTGCGGCGGTGGCGCGAGGTGATCCTCTGGGGGGGTGTGCTGGCGCTCGGGGTCTGGCTGGTGGGCTGGGGTCTGGTCCGGGCCGCCCCGCTGGTGGTGGTGGCGGGGCTGGTCTGCGGGGGGACTGGGCTCGCGCTGGTGCGCGGGGCCTACGGGCGGATGCGGCTCGGCTCGGGGCCGCCGGGGCCGGGCGTCCTGGTGATCGACGAGGGGCGCATCGGGCTGATGGGACCGCAGGGCGGGGGATATGTCGACGTGCCGGGCCTCGTCTCGGTGGCGGTGGCGGGGCGGCCGGGGACGGCGGGGCGCGTCTGGATCCTCGAGGCGGAGGACGGTGTGCGGCTGGTGGTGCCCTTCGGGGCGCTCGGGGCGGAGGATCTGCCCGACGCGCTGGCGGTCCTGCCGGGGATCGCCTTCGGGGCCGCGGCGCGCGGGGACGGGACGCTCTGGGTCAGGGGGCCTTCGGAGCAGCGCGTGCTGGGGCGCGATTGAGGGGTGCGGAGGGCGTCACACGATGTGACGGTGGTCAAGTCATTGAAATGACTTCGGAATTTGCATAATCGTCATGCGAGTAGTTTGGAGTACCTTCGGATCGGGTCGTGATGGGGGTGCGGGTGTTTGCCAAAATCTTGACCGATGTGTTGATGGGGCCACGGCCGCGTATGCTCGAGTAGTGTGCCGGCAATGACCGCTTTGAGCCCAAGGACGAAGCCGCTCCGCGGCATTGGCGCTTTTGGCTGATGGGGTGAGCCGCCCGTAGCGGTGCGCATTTTGTGATCTGGCTGACCTGCCTGACGATTGGGGTTTCTCAATCGTCAATCAGGAGGTTCCCATGACAG
>JBBQYB010000124.1:0-9620 GCA_038209095.1 Rhodobacterales bacterium
ATCCCGCCCATCACCCTGATCGTGGCGGTCCTCGGCTCCATCGTCTCCGGCGTCGCCACCCCCACCGAGAGCGCCAGCGTCGGGGCCGTGGGCGCCCTGCTGCTCGCGGCCGTCCGCACCCTCGCCAGCGGATCGGGCAGCATTGCCGACGACCTCCGCCGCGACCGCATCCTGCTCTGGTTCTGGATCGGCTTTCTCGTCGCCCTCGGCCTCATCGCCTGGCTCTTCGGCGGCACGGGCCTGCTCAACTTCCTCGTCCTCTCCCTCGGTCTGGCACTCGCAGCCATGCTCGTCTCGGGCCGGATGCGCGGGGCCTATGCGTCCATCGTCTTCCGCTCCTGCGTCACCACCATGTCCATCACCTCCATGGTGTTCATCATCCTGCTGGGAGCCACCGCCTTCGCCCTCGTCTTCACCCAGCTCGGCGGCTCGGACCTCGTGCGCGGGTTCCTCGAATCCATCCCCGGCGGCGAGACCGGAGCCCTGCTCATGGTCTTCGCCATCATCTTCGTCCTCGGCTTCTTTCTCGACACCTTCGAGATCCTGTTCATCGTCGTGCCCATCACGGCCCCGGTGCTGCTGGTCATGGGCGTCGATCCCATCTGGCTCGGCGTGATGATGGGCGTCCTGCTCCAGACCTCGTTCCTCACGCCGCCCTTCGGGTTCTCGCTGTTCTATCTGCGCGGCGTGGCCCCCAAGACCATCACCACCCCCCAGATCTACCGCGGCGCCATGCCCTTCATCGGCATCCAGCTCGTGGCGCTCGTGATCCTGTGGGTCTTCCCGGACCTCGCCACCTGGCTGCCCAACGAGATCTTCCGCTCCGCCCCCGCGGGCGAGGGCGTGGCCCCGCCGCCCACCTTCGACGACGGCGGCGGCGGCGGCGGCGAGGGCGACTTCCTGTGACGCCGGCCCCGCGGATCCGGGGAGGCCCCAGCGCATGCACGACCTGCCCAGCCTGAAACAGATCGGCTATTTCCTCGCCCTCGCCGAGACCGGCAACTTCCGCCAGGCGGCCGACAAATGCGGCATCAGCCAGCCCTCCATGTCGGTCCAGCTCTCGAACCTCGAGAAGCGCCTCAAGGTAAAGCTGGTGGAGCGCGGCCGCGCCAAGGTCGTCCTGACCCCCGCCGGCCGCGAGGCGGAGGCGCGCGGCCGCGTGCTCATCGACGCCGCGCGCAACCTCGTCGACTGGTTCGACGCGCGCGGCGACGGCCTCGGCGGGGCCATCCGGCTCGGGGCCTCCACCACGCTCGGCCCCTACCTGCTGCCCCATGTCATCGCCCGGCTCCATGCCGAGCATCCCCATCTCAACCTCTTCGTCGAGGAGGCCCCGCCCCGGACCCTCATCGAGGATCTCGCCCAGGGACGCCACGACATCGTCCTCGCGCAACTGCCCGTGGGGGCGGGCGATTTCACCGTGCTGCGGCTCTTTCGCGAACCGCTTGAGCTTGTGGTGGCGCGCGACCATCCCTTCGTCACCCGCGCCCGCGTCACAGGCGCGGATCTCGCGGGCCTCACGGTGCTCGCCCTCGGGCCGGGCTATCCCTTGCGCCAGCAGGTCGAGGAGATCTGCACCGAGGTCGGCGCGCGCCTGCGCGGCGACTATCAGGGCACGAGCCTCGACGCGCTTCGGCTCATGGCGGGCATGGGCATGGGGATCGCCTTCCTGCCCGCGCTCTATGTCCGCTCGGAGATCCGCGAGGGCGATCTCGACGTGCAGGTCGTCCGCCTTGAGCGACCCCGCCCGCTGCGCTCCGTGGGCCTCGTCACCCGCAGCGGCACCGAGGGCAGCGAGGTCTATGCCCGCATCGCGAGCCTGATCCAGGCGGTCGCGCGCTCGGTCTTCGGCGGCACGCTCATCTTGATGGAATCCGTCGAGGACACACCGCCGCGCGACCCGGAGCACGACGCCCCCTGAGCGGAGGCCGGACCCCAAGCGGCCGCCCGCGCGTTCCATTCCCCGGCGCGCGCCGGTATGCTCGGCAGCGGGGCACCCGCCACCGCCCGTCTCATCCGGCCGCCGCGAGGCAGCCCCCGTCCGTGGACCCTGCCCATGCCCTCGAACCCCTTCGCCCGCCCCAAGGTCTACGACCGCTGGACGCGCCCCTCGCATTTCGACCGCAACCTGATCGTCATCGGGGCGGGGGCCGCCGGCCTCGTCAGCGCCTACATCGCGGCTGCGGTCAAGGCGAAGGTCACGCTCATCGAGTCCCACCGCATGGGCGGCGACTGCCTGAACTACGGCTGCGTCCCCTCGAAGGCGCTGATCCGGTCCGCGAAACTCGCCCACGAGATGCGCACCGCCGACCGCTACGGGCTCAAGGCCACGGCGCCGATCATCCCCTTCGCCGAGGTCATGGCGCGCATCGAGCGCATCATCGCCGCCATCGCCCCGAACGACAGCGTCGAGCGCTACGAGGGCATGGGCGTCGAGGTGCTGCTCGGCCGCGCCCGGCTGATCGACCCCTGGACCGTCGAGATAACTGCGGCCGACGGCCCCGTCCGGCGGCTCACCTCCCGCGCCATCGTCATCGCGACCGGAGCCGCCCCCTTCGTGCCGCCGCTGCCGGGTCTCGACGCGGTGGAGCCTCTCACCTCCGACACGCTCTGGGACCGGCTCCGGGACCGCGACGCCCCACCGGCACGCCTCGTCGTGCTCGGCGGCGGGCCCATCGGCTGCGAGCTCGCCCAAAGCTTCGCGCGCCTCGGATCCTCCGTCACCCAGATCGAGATGGGCCCCCGCCTCATGGCCCGCGAGGACCCGGAGGCCGCGGATGCCGTGCGCACCGCCCTCGAGGCGGACGGCGTCACCGTACTGACCGGCCGCAAGGCGGTCGCCTGCGGCATCACCGAAGGCGGAAAGTGGATCGAGGTCGAGACGGACGGCGCCACGCACCGCCTGCCCTTCGACGAGATCCTCGTAGCCGTCGGCCGCAGCGCGCGTCTGGAGGGCTTCGGGCTCGAGACGCTGGGGATACCCGTCGACAAGGTGATCGAGACCAACGACTGGCTCGAGACAATCTATCCCAACATCCTCGCCGCCGGCGACGTGGCGGGCCCCTTCCAGTTCACCCACACCGCCTCGCACCAGGCCTGGTATGCCAGCGTCAACGGCCTCTTCGGCACCTTCAAGCGCTTCAAGGCCGATTACCGCGTCATCCCCTGGGCCACCTTCACCGACCCCGAGGTCGCCACCGTCGGGCTCACTGAGACGGCCGCGAACGACAAGGGCACCCCGGTTGAGGTCACCCGCTACGGCATCGAGGATCTCGACCGGGCCGTCGCCGACAGCGCCGCGCGCGGCTTCGTCAAGGTCCTCACCGTCCCCGGCAAGGACCGCATCCTCGGCGTCACCATCGTCGGGGCCCATGCGGCAGACACGCTGGCGGAATTCGTGCTCGCGATGAAGCACGGGATCGGGCTCAACAAGATCCTCGGCACCATCCACACCTATCCGACTATGTCGGAGGCCAACAAATACGCGGCCGGCGCCTGGAAGCGCGCCCATGTGAACCCGCGGGTCCTGCGTTTTCTCGAGGCGTTCCACACCTGGAGACGCGGATGATCGACGCGGCCCTCCAGCCGTTGCAGCGCAGGCTCCTGGCCCCCCTCGCCCGGGCGCTCGCGCACTGGGGCGTCAAAGCCGACCGGATCACCCTCGCAGGCTTCGGGCTCGGCGCGCTGGCGGCCCCGGCACTCGCCTTCGGGCTCACGGGGCTTGCGCTCGGGCTGATCCTGCTCAACCGGCTCGCGGACGGGCTCGACGGCGCGGTGGCGCGCCTCGCGGGTCCGACCGACCGCGGCGCGTTCCTCGACATCGCCCTCGATTTCACGTTCTACGCGCTTGTGCCGCTCGGCTTCGCGCTCCACGATCCCGTCACCAACGCCCTGCCCGCGGCGATCCTGCTCGCAGCCTTCATGGGCACGGGCGCGTCGTTCCTCGCCTTCGCGGTGATCGCGGCCAAACGCGGCGTGCAGGCGGCGGCCTACCCCGCCAAGGGCATCTATTATCTGGGCGGCCTCACCGAGGGGTTCGAGACCATTGCGGTCTTCGTCGCCATGTGTCTCTGGCCTGCCCTCTTTCCCGTCCTCGCCTACGGCTTCGCCGTCGCCTGCGCGCTCACCACAACCTTGCGCTGGTCCGAAGGCTGGCACCGGTTCGCCCCCACGGCCACGGTGGGTCCGGTTCCGCACGACTTGACCGGACCGGACGGCGTCCACGACCCCCGTTAACACTTTTATCCAAGCATTACATGTACTTGAGTACCGTCACATCGTGTGACGGCATGGCGGCGACTGAGAGATTCGAACTCTCGGAACCCTTCCAGGCTCGCCCGTTTTCAAGACGGGTGCATTAGACCACTCTGCCAAGTCGCCGTAGCCCGCGCTGGACGCAACGCCCGGCACCGGAAACAGGCGCCGTCATAATCCCGATCGCGTCCGGCTTCCAGCCGCTTCCCCGCGTCCCGTCACGCGACCCGCCCGACGTTCTCCTGCGCCACCGAGACCGCCTTCAGCACCGCGAAGACCGGCAGACCCGGCGCCAGCCCCAGCGCCGCGACCGACCGCCGCGTGACCCGCGCGAGCAGCGTCTCGGGTCCCACCGTCAACCGCACCAGCGCACCCGGCCCCTCCCCCAGGCGGATATCCTGCACCACGCAAGGCAGGATGTTGAGTGCCGAGACCCCCTCGGGCCGCAGCAAGGCCAGCATCACGTCCTGCGCGAGGATCCGCAGCCGCACCTGTGATCCGAGCTCCGCCTCCATCCGCGGCAGCCACACCGGCCCCGCCCCGCTCTCGAGCCGCGACAGCCCGTCCGCCTCCTGCGCCACCAGCCGCGCCGTCAAGAGCGCACCCGCCTCGCGCAGCCCAAGCCCCGTCGCGGTCGTCGGATCAGACAGGATGTCCTGCGCGGGCCCCGCCGCAGTCACCCGCCCGCCCTCCAGCAGCACGACCGTCGTCGCGAGCCGCGCCACTTCCGCCAGCGAATGGCTGACATAGAGGATCGGCACCCGCAGATCGTCCCGCAGCCGCTCGAGATAGGGCAGGATCTCCGCCTTGCGCGCCTCGTCGAGGGCCGCCAGCGGCTCGTCCATCAGCAGAAGGCGCGGATCCGCCAGGATGGCCCGCCCCAGCGCCACCCGCTGCCGCTCGCCGCCCGACAAGCCCCCCGGCCGGCGGTCCATCAATCCGCCGATCCCGAGCAGATCGACGATCCGCCCCGGATCGCGCGCCCCGCCCTTTCCGGTGAACCAGCGCCCGTAGAGCAGGTTCTGGCGGACCGTCAGATGCGGAAAGAGCCGCGCATCCTGAAACACATAACCGATCCTGCGCCGGTGCACCGGCAGGCACAGGCCCCGCTCCGTATCGAGCAGAACCACGCCGTCCGCGACCACGCGCCCGGCCTGGGGCCGCAGCAGGCCAGCTACAGCATTGACGATGGTGGTCTTGCCCGACCCCGACCGCCCGAACAGCGCCGTGACCCCCGGACCCGCCTCGATGGCCACGTCGAGATCGAACCCCGGGAAGCCATGCCGGAGACGGATCGCGAAACTCACGCGCCCCCGATCCGCCGCGCCACCGCGCGCGACACCCATTCCGACAGCAACAACGCTGCCGTCGCCAGAATGATCGCCACGACGACCAGCCTTGAGGCCTGCGCCTCGCCCCCCGGCACCTGAAGGAACGCATAGATCGCCGAGGGCAGGGTCTGGGTCTCGCCGGGGATGTTGGAGACAAAGGTGATGGTGGCCCCGAATTCGCCCATCGCCTTCGCGAAGGCGAGGATCATGCCCGCGATGATGCCGGGCAGGATCAGCGGCAGGGTCACCGTGGCGAACACCCAGGGCCGCGACGCCCCGAGCGTGCCCGCCGCCTGTTCCAGCTTCGGGTCCACCGCCTCGACCGCCAGCCGGATCGCGCGCACCATGAGCGGAAAGGCCATCACCGCCGCGGCCAGCGCCGCCCCGGTCCAGCGGAACGCGAACACAAGACCGAACCATTCGTCGAGAAAACGCCCGACAAACCCCTGCCGCCCGAAGGTCAGGAGCAGGAGATACCCCGTCACCACCGGAGGCAAAATCAGCGGCAGATGCACGATCCCGTTCAGGATCTGCTTGCCCCAGAACTCCCACCGCGCCAGCGCATAGGCCACCAGCACCCCGAGCGGCAGGCTCGCCGCCGTCGCCCACAGCGAGACCCTGAGACTGAGGCGCACCGCCTGCCATTCATCCGGGGAAAGCCAGTCGGTCATGCCATCCCGTTGGGGCCGATCCCCGGTTCAGTTCAGGATCGCAAACCCCTGCCCCGCGAAGATCGCATCCGCCGTGTCCGAGGACAATGCCTTGAAGAACGCCTTGTCGGCACTGTCCCGCGCCGTCGTCAGTAATCCGGCCGGATAGACGATGGGCGGGTGGCTCTCCTCGGGAAAGACGCCCACCACCGTCACGTTGTCGTCGGCCACGGCATCGGTCGCATAGACGATCCCGTAGGGTGCTTCGCCGGCCGACACGAAGGCCAGCGCGGCGCGTACGTTCTCCGATTGCGCGACCGACGGAGCCACGGCATCCCAGAGCCCCAGCGACTGGAGGGCGGCCTTGCCGTATTGCCCCGCCGGCACCGCATCCACCATGGCCATCGAGAGCCGGCCATCGCCAAGCAGACCACCCAGATCGAGCCCCGGCCCGATCTCGACGGGGGCCGCGTACCGGCCATGCCCGATCACGACGAGCCGGTTCCCCCAGAGGTCCTCGCGTCCGCCCGAGACGACGAACCCCTCGTATTCGACCGTGTCCATCCAATCCGCCGCCGCCGAGATGAAGATGTCCGCCGGCGCACCGTCCAGGATCTGCCGCGCGAGCGCGTTCGAGCCCCCGTAGCTGATGACCACCTCGTCGCCCGTCCGCGCCTCGAAATCGGCGGCCACCGCATCGAGCGCCGTCTTGAGCGACGCGGCCGCGAACACGACGACCTGATCGGCGGAGACCGGCGTGGCAAGGGACGCCGAGAGCATCACGGCCGTGGCGAGGCGGTACGACATGACGAACCCTTTCGGTATGTATCGAGAAACATATCACTTCAAATACAGCGTGCCGGCAACCGTCCATCACGCTCCTACGGAAGCCCCTGCCATTGCGGTCGAAATATGGACCCGAGCGCCGAGACCGCAGCCTCGGTGGCCGCGGCGGCCGTCGACAGGACGCCGCCGGAGAGATCCATTACCCGGACGCCCGCGTCCGTCACGGTGGCACCTCCGCCGCCCGGTACGCCACGGGCACTCGCCGCGAGCGGCTCCGAGAAAGGCCGCGTTCATCTCCTCGACGAACATTTAGGCGCGCTTGTAACTCGTATCCAACCGCCGACCCGCCGCCGCGATCGACCCCGTCTCACAGATGCGCGTATAACTCTGCCTTGCCCGGCCCGAGCATTGCGCCGTCGAACGGTATCCGGAGCCTGAAGGTCGGCATGGGCATCCTCCTTGAGGAAGCCCTGACGCATTTCGGCCGGAATGCCTAGGTCCGGTCAGACTGCCGTCGCCTCAGACATTCATCGAGGCGACCGCTCCTCCATCCACCCGGTAATTGGCCCCCACGACGAAACTGGCCTGATCGGAACACAGGAATGCGATGGCCGCGGCCACTTCCTCCGGGCGGCCCCGGCGCTTCAGCTCTAGGTACGGACGTTCTTCCTCGAGAAAGCTCTTGACCGCCTCCTCCTGGCTGACGCCCTCCTTCTTGGCGCGCTTCTCCATCATGCCGTCCGTCATCGGCGTCTCGATGAAGGCCGGCGAGACCGCGTTCACCAGGACGCCGTTGGCGGCCGTCACCCGGCTCAAGCCTTTCGAGAAATTAAGGAGTGCCGCCTTCGCCACGTTATACACCGCCTCATCGGCATAGGGCTGCACGGCGTTCTCCGAGCAGACCACGACCACCCGGCCCCAGCCTCGCTTCTCCATGGTCGGCACGAACTGGCGCAGGGTGCGCACGGCGGACATGAAATCGGTGTCCCAGGCTTCCAGCCAGTCGCTGTCCTTCATTTCCAGGGGATGGCCCTTGGCTCCGGTGATGCCCGCGGCGCAGACCACGATGTCAGGCATGGTGAACCGCTCCTCGGTGGAGGCCCGCAGGCCGATGACCTGATCGGGGTCGCGCAGGTTCGCTTGCAAGGCGAAAGCCTTCGGGCCGAGTTCGCTCGCGGCCTTCGCCACCTCGTCGCCCTTGAGATCCACAAGGATGACCGACGCCCCCTCGTTCAGCAGCATCCTGGCCGTCTCGCGGCCGATGCCCGATGCGCCGCCGGTGATCAGCGCCGTCTTGCCCGACAGTCCGTACTCCATGGAATAAGCCCCTCCAATCGTGATTGAAAATTTCTCTCCCGGCCAACGCCCCGCAGCAACGGCGGTTCCTCGTTCGGGACCCTTCCGATGGCCGCAACTTGGGACAGAAGGACGCAGCCCGGGATCCGGACGTTGCAAAACAACCGCGGGCGCTGCGCCGCCATGCACGACACCTCGACGATCCTGATGTACGGGTGCTATAACTCTACACCCATGCTCTGGGGCACGTGAGCCTCGGCCTCGCATCGTTCCGGAGCGATCCTCACCCGCAAACGCGCCCATTCGTCGGATCCGCGCGTGGCAGATCTAGGCAGATCTCCGGCCACGTCGGCAAGCGGTAGCGCTGGATCCGGTTCGGCCTACGGGGCGTCAGGCCCCTTGCTCCACGGGCCCCTTCAGGCCCCGACGGAAGATCGTGACGGAGAGCGGGATCGTCCAGAGCCCCGTGGCGGCGATCGCGATCTTCTCGAGCGCCCCGTCATACCCGTCGGGTGCCACCTTGAACGCCACGGCGAAGATCGCCCAGAGACCCGCCGAGGCCCAGAACAGATAGGGAAGCACTCGGCCGATCCGCGCCACCCCCGGCGCCATCAGGAGCGGCCCGGCCAGATAGAGCGGTGCCAGCAGGAACGTCAGCCAGACATGCACCGTCCGGCCGGGCGGATCGGCCGCCTGCAACTCGTCCCAGAGCCCCAGCAGCGTGATGACCAGCGCGAGGAACGCGAGGCACAGGATCCCCGCCGACCAGGCCCTGCGCCCAAGATGCAGATGCGCAGAGCCGATGGACAGCGCGAGCAGGCCCGCCGCGTTGAAATAGAAGCCACCGTCCATGATCCACTTGTGCGGACCCCGCGCCAGATCGCTGACGGTGTCCGCGATCAGATCGTGCTCGGCGATGGGGACCGCCACGACCAGCGCGAGGAAGGGCGCGATCTGGCCGACCAGCCCGACCGCGCCGCAAAAAAGCAGAAGCTCGGAGAATTCCGGCATGGCACCGTCGCCCGGCATGCGCCCGCGGTGCGAAGACATCTCAGGCCGCCTCGCCCGACAGCCTGCGCGATTTCGCGTCCACCTCCCGGACGGCCATCTCGGCGCGCAGACGCGGCAGGGCCTCGGGGTATTCCGCCTGCAGCCAGACGATCAGCTTCTCGCGCACCTCGCAGCGCAGATCCCAGGCCTGCGGCGAGGTGCGCGCACTCATCAGGCCGCGGATGCTCAGCGTGTCCTTGTCGGTGTCGGTGACCTGAAGGTTCACGACCTTGCCGTCCCAATAGGGCGATTG
>JBBQYB010000125.1:0-9539 GCA_038209095.1 Rhodobacterales bacterium
AGATGGTACTGGACCAGCGGATCCTCGGCGAGCGCCGCCGCGGCCGGCTCCAGATACGTGAGGGCCTGCTCGGTATCGCCCCGCCGCGCCAGGATCCACCCATAGGTGTCCTGGAACTCCGGCACGTCGGATCCCCGCAGCCGGCGTGCCACCTGAAACGCACGCTCGAGGCTCTCGGCATCGTCGCGATGCGCGCTGATGAGGCTCGCGAGGTTGTTCGCGATCACGACGTTCGACGGATCACCTTGGTAGAGCTCGTCGTAGAGCGCGATGGCTCCGTCCATGTCGCCGCTCTCGTAGACCAGCCCGGCCATCACCGTCACCAATGCGGTGGTCCGGGAGGTCGCATCGACCCCCTCTGCGATGACGGCCGCAGCCTGCGCCACGTCGCCCTCCTGCATCAGCAGCCCGAACAATGCGAGATGGGGCTCGATCAGCTCCGGCCGGTCCGCGATCAGCGCGCGGTAGGCACCCTCGGCCGCCTCCGCCTCGCCCCTGACCACCTGCAGGCCCGCCGCGAGCATCCGCCCGAGGGGGTCCTCCGGATCCGCTTCCAGGAACGTCGCGACATCGGCCTCCGCGCCGCTCACATCCCCCGCCAGCAGCTTCGCCTGGATCAGTCCGACCCGGATCTGCACGTCGTCGGCCCGCTCGGACGACAGCGTCTCGAGCAGCGCGACGGTCTCCTCCATCCGGCCCTCGGCCTGCAGCGCCGTGATCTCCAGCTCGGTCGCGGCACCGAGCCCCGCGTCCGACCCCAGATCGCGCAACAGCCCCGCGACCTGACGGACCCGAAGATAATCGCGTCGGGCCAGATGGATCTGGCCCAGCGTCACGAGGAGGCCCACGT
This sequence comes from Rhodobacterales bacterium, assembly GCA_038209095.1. Lineage (GTDB taxonomy): Bacteria > Pseudomonadota > Alphaproteobacteria > Rhodobacterales > Rhodobacteraceae > Amaricoccus. Next base: position 851 of record JBBQYB010000125.1, read on the forward strand.
CCTGGGGCGCCCGCCGCAGAGCATCGAGGAGCACGCCCTCGGCCGGACCGTAGCGCTCCTCCTGCAGAAGGAACTGCGCATAGCGCAGCGATTCCGCCACGCCGAGATTGGAGGCCTCCACCGCCCGGGCCAGACGCTCGCCCACCAGATCGCGCGCGCCCTCGCGCTCGTGCGCCATGGCCATCAGGGTGAAGATCTGCGGATCCTCCGGTGCCACGAGCAGGGCGGTGCGCAGATCCTGCATCGCCAGTTCGGTCTGGTCCGCCTGGGTCAGACGGGCTGCGCGCAGCTTGAGCGCCTCGACATTGCGCTCGTCCGCTATGAGGATCGCGTCGACCAGGGCGGCGCTTTCGGCAACCTCACCGGTCTCGGCCAGCATCTGCGCCAGCATTGCTTGCAGGTCGCGCACGTCCGGTGACGGCTCGGCCGTCTCGGTGAGGGCCCGCAGCGACCCGATCGCTTCCTCCTGGCGTCCTTCGGCGAAATCGAGCTGGGCGAGCGCGCGCAGGAACGGCCGGGGCTCCGGGCGGGTCTCGGCGAACTTCCGCAATTCGGTGCGCGCCGCCTCCGGCCCGTCGAATTCCAGAAAGAACTGAGCAATGTTCAGAAATCCCGTCGGATTGCTGGGCTCGCGCTCGGCGATCTCGTAGAGGAGCGCCAGCGCCTCGTCCCGGCTGCCATGCTGCAACCGCCACTGAAACAGCGCCATCTCGATCTCGCGGTCCTCCGGAAAGATCGTGCGCATCCGTTCGAGCTGCGCCCCGACCCCGGCGGTGTCGTTCATCTGCTCGAGAACGGCGAGGCGCGCGAGGTTCAGCTCCTGATCCTCCGGCAGGATCTCGAGCCCCCGGGCAGCCGCCGCCAGCGCCTCCGGCAGATCGCTCTGCGACAGGGCGAGGGCGATCAGCACCAGATGCGCCGTCACGTTCCCGGGCGTCTCGGCGATCACGGCCCGCGCCATCTCGCCCGCCCGTCCGGTCTCGCCGCGCCGGAAATCGACGCTCGCCTTGAACGCCCGAACCTCCGGGATGAGCGGGTCGAGATCAAACGCGCGGTCCGCATGCGTCTCGGCGAGCGCGAAATCCTGAACCTCGATCCCCAGGCGGGTCAGCGCCCGATGGGATGCGAGATGATCGGGCGTCGCCTGGAGAAAGACGGTGTACTGGCCGATCGCACCGCGCAGGTCGCCCTGCCGCTCCAGCAGTTCGGCAAAGGCGAGCCTGGCCGCCGAGTGGGTGGGCACTTCCCGCAGGGCATTGCGCAATTCGAGCGCCGCCCGCTCGTCCTCGCCCGCCGCGATCAGCTCGACCGCCTTCAGATGGTGGGCCTCCGCCCGGTCCTCCGCCGAACCGCACCCGACCAGCACGAGGCACATCGCGATCAACGCCAGACGACAAAAAGATACCAGGCCCATGTACTGCACCCCGTTCCGCAATTTCATGAATGTCAATCTTCCGAGTAAATCAAGATTTTATATACTTGCGATAGCTTTTTTTATAGTAATGCTCGGTATCGGAATACTGACGAGCCCGCCGCTCATCGACCCGAGTAAAGACCACACCGGCCGTCTTGGCGTTGACCGACGCCAGTTCCCGCAATCCCTCCAGGACGGCATGCCGGCGAGTGCTGTTCCAGCGCGCCATGTAGACCACCACATCCGCGAGTTGCCCCAGGATGCGGCCGTCCGAGACGACGAGGGTCGGCGGCGTGTCCAGCACCACCAGATCGTATCTCGACCGCAACTCCTCGATCACCTTGCGAAACTTCTCCGAGGCGAGAATGTCCGCAGGGTTGACGTTGGACGACCACGGAGCCTCGGATGCAAGCACGCTCAGGCCGCTCTCCGGCTCGGTGATCACGGCCTGCGCGAGCGTGCAGCGACCCTCGAGCACCGCGAGCAGCCCCGGATGCCCGTCCTGGACCGCCATGGTGTCGCCCAGCGTCCGCCGCCGCAGATCGCAATCCACGATGATCGCGGAGCGGCCCATATGCTGACTGGTGATCGCCGCGAGCAGGGCCGTCGTCGTCTTGCCCTCCCCCGGCAGCGACGAGGCGAACATGATGACCTTCGGCGGCTGGTCGATGTTGGAATAGAGTATGCTCGTCCGCAGGTTTCGCACGGATTCCGCCAGCGAGGAATGCGGCGACTTCAGCAGATAGGCCATGATGTCGCGCGGCTGTCGCAGCCGGCCCACGTCGGGCACCGCCGCGAGAACCGGCAGCCCGGTCCGCCGCTCCACGTCGGCGGGACTGCGGAAGGTGTTGTTGAGGTTCTCGATGACGAACACCAGCCCGAGCCCGAGCACGATCCCGCCCAGCACGCCCGCCGCGACGATCTTGCGCGCGGACGAGCCGTCCGGCAGCTCCGGCGGAATGGCCCGCGTCAGGACCTGCGCGTCCGACGTCTGCAGGCTCGCCTGCTCGGACGTCTCCTTCATCCGGTTGAGGAACGTCTCGTAGATCAGCCGCGTCGCCTGGGCGTCGCGCTCCAGCCGCTGAACCCTGATCTCGGACCGCGATTGCTCCGCCGCCCGCCCCTGCAGGCTGCGCAGGCTCTCGGCGACTTGGACCTCGCGGGTCCGCGCCGCGGCCACGGTCTCGTCCAGCGACTGGATGATGACTTCCGCCTCCGCCTGCATCGACCGGCGCAAATCCCCGAGCCGGGCCTCGAGCCGGGTCAGCTCCGGGTTCGCGGCCCCGACGATGGATCGCAGGGACGCGATCTGATCGAGAAGTTCCACCTCCCGCGCCCGGTATCCCATGATAGCGGCCGAGGCGCGGAACTCCTCGACCGTCCCGAACCGTGCGGGATCCTCGAGTGCTGCCCGCGCCCGCGTGAGGCGCGCCTCCCCGTCCGCCACGGCGCGCTGCGCCTCCGAGACCTGGGCGTTCAGCTCCGAGAGCTGATCGCCGATCACCGTGCTCGAGAACCCCGATGCCTCGGCGAGGTCGAGACGTGCCATCTCCACCGCCTCCTCCGCCGTGTTGAGCCGGTTCTCCAGATCCTGGACCCGAACGCCAAGCAATTCGGTCGCCGCGGCCACATCGTCGCGTTTGCGCTCGATCTGGACGAGGATGTATTGCTCGCCGATCATGTTGACGATGCTCGCCGCGAGCACCGGATTGGTCAGCCGCAGGCCGATCTCGATGACCCGCGAATTCGGGATCTGGCGGAGGCTCAGCTCGTCCACCAGCGTCTCGATGGCCAGGAGCCGGACCTTCTCGGGCGTCTGCGTGCCGGCCTCCAGGCCCGTGTCGGGCGGCTCGATGTTGAGCCGGCGCAGGACCGCCAGAACTGGGTCCGGCAGGGGTACCCGCGCCAGGGCCCGCTCGACCGGGTTCGGCGGATCGGTCCGCAACGCGGGATTGAACTCCGGCGTCTGCGTCAGGCGCAGGCTGTCAACGACCCGCGCCAGCAGCGTCGCCGAGCGCAGGATCTCCACCTGATTCTGCAACCCCGTCGAGGAGATATCCGGCGACGCGATCACGCTGTCGAGATCGATGATCTGGATGCGCTCGGGATCGAAGATGACCCGCGACGTCGCCGTGTAGGTCGGCGCGAGGGTCTGGACCAGGGCGATGGAGGCCGCCGCGACCGACAGCGCCACGAACGCGATCAGCCACTTCCAGCGGCGAACCGGCTCAAGGAGCGCGCGGATATCAATGGGTTGGTCGTCAACCACTGTATCCGGCAATGCCGTCATCCGGTTCGGATAGGCCAAGACCTCGGCGCGCGGGCCAGGCTCTTTTCTGATCGGAGAACTCATCACCACCCGAAATCCATCCGCTCAGCATGCCCAGAGACCGCGCCGCCGCCCGTTACCGGCGCGCCCCGTTACCAGCGCGTCACAAGCGCAAAAGCAGCCCAGCCACGCCCCCGTGCCGAACGAGGTAACATATCGTGGATAGAATATCATACAAATAGAAAGGGTCAGCGTTAACGACGCCGACCCCTCGATCCGGGCACGGTTCGCCCGCCCTAGAGGCGGCGCTCGACCATCAGCTGCTTGATCGATGCGATTGCTCTGGCCGGGTTCAGGCCCTTGGGGCAGGTCTTCGCGCAGTTCATGATGGTGTGACAGCGATAGAGCTTGAACGGATCCTCGAGATCGTCGAGCCGCTCCCCCGTCGCCTCGTCCCGGCTGTCGCTGATCCAGCGGTGCGCGGTGAGGAGCGCCGCCGGACCGAGGTACCGGTCGCCGTTCCACCAGTAACTCGGACAAGCCGTCGAACAGCACGCGCAAAGCACGCACTCATAAAGCCCGTCGAGCTTTCGGCGATCGTCGATCGATTGCCGCCATTCGGTCGCGGGCTCGTTCGACTTCGTCTCGAGCCACGGCATCACACTCGCATGCTGGGCATAGAAATGCGACAGATCGGGGATCAGGTCCTTGATCACCGGCATGTGCGGCAGCGGATAGATCTTCACGTCGCCCTTGATCTCGTCGATGCCGTAGATGCAGGCGAGCGTGTTGATCCCGTCCACGTTCATGGCACAGGACCCGCAGATGCCCTCGCGACAGGAGCGCCGGAATGTCAGCGTCGGGTCGATCTCGTTCTTGATCTTGATCAGCGCATCCAGAACCATCGGCCCGCAGGTATCGAGATCGACGAAATACGTATCGACGCGCGGGTTCTCCGGCGTATCCGGATCATAGCGGTAAACCCGGAACGTCTTGAGCCGCGCAGTCCCCGCAGGCTTTGGCCAGGTCTTGCCCGTGACCATCCGCGAATTCTTGGGAAGGGTGAGTTCAACCATCGCTACGGATCCTCAATACACCCGCGCCTTCGGCGCGATCTTCTTCAGGTCGATGCCGCCCTCCGCCGCCGTCGTGAGCGGCTCGAGATGCACCGGCCGATAGGACAACGTAACCGTGTCGTCCGGGTTTACAACGGCGAGCGTGTGCTTGCGCCAATTTGTATCATCGCGCTGCGCCCAATCCTCATGCGCATGCGCACCGCGGCTCTCCTTGCGCGCCTCGGCACTGACGATGGTCGCGAGCGCGTTCGGCATCAGATTGGTCAGCTCCAGCGTCTCCATCAGATCCGAATTCCAGACCATCGACCGGTCGGTGACCTTGATGTCGCGCATCCCCGCCGCGATCTCGGTCATCTTCTGCACGCCCTCCGCCAGGGTCTTGTCGGTCCGGAACACGGCTGCGTCGTTCTGCATCGCCTTCTGCATGGCGAGCCGCAGCCCCGCAGTGGGCATCGACCCGTTCGCATGGCGCAGGGCGTCGAACCGCGCCACCGCCTGATCGACGCTTTCGGCATTCAGCGGCCGGTTGGCGCTCTTCGGGTCCACGACCTCGCCGGCCCGGATCCCGGCCGCCCGCCCGAACACCACGAGATCGATCAGCGAGTTGGAACCGAGCCGGTTCGCCCCGTGCACGCTGGCACATCCCGCCTCGCCCACCGCCATCAGGCCCGGCAGGATCCGTTCGCTGTCCTCTTCGGTCGGGGCCAGCACCTCGCCCCAGTAATTCGTCGGGATCCCGCCCATGTTGTAGTGCACGGTGGGCAGGACCGGAACCGGCTCCTTGGTCAGGTCCACCCCGGCAAAGATCTTGGCACTCTCCGAGATGCCGGGCAGCCGCTCGTGCAAGGCTTCAGGCGGCAAATGGTCGAGATGTAGATAGATGTGGTCCTTCTGCGGACCCACGCCGCGCCCCTCGCGGATCTCCATGGTCATGCAGCGCGAGACCACGTCGCGCGACGCCAGATCCTTGTAGGTGGGCGCATACCGCTCCATGAAGCGCTCGCCCTCGGAGTTGGTCAGATACCCGCCCTCGCCGCGCGCGCCTTCGGTGATCAGGCACCCGGCGCCGTAGATGCCGGTCGGGTGGAACTGCACGAATTCCATGTCCTGGAGCGGCAGGCCCTGGCGCGCCACCATGCCCCCGCCGTCGCCGGTACAAGTATGCGCCGACGTCGCCGAGAAATACGCGCGCCCGTACCCGCCCGTGGCCAGCACCGTCATCTTGGCGTTGAACCGGTGGAGCGAGCCGTCGTCGAGCTTCCACGCGACGACGCCCTGGCAGGCCCCGTCCTCGTCCATGATCAGATCGATCGCGAAATACTCGATGAAGAATTCCGCGCTGTGCTTGAGGCTCTGCCCGTAGAGCGTGTGCAGGATCGCATGACCCGTGCGGTCCGCGGCCGCACAGGTGCGCTGCACCGGCGGCCCCTCGCCAAATTCGGTCGTGTGCCCGCCAAACGGGCGCTGATAGATCCGTCCGTCCTCCGTCCGGCTGAACGGCACCCCGTAATGCTCCAACTCATAGACCGCCTTCGGGGCCTCGCGGGCCAGATATTCCATGGCGTCGGTGTCCCCGAGCCAGTCGGATCCCTTCACCGTGTCGTACATGTGCCACTGCCAGTGGTCCGGCCCCATGTTGCTCAGCGATGCGGCGATCCCGCCCTGTGCCGCCACGGTATGCGAGCGGGTCGGAAACACCTTGGTCACGCAGGCCGTCTTCAGCCCCTGCTCCGCCATCCCCAGGGTCGCGCGCAACCCCGCGCCTCCGGCTCCGACGACGACGACGTCGTAGGTGTGGTCGATGAAATCATAGGCTGGCATGTCGGTCTCCGGTCACGCGGAAAAGGCGATCTTGGCCACGGCGAACACGCCGGCGAGCCCGAACGCCCAATTCAAGAGGGTGTTCGCGACCAGGGCCCCCGTCCGCAACACCTTGTCGTGCACATAGTCCTCGATGACCACCTGCAACCCCTGCTGCAGGTGCACGAACGTCACTGCGACGAAAAGGATCGCGACGATCGCATGAAACGGCTGCGCATAGAGCGCCACCACCGCAGCATGATCCGAGCCCAGCGCCCGCACGAACGGAAAGATGAACAGAAGCGTCAGCGGGACCGACGCGATGGATGTCATCCGCTGGCTCCACCAGTGATCCGTGCCGTCCTTGGCCGACCCGAGCCCCAGCACACGTCCCTTAGCCGTCTTGTAGCTCATCGCCCGTTCCTCACCAATGTGCGACGATCAGCGTGATCACGCTGAGCACCGCCGTCGCCACGCCCGTCGCCACACCGGATTTCTGCACCACGGGAATGTCGAACCCGAAGCCCGCATCCCAGAACAGGTGCCGGATCCCGTTGCAGAAGTGATACCAGAACGCGACCAGCAGCCCGATCATCACCAGCCCGCCCAGCCAGGACGTCACCAGTCCGTCGATGAAATCGAAATACTCGACCCCCGTAGCCGCCGCGAGAAACCACCAGACCGCGATCAACGCCCCGAGCGTCAGCGCCACGCCGGTAATGCGGTGCAGGATCGACAGCATCGACGTGATCTGCGGACGGTAGATGCTCAGGTGGGGAGAAAGGGGCCGTTTGCCCCGGTTTACATCGGCCATCCATGCCTCCGTCTGCCGCCGCCCGGGCCCCGCTGCGCGGCGGCGACGGGGCCGCGCAGGGTCTGACCGGATAAGAGAATGCCCTCGCGGCACCCGATCCGGTCAAAGTTCACGGCGCTTGAAACACCCATTCCGCCCCCAATGCAAGCTTCTTGCACTATGTGATCACTGCGAAAAATTCCGTGATCACACTCAAAGATCGCCGAGTGTCATCTCCGCCCGATACGAGGCATCGACCTCCTTCACGACGGCCTGCCCGCAACGCATGACGCCGGCGGACGCATCGGAGGCATATGAAGGCCCGCCGTGCAGCGACCAGCCCCGCGCCAGCGCTTCGGTCACCTTGTGACAGAATGCCGCCGTGTCCGCCTCCGTCAGAAACCGGTACGCGAGCATTCTCACCCCCCGAACGGCCAGACGCCCAGCCAGGCGTGGATCGCACTGATGATCCCGTAGAGCACCAGCGTGATGATCACGAGCCGGATGTCGCGCGACGCCGGTCCCGGCTCCGGCCGCACCCAGGCACCATCCCGGTGGTTGATCGCGAACATGTTCGCGACCGCCCAGGCCCCGATGCCGCCAAACAGGAGGAGGGCCGCCACGTCGCCGTTCACCAGCAGATGCGCCACCGCCCAGATCACGACGCCCCACAGCTGCGGATGCCGCAGCCAGGACCGCGCCCGGCCCTTGGACATGCTCATGCCGTAGACGCCGATCGCCCCGAGCATCAGCAGGTTGTTGAGATGCACCGTCCATCCCGGCGGCGTCCAGAGTGCCACATAAGGGGCCCCCCGATAGCCCACGATCATGACCACGAGGCCCGTCACGATCAGAAGCGCGAAGAGCCCCTTCGATCCGTTCTCGCCCAGACGGGCCGAGATCTCGCCGCGCGGTCCGCTCGCGACGCTCTTGAACAGATGGGCGGATGTCCAGACCGCGAGACCGAGGATCAGCATGCTCAAAGTCGAATTCCTTGTGGTGCCGGCGGTCCGTCCGCCCGGTCTGCTTCTAGCGCGTCGATCGCCGCAGCGCGAGCCAAGAGACGCCGCGCTCGATCCGCATGCAGGTTCTCCACGATCTGCCCGTCGAGAACGCCCACCCCCTCGCCCCGGTTGCGTGCCGCCTCGAACGCCGCGACCTCGGCCCCGGCCACCGTCCGTTCCGCGGCACTCGGCGCGAAAACCTCGTTCGCCACCGCAATCTGGCCGGGATGGATCAGCGTGACCCCGTCGAGACAGACCAGCGCCTCCGCCCGCGCCGCCAGCAGACACAGCGAAAGCGCCGTCGCGAGCGGCCCGCGACCGTCGCCGGCCCCG